>NZ_FMCI01000391.1 GCF_900091845.1 Streptomyces sp. SolWspMP-5a-2
TCGAGGGCGATCCGCTTCCTGCTCCAGAGCTTCTAGGGCGCGGTGCTTGATGTTGATGGCGGCGCCGATGTCGGCGTGTGTACTGTGGCAGCAGCTGGTGCAGGTGAACAGGTCGCGTGAGCGGCGGCTCTTAGCGTCCACATGCCCGCACCGATGGCAGGTCTGCGAGGTGTAGGCGGGGTTCACCACGCTCAGCCGCACACCGTGGAGGGGGGCCTTGTACTCCAGCTGCCGCCGGATCTCGCCGAAGCCGACGTCCAGGACCGCCCGGTTCAGCCCCGATTTGGCCCTCACGCCCCGGCCCGGCGTATCGAGGGTTCCCTTCGCGCTGCGGGTCATGTTCTTCACCCGCAGATCTTCGATGGCCACGTGCGCGAACTGCGTCACCAGCCGTTTGGTCAGTAGGTGCTGCGTCGAGGCGCGGCGTGCGGCGACCAGGGCCTGCAGCCGCACCACATGGTCACGCGCCTCACGCCAACCCTGCGACTGCTCCCACGCCGCAACCCCCTTAACGTAGGGAGAACGCGGTCGAGCAGGAGACCATCGTGTGGGCTGTCGCGGTGGCGCTGCGACCGCTGGAGACGATCGCCGTGGAAGGGCATCTGAACGCCCCCGGCGGGCAGCCATCGGAGGCCCCGAAGACGGAGGGGTTGCACCTCCCTCGACGCGGTGAGTGCTGGTCGGCGGTCACGTCAGCGAACCCGTGCGGCACAGCATGCGATGACATGCTGGTCGCACCGGCTTCCCGGGCGAGGTGCGGTTGAAGGTCTGAGCGGCTGCGCACGTAGAGGGAGGAGCCTGCCTCTGCTCGTTTGTCCTAAAGCGCTTATCCGCCTGTAATCGTTCGGCTGCTTTCATGAGGGCCATGAGGGTTCTGGTAGCTGAAGACCACCGTGTGCTGGCCCGTACGATTGCCAAGGGGTTACGCCGTGAGTCGATCGCCGTCGATGTCGCGGCCACCGGTGACGAGGCTGAACGTATGTGCTTGGTGACCGCTTATGACGTGCTCGTTCTCGACCGCGACCTGCCGGTGATGACGGGCGACGAGGTATGTCGGCGTTTGGCCCCCCTGGCGGAGCGTCCCCGGATCCTGATGCTCACGGCGGCCGGCGGAACCGAGGACAAGGTCTACGGTCTGACCGAACTCGGCACCGACGACTACCTGGCCAAGCCTTTCGACTTCGCCGAACTCGTCGCCCGTATCCGTACCTTGTACCGCCGTGCGCCCAAACCGCCGGACGCCGTGCTGCGGTACGCCGGCATCCGGCTCGACCGCGCACGCCGCGAGGTGTCGGCCGACGGGCGTCCCGTCGATCTCACGCCCCGGGAGTTCGACGTCCTCGAACTGCTGCTGAAATTCCGCGGTGAGGCCGTTTCCCATCAGGACCTGTTGCGGACGGTCTGGGACGAGAACCTCGACCCGCGTACGAGCGCCGTTCGTGCCACTGTCAGCAGGCTGCGCCGGAAGCTCGGCGTCCCCGGCACCATCGCCGTCGACACCGGACGCGGCTACCGCCTCACCCCATGAAAGTCACCTGCTGCATGCTCCGTAGGCCTCCTCGCCTTGTCGGCGGCCTCTCGCTCTCCCGTATCCCGTTCCGCTCCCGGCTGGCGCTCTCCTTCGGCGGTCTCTTTCTGCTCACCGGCGCCTCGCTGCTGACGTTCGTCGTCCTGCTGGCGCGCCATGGCACGGAGGGCAAGACCGCCGACATCTCTGTCAGCAAGGTCCCGCTGGGTCTGGAGTCCACGCCCTCGTCGACCGGGCCGTGGAAACAGACAGCCAGCGAGGGGTCGGCGCTCGACCCGGCCCCTAAGGGCCAGGGTGCCCCCAACGCGGTGGAGGGCATGAGGGGCGATGCGTTCGCCCTGGTCAGGGAGACCGCGCACACCGTGCAGACTGCGGCGCTCCACCAGATGCTTCTCTGGTCCGTCATCGGCCTGGTCCTCATGACCGTCGTCGCGGCGCTGACCGGGCGGTGGCTGGCCGGCCGCGCACTGCGTCCCATCTCCGCGGTGACCGAGACGGCGCTGCGGATGAGTGAGCAGAGCTTGGACCGCCGGCTCGGGCTGACCGGCCCCGACGACGAACTGCACCGGCTCGCCGATGCCTTCGACTCCATGTTGGACCGGCTCCAGCGCTCCTTCGACAGCCAGCGCCGCTTCGTCGCCAACGCCTCCCACGAGTTGCGTACCCCGCTCGCCGCGCAGCGTGCCAGTATCGAGGTCGGGCTCGCCGGTCCGCTCCCGGACGACCTCGCCGAGACCCGGGACGACCTCCTCACCACGAACCGCGAGGCCCAGCAGCTCATCACCGCGCTGCTGCTTCTGGCCCGCAGTGACCGCGGATTGGAGCGCACGGAGAAGGTGGATCTGGCCGAGCTGACCACCGCGGCCATGACCGAGCTGCGCGAGGTCGCCGAGGAGAGGGGGATCATCGTGCACACGAAGTTCGACGCTCCCCTACGGGTGAGCGGCGAGCCGGTGCTGTTGCGCCATCTCATCTCCAACCTGGCGAGCAACGCGCTTCGGTACAACCGGCCCGGTGGACGGGTTGACGTGACGCTGGACGGTGCGAGACTCATCGTCACCAACACCGGCACGCCCGTCGATCCCGAGCACATTGAGGGTCTCTTCGAGCCGTTCCGGCGTCTCGGGCAGGACCGCACCAGCACCGCAGGCCACGGTCTGGGCCTCTCCATCGTCCGCTCCATCGCTCGGGCGCACGGCACCGATCCCCGTGCCGAGCCGGGGCCTGACGGCGGTCTCAGGATCACGGTCGACTTCTCCTGGCAGAGCCGGAACGTCTCCCGGACCTCGCTGCGTGTGCCAAGGAGATAAGAGAGGGGCCGGTGACTTCCCTCGTATGCTTATCGCGCTGAACACCCCAGTGGGATGAGATGAGTTCACCGAGCACGGCGGGAATCCGGGTCGGCGGTTTCACCGGAAAGTGAGCGAATCGGTGAAAGCCAACCTCCTTCCGTCGTTCTCTGCCCCATCTCTTCCATCAGGAGTAATTCATGAACAAGAACCGGGTCATCGGCTACGCCACGGCGGCCATCTTGGCGCTCGGTCTGACGGCAGGTGCGGCCACCTCGGCGGGTGCGTTCTCGGGCGCCGGTGACGGCTCCGAAGGCTTCAAGCCGACCAAGCAGTCCACCCGCCAGACCACGTCGGAGAAGGACGGCGACAAGCCCGAGGGCATTTCCGTCCAGCGCACCGAGAACGGTCTGGACATCCGCAAGCTGACCGAGGAGGAGCTGAGCAACATGGACGGCGCCAAGCCGACCAAGCCCCTCGCGCCGGAAAGCGCCACGGGCGAAGGGAATTCCGACAAGTAGCATC
The DNA here is from genome assembly GCF_900091845.1 of Streptomyces sp. SolWspMP-5a-2. Lineage (GTDB taxonomy): Bacteria > Actinomycetota > Actinomycetes > Streptomycetales > Streptomycetaceae > Streptomyces > Streptomyces doudnae. The sequence continues at coordinate 3,343 of NZ_FMCI01000391.1, forward strand.
CGGCCCGCGAACCTTCCGCCGGGACGGTCCAGTGGTGCCCCGGAGCCGCGTGAACGGCCTCCGGGGCACCACTTCGATCTGCCTGAACCATACGACCGACGAGTGCCGGTGCGCCCGCATGGGGCGGTGAACTCCTCCGAGCCGCGCCGCCATGAATGAAGAGATCGCTGAGGGCCCACTCCGAGCCGGGGGCCTGGCTGCGCGAGAGGTTCTTTCCAGTGGGGCAGGCCCCGCCACGCTCCCCGCGTGGAGGACCGGACCCTTCGGGCACACAGGAGAGCAACGCCGACCGCGCCGAAGTGCGGCAGCCGGAGGGCGACTGTCATCCCGCCGCTCCCGCACGAGATGAGCGAAGCCGCGGGCGTCGCAGGGCCGACCGCAGGTTCGTGCTGTGCCGAATGCAGGGCAGGCCCCGTGCCCATCGCCACGCTCATTCGAGGGACCTTCTCCTGCTTCGCGCGCAGACCGATTACCTCGCGCTGGCATCATGATCACATGAAACTCTCACTGCGTGTCACCCTTTGGGTATATATCGCCTTCAACGTGGTTCAGACCGCCGTGCTCAGTCTCGCGCCCGAGATGGTGGACAGCGCTTATCGCGGGGGTGAGATGAACCCCACCCGGCATTTCCTGTGGTTCGCGATAGCCGGCTATCACGTGCTCATCATCGCCGTCACAGTCGTCGCGATGAGCCTCGGGCGGGCCGCCGACCGCCGGAAGATCATCGTCATCAACGCGTTGATGTACATCTTCTGGGATGCGATGGCTCAGATCGTCCATTGGGGTCACGCGATCGGCATGACCATTTCCGACCTGTCGGTCAACTCCGGTGTCAGCCTCGCCGTGGGCCTCATGCTCCTCGTCGTGGCATGGCTTGACCGCGACACCGATGCCTCCCCTCGCAACAGCAGGCGCGATGAGGTTGATCGATCCTGTTGACCGTGCTCACGCCAGGAGTCGCACGCTGTCCGGGCCCGGGGACGTCGCGTGAATCGCGTCATGGCCGGCATTGATGACGCGGACCTGCGCGCGTCCGGCGCATCCGACCACTCGCGCGCAGCGACACCCTGAGGAACGAACCGAGTATGAGGACGGCGCCACCCGGGCGGAGGGGCGCGTACCGTTTACCGCGCCGGGGGCGTTGCTCTCTGGTGTTCCACGGGAGTAGCCGTCGCGCCACCTGCAGGGGCTGGTCCGTGTGCTATGCCCAGGTTGCCGTTGCCGTAGTGACCGCAGGTGCGGACATAGAGCGGTCACTCGGTGCGCAGGCCGTCCTGGCGCATCAGTCGCCACAGCGGAGGCAGTGACACCAAGGTGACCAGCATGATCAGCGTGCCTCCGGCTCCCAGCATCGGCCAGAACACCCACCAGTCGGCCACTGACTTGCTGATCATCCAGGTCAGCGTCCAGCCGAGCCCCAGGCCGCCCGCGACCGCGACCGTCAGGCCGAGTGTCACCGGTACAGCGGTCTGCCAGAGTACCGACCAGCCGAGCGTGGCTCGCCGGGTACCGAAGGCGGCCAGCGCGGACAGCAGCCGTCGTCGTTCGCGCAGTTGCTCCAGTTGCGAGACCAGCATCGAGGCGGCGATCACCAGCAACACGAGGGTCGCGCCCACCATGAGGCCCGTGCGGATATCCGCGTACTGCCGGTCCTGCTCGATCTCCTCCCAGGCGAAGAGTTCCATGCCCGGGTCGAGCCGTGCAGCGGTGTTCCGTACGTACTCGGCGACATCGGGCACGGTTTCGTCGACACGGATCAGCGCCTGGAACGTCGCCCCGCGGACCGTTACGGTGCCCATCGCCCCGGGGGTCGCCATGATTCCCTCGTGCTCTCCGCCCAGCTCGTCGGGGCGGACCTGGACGGTCGGGGAATCGGCCGGCAGTGTCCAGAGGAGGGGTGCGGTGCCGGAAGTTTCCCCGACCTGGACCGAGCCGCCCTTGCGGGCGGTCTTGTCCACCCACTTCGCGCTTTCCTGGTCGGTGGGGTGGGCGACGAACGTGTCGCCGTCCGCACAGGCGCCGATCCGGGCCAGTTCGCGCAGGGTGTCGCAGGTCCCGATGGTCAGCGTGGTGCTGGGTCGCACATCGTCGGATCCGTAGTCACCGGGCCGGGACGCATCGACGGTCACCGAGCCGGTCACCGCCTCCACGCCACTGGTCGCACGGAGCTTCGCCACGGCTGCTGCGGCGTTCTCCCCGGTGATGTTTACCGAGGACGCCTCGAACTGGGCCTTCGAGGTGTCCAGGCCGGTCGCCCGCTCGAAATCCGCGCTCGTCGCGGCGAACAGCATCTGGAGTGCGATGGCTCCGGCCACGGCGACGGTGACTCCGCTGACGGCGCGGGAGGCCGCACCGCTGTCCAGCTGGAGTCGGCGGGTGGCGAGCTGCCAGGGCACCGGGCCGCCGCGCAGCCGGTTCACACAGGCCTCCACCAGCCAGGGCAGCAGCAGGGCGAGTCCGACCAGTACCAGGACGGCGCCCAGGGCGATCGGGTACGGCTCGACCGGCTCGGTCTCCGTCACCCGGCCGGTCAGGCCGAGCACCCCGAGACCCAGCAGTGGTACCGGAAGCCGCCACCACAGCCGGCGGCCCCGCTCGCGCCCCCGGCGTACGACGCCGAGCGGTTCGATCACCACCGAGCGCATCGCCCCCAGGGTGACCAGCACGGCGGTCAGCGGCACCGCGACCACGACCAGCGCCGCCAGCCAGGGCGCGGGTACCAGGTCGCCAGGGAAAGCCATGATTCCCCTGATCTCGACCAGGTCGGCGAACTGACGTGCGATCAGGAAGAACCCCGCCCCGGCGAGCAGTCCGAGCAGCGAGCCGAACAGGGCCTCCCCGGCCGCGATCCGCCGGGTCGACCGGATGTCCACGCCGACCAGGCGCAGGGCGGCCAGCCGCCGGTCGCGGCGGTCTCCGCCGAAGCGGACCGCGGTGGCGATGAAGATCCCGACCGGTATCAGCAGCACGACGCAGACCATGACGAGCAGGACGACCAGCACCGGCTGGAGCGGTTCGCTCTTACCCGCCCTGCCGTAATCGCTGACGCGTCGGGCCCCCTGGTCCCTCGTCAGGGTGTCGCTACCCGCGTAATAGAGGAGATCATTGGGCGCGCGCAGCCCCGCGTCGTCAATGGTGCCGGTGATCTCGTACGGCAGCCGCTCGCGCAGCAGTTCGCCGTCCGGGGAGTCCAGCAGCTCCCGCAGGGCGGGGGAGACCACCATCTCGCCCGGCGCGGGGAAGCGGCCGACGCCCGGTGGTAGCACAGGGTTCGCGCCTTCCGCGCGCATCAGATATCCGTCGATCTCCTGGCCGCGGTAATCGGAGGAGGTGTCCAGGCGCAGCACTGTGGTGCCGGAGGCCGGGGGCTGTATGCCGGAGGTGTCAGACACGCTGCGGGCCGCGCTCCGGGCGCTGCGGGCGTCGAGCATGTGGGGGATGGAGGAGGCGAGGAGGAGGAGGGTCACGCCCAGGCCGACGCCGATGGCGGTCAGTAGTGTGCGGGTCCAGCCCTCGCGGCCGCCGGCGGCCGCGAAGCGTATGCCGAGGCCGAGGTCCCGCAGGGCGGTGGTGGTGCGGGCGGACGGTGAGGGGTGTGAGGGCGGTGCGGGCCGCTTCTCGTCGAGGAGGTTCATGCGGAGTGCTCCAGGTCGCGGGCGCGGCCGTCGCGTACGGTGACGTCACGGTCGGAGTAGGCGGCGACCCGGGCCTCGTGGGTCACCAGGACCACCGCGGCGTTGGTGGTGCGGGCGGCCTGGGTGAGCAGTTCCATGACCCGCTCGCCGTTGAGGGAGTCCAGCGCGCCCGTCGGCTCGTCCGCGAAGATCACCTTCGGGGAGCCGGCCAGGGCGCGGGCCACGGCGACGCGCTGGCCCTGGCCGCCGGAGACCTCGCCGGGCCGCTGGGCGCCGAGGCCGTCGACCTCCAGGCGCTCCATCCACTCCCGCGCGGTGCGCTCGGCGGCCTTGCGCTTCACACCGTCGAGCCGCAGCGGCAGGGCCACGTTCTCCAGGCAGGTGAGCTCGGGGACGAGCTGGCCGAACTGGAACACGAAGCCGAAGTCGCTGCGGCGCAGGGCGCTGCGCTCGGCGTCCGGCATCGCGGACAGCTCGCGGCCCGCGTAGGTGATGGTGCCGGAGTCGGGCGTGATGATCCCGGCCAGACAATGCAGCAGGGTCGACTTGCCGGAGCCTGAGGGGCCCATGACGGCGACGACCTCGCCGGGGTGCACGGAGAACGACGCGCCGTCCAGGGCGGGCGTCGAACCGTAGGTCTTGCGCAGATCGTGCGCGGCGAGGAGGGAAGCTTCGGGAATCACGGAGCCACCACCTTGGCGAGCTGGTCGAGGCGGGCGGCGGTCAGTTCCAGCCAGCGCAGATCGGCTTCGAGGTGGAACAGGGCGTGGTCGCAGATCAACTGGTCGGCGAGGTCGCCCTGGCGCTTGCGGTCGGTGAGGATGCGCATCATCCGCAGATGCGCCGAGCGCTGGGTGTCCAGCAGGCCGGCCGCGCTGCGGTCGGTCAGCAGCGCGAGGACGACCTTGGTGTAGAGCGTCGACTGGAGGTAGGGCTCCGGCTTCTCGGGCTGCGCGAGCCACTGCGAGACATCGGTGATCCCGGCGTCGGTGATGGCGTACCGCTTGCGCTCGGGGCCTCCTTCGCTCTCAACGCCGTCGACCTGGACGAGCCCGTTCTTCAGGAGCCGGGACATCGTCGAGTAGACCTGGCCGTAGTGCAGCGGGCGGTCCTGGCCGAACTTCTCGTCGAAGGTCCGCTTCAGGTCGTAGCCGTGTCGGGGGCCGGACTCCAGGAGCCCGAGGAGGGTGTGGGCGATAGACATGAGGAGCACTGTACACCCTGTGTATACCTGCGGTGTATATCGACGCGGCCGCTGCGAAGGCGCGGCATGACGGCTCGTGGAGCCGGTGAGCGGCGAGCTCGGGCGCTTTGAACGTCACTGCTGGCTCAGACCGGCAATCACTCCCGGCTGGTCTGACCCCGCGATGTGGCGCGGTTCCGCCCTGCCGCGGAGAGCACACCGAAGCGCAGAGCCCCCGGCTGCCGGGGCTTGGGTGTACGCGAGGCGCACCTCCCGGAGCCTCCCAGGGCTTCCTGGGGCCCGGCTCGGCGTGGCGAGGAAGGGATCCCTCAGGTTCGGTTCGCATGCGGTCCCGGTCTGGCTCGCACGTCCGTGCAGGCAGGCGCTCGCCGCAGACACCCCGGTGTCTGCGGCGAGCGCCGCACTAAGCGTTACGGAGGCGGTCAGGCCACGGGGGGCACAGCGTCGGCGGGGTTGCTGTGCCAGTTGGTGGCGACGGGCTTGTCGACAGTGGTGGCCTCGGTGAGGGTGAAGGTCACCGGCTTGTACTCGAAGTTCAATACGGCGACGGTCAGGGTGCGCTGCTTCGTGCCCTTGTCGTTGTTGGTGCTCTTCGGGTTGATGCCGGTATAGGCGGCGAGGGAGCCGGAGAGCTTCACCGGCTCGGAGACCGCCTGCTCGATGTGCCGCACCGGGTCCTTGGTCGAGGAGCCGAAGTGCGCCGCGGGGTAGAGGCCGTCCAGGTAGCAGGTGATGCCGGGCTTGGCCTGGGCCTTGATCTGGAAGTAGCCGCCCGCCTGGGTCTTCGTGGTGAGCGACAGCTTCAGGTCATTGGTGCCGCAGAACTGGCCGACCCCGTCGGATTCCGCCGGGTGGGCCAGGGCGGTGGCGGGGCCGACGGCGCCGGCGGTCAGGCCGACGGCCGCCAGCGCGGCGACGACGAAACGGACGGGACGTGAGGACAGGTGCTGACGCATCAGATGTCTCCAAGTTGACGAGTTCGTGTGCTGCCTGCGGGCCGGTGGACCGAACCCGCCCGCAGCGCCGCGGGCAGGCCTTGGCTGAACTTCTCGACGAAGGTTCGCCTCGAGTCCCGGCCGCGCCGGAAGCCGGACTTCCGGAGCCCGAGGAGGGTGTGGCCGACAGGCATCTGAAGCACTATACATCACGTGTATACGTTAAATGTATAGTGGAACGCCGCGAACCATGAATGCCCGGGTGTACATGGGGGGGGCAGGAGGTGCATCCCTCTTCCTTGCCGGATGCGGTCGGTGATCGCCTGCTGAAGGGACCGTGCGCGCGGATCAGGGGCAGTGACTCCCCGCCTACCGCAGCGCGCCGCGGGCCGGGCGGCCCGGGGCGTGGGGGAAGTCGTCCTGGGGTCCGGTGGACTGGTCGCTCATGGTCAGGCCGACCCTCGCCGCACCGCCTGGGTGGGCAGGATGACGGCCGCCGGGTCGGCTCCGCCGATCCGGGCCAGGAGGACCCGGACCATCTCGCTGCTGATCCGGTCCCAGGGCTGCCTGATCGTCGTCAGGTTCGGCCGGGACAGCGCAGCGGCCTGCGAGTCGTCGAAGCCGCCGACGGCGACGTCCAGCGGTATCCGGCGCCCGGTCCGCTCCAACGCCGTGATCGCTCCCTGGGCCATCAGGTCCGAGGCCACGAACATCGCGTCCAGGTCCGGCGCCCTGCGAGCCGCTGGCTCTCTTCCCCCCCCGGCCGACGGCCGGCAGATCAGGGTCACCATCGTGCCCACTGCATGACCTCGCCGACCGGCGGCCGCCTCTCAGTCCGCGCAAGCGGGCGTAGGTGCCATCCGGATGGCCGGTCCCGGCGCTCCGGTGAGAGAACCGGGGCCGGACCTGCGCGTATGCTCGCTAGGTGAGCAGTGAGGATGCTACGGAGCCGGTGGAACCGGAGCAGGCCCTGCCGTGGAGCACGAGCGGCGACGGTCCCTGGCCCGAGGTGACCATCTATCCAGTCGCGGGCCGCCCGGTCCTCCAGGTGTGGTCAGCCGGGTAGTGGCAACGCGGTGAGGTACATGCACGGCAGATCTGGCGCCCTACGAAGAGGTGGCCCCGAGGGGGACTGGTCTATCAGGTGTATGTCGACCTGCGCATCGATGCCTCGGCGCGGCTCCTCTCGTTCGAGTGGCCGCAGCCGGGGCTCCGCATCGAGCCGCAACCTCCGGATGCCTAGCCGCACGGACGGGTCCGCCGTGGGGTGCGCATCGACTGGCCCGCCTGCGACCGTCTGCCCTGAGCCTGACGCCCGCCCTGCGGGCGCCGCAGGGCTGAGCGGACCGGCCAGTACAAGCCCACCTGACATGTCTCTCCGGGCACGGGCCTTCCGCTGTCGGCGGCGGCCGGGAGGCTGGCCGGATGAACGAGGGCGACGAGCAGCTGCTGCGCGGCCGGGTATAGGGCCGCGGACCCCGACCCCGGCCCGCTTCCGCACCAGACGTACGCCGCCATGGTCGGCGGCCCGCTGGACGGCCTGCTGCTCGACATTACGGGCTGGCGGCCGGAAGAGATCGAGCGCGGCGTTGCCCTGGCCACCGAGCTGGGGCGGTGGCCCGGCGGCCGGGCGCTGTGCGACTCGCTCCCTGGCGGGCCGCGCCCGCCGGGCGATTCCGGTGTGGTGTGTCGCTTCCACTGCTCTGGCTACGCACCCTGACGCCCGTCGACGGCGCTGTCTTCGCCCTGCCCTCGGTCAGCTGGCCGGCGTTGTTCTCGGTCCGCAGCAGCGTCCACTCGGCCCCGGCTCTCTACCCGGGCTCTGCGCTGTCGTAGCGGCCCTCGGCGTCGGCGTAGATGTTCGCGGCGAGGGCACAAAGGTCCGCACGTCCGTTGCACTTTGAACGAGAACCCGCAATTTCCGGCCGAAGGCAAGCTGATTATCTACTATTCGTAAACGCTTTTAAGGCATTCAGTGACTAGTTTCAGACGGCAAAGAAGATCGCGCTGTCGCGGTAGGGGGTGTTTGGGCGATCCTGGGTGGAAGTGCACGGGGAGAAGACGCACTTGTGGTGTAACCGAAAAATTCGGCACTCACTCGTTAGGGGAGAAAAGAATGACTCGCATGAGGACGATGGCATCCTCCGCTGTCGCGGTAGTTGCTGCAGCCGCCGTTCTTGCCGTCGCCGTACCAGCCAGCAACGCCTACGCCATCAACAAGGTTACCTGCCGGGCCGGGGAGCATTTCCTGAAGGTCGAGGGGCACGATGAACTCGGCGGTTCTTTCACCGACTGCTTCGCGAATGCCGGCAAGTACAACTACTACTCCGTCTGGGTGAAAAAGATCACCACTGGCAACAATGACGTCGTTTTCTACGACGTCAACGGGTCCACGGTATCGATCAAGCGGGGCACCGTATACAAGCCGAGGAAGGCGGCACACGTGAAGGCGATCAAAATCAAGTGACCCCACCAGATCCGCCTGCTACCTGGGCTCTGGGCTGTCGTAGCGGCCTTCGGCGTCGGCGCGGATGTTCGCGGCGAGGGCACGGAGATCCTTCTGCAGGGCCTGCCGCTTGGCCGTGTCCATGGCCTGGATCATCTCGTCGGTGATGTCACCGGGTCGCAGTGCGCTCATTGCCCGGCCTTGGACGACCGACCCTGCCAGCGGCCAGCGCTTCGTTGTGCTGGGCTGAGGAGCGGCCGGTCCCGCGGCCGCCACGGCGGCCGGCCGGAGCTCGGCGAGGAGCTGCTGCGCCAGCTCCGCTCCGAGGTGACGGCCGCCCGCGATGTACGAGCGGGCGCGCTCGTACATCGCGGCGGGCCAGGCCACCAGCGCCATCGGGTGATCGAGGACAACGCTGGCGGCGGTGATCGGATCGGCGACCAGGGGGACGGCCACGTCGTTGCGCCGGGTGAGCTGGAGCGGCTCTTCTCCGCGGTGGGTACTGATGCTCTCCTCCGGCGAGGATGAGCTGGAGTTCGGCGAACAGTTCCGTGTCCTGCTGGGAGAAGCTTGTCCGCTTCCGGTCCGCTCAGTCCGCGGCCTGTACGTTCCCCGGCCGGTCCCGGAAGGAGTATCGGTCAATGTCGTCCTCGGTGGGCCGGGCCTCGTCGCGGATGGCTTTGGGCACCTTCGGCAGGTCGTTCTGGAAGTCCGGGCCCCAGTCGTTGCTGCGCGCGTACTCCATGAGGGCATCCTGGAGCTTCCGGCAGTCCTCGCGATGACCCTTGACCATGGCGATCCCGTAGTCATTGAACGCGCCGAATGTCAGGGAATGCACCACGGCGAAGCCGGATTCGTCCTCCATGAATCCGTAAAGGATCAGCTGGTCGGTGGAAACTGCGTCGACCGTTTTTTCCCGCAGCCTGCGCACACAGGTCCGTGCATCTGTCTCCACCGCTAGGCCGATCTTGCCGTACGCTTCTCTTTTCAGTTCCGCCGCAGAGGTGGTGCCCTTCCACACGCAGACGAGTTTCCCGTTGAAGTCACTCATCCGCTGGTATTGTTCGGCATCCTCGGCCCGCACGAAGATGCCCTGCTGGGTTGACGCGTACGGCCCTACGAAGTCAAGGCCGTCGCCGCGCTCCGACTTCGGTGCCATCCGCTCCGCCGTGATCGAGCAGCACCGCTCGGTGCCGGGAGCAATACAGGCGGTGATCATATGCTGCCGTTTTGAGGCGATATTGGTCCGTGTTCGCGGTGCCCGCCCTATGCTTGCTGGACGAGATGTCAACAGGCGTGACGGTCGTCGCTTTACGGGGGGAACTGTGCTCAGCTCGCTCAATCCCGCTGCCCGCTGCAGCTACCTCGCCTATGTGGAACACCTGAAGAACTGCTCCGCGTGCCATCGTCACGGCCGCCGCTGCGAGCAGGCCGAACAGCTGGTCCGCATATATCTGGCCGACGCCAACCCGGCGCGTTCCGCTGACGGCACGCGTGCTCCGGAGCCTGCCGCGGCCGCCGCCCCGGACGACCCCGGGAGCCAGGGCTGAGTGCACCGGCCGTGCGCGGCCGGTGTTGATGGCGTCTGCCGGGGAACACGGCCAGAGAGATGGCCTCCGGGAGTCCCGTATCCCCGCGATTTCCCGGGGGCTGTCTTCTGCCGGGTGCAGCGGCAGGCGTCCGGAGACCGGGCCGGGGCAATCTTCGGGGTCGGTGTGGGAACGGCAAAGCCTGGTTCCGCCGGTCTGCGGGGCCGGCGATCCACCGGGGTGTGTCTCTCCCGCTGAACACGGGGGGCGGGTGCAGGGGGAGAGACACACCGTCCACACTCCGGCTCAAGCCGCCGGGGTGGGAAGGACTGCCGCGGTACAGCGGGCCCAACCACGCGGACCATGCGGTAGCACTCCTTCAACGAGCCGCCGCCCCGCGCGTCACTGGCTGAGGCCGAATAGTTCGAGGAACGCTGAATTGGCGTTCCCCGAACATATGGAGGAACATCAGCGGCATGATGGCCAGTGGAGTGCCAGCGGGCGCCGGGATCACGCGGTCCATGCCGGCCGGCCCGCTATGGCTGATAGGCCTGCGCGGCGACTTCGACGCAGACTCCGTCGAGCCGGTCAGGGAGCAGATAGCCGAGGCCCTCGCCGCAACCGCCCGGCCGGTCGTGTTCGATCTGTCCCGGCTTACCTTTTGCGACTCCCAGCTCCTGAGCGTCCTGCTGAGCGCCGCAGTTCGCCGTCCCGTTGCCCTCATCGGCTGCCCCCCGCCCGTGCGGCGCCTGCTGGAGATCACGGGAACCGGCCATGTCCTGCCCGCTCTGCCCGCTCTCGACGACGCGATCGCCCGCCTCGCCCCGCAGAGCTGAACTCCCTGCAACCGGCCCTGTGCCCGCCATGGGTGACCGGCTGCTCCGTACGTCAAGGGTGAGGATGCCCGTTTCACCTGTTCGTGCGGGTGCGGTCACGGTGCGGGTGGGCAGATGTCGGAGGGGCTGGTGAGGGGATCCGACAGCGGGTGGCTTGAGGAACACCGCACCGGCAGAGGCCGGACGGTGTTGCCGAGCACCCAGACGGGGGGGAGGGTGTCGCGGCGACGCCGTCCGGCCACCCGGCAGCGAGGTCCCGAGTAGAGTGCGCTCGTCGGCGCGGCGAGCTGTTGGATGGCGCCGGCTTTCGCAGCTGCGCCTCGCCTGCTCCCGGATCGTCAACCCGAGCCGACGGTGGTCCGCACTGGTTTCGGCTGTCGACGGGCGGCGTGCGACCGACCCGGCCGTGGCCTTCCTTTCCCACGCCAAGGACCTGTTCACCGACCAGCGGTGCAGGCGCCTCCTCGTCGCCCTGCGCACCCAGTCACGCCCGGACAACCTGACAATGGACGCCCGTCTCGCGGCGCTGGTCTGGCACGCCCATCGCACAGTGGGACGAGCCGAACGCGGCCTGCACCCGGAGATCCCCGTCGCGTTATTCGCGGACTTCCTGATCAGACATGAGCGGACCGCCGTAACGGACCGTTCAGCTACACCCCCATCAGCCCCAGGAGCAGCCGCTGAAACTCCAGGTCCGTGTCGTCGGCGACCATGCTGGCGGCGTCAATGTCGCCGGCGTGCAACGCCCGGATGTAGGCAAAGGTGTCGGCGACGTCCTCCGGCTCCATCGGGGCGAGCGGCGCGGTGACGGTGTTCTCGGGCATGGGTGGCTGCCGGTGCTATTCATGGAGATCGACCGCCGTAGCGAGGACGCGACCAAGCGCACCGTGGACCTGATCCGCTCCCGGCCGGACGCGATCGAGAACGTCGACCACGACAAGCGGCTGTGGCGCAGGTTCTACCTGCCGACCGGCCGAGAGGGCCTGGTGCCGGTGGCGTTCGTGTTCGCTCACACCACCGAGGCGAAGGTCGCCAACACGGTCGCCGTGCTGGAGGAGGCTGGCCGCCGCTACTGGGCGCCGCGCCGCTACGACTCCCTCTACGCGAAGGCCATCACCGCGCTCGACTACCGCCGGGCGGTGACCGTCGTCGTCACCACCCTGGAGCAGCTCCAGGAGCAGAGCGCGGACGCGCCGGTGTGGCGGCGACTCAGACGCGCCGGCGGGCAGGCGCTGACGGCGACGTCCTCTACCGCGACCAGGAGGCCCGCACCGAAGCGGAGGACAAGCGGCGCTGCGCTGCTGAGCGGGAGGCGCAGCGCCCGGTGTGCTCGCGGTGCGGGCGGGAGTTCACCGACGAGCACTGGGAGGAGATCACCGTGCAACGCGCCGTCGTCCGGGCCGGGGACACGTCGGTGTGCGGTCCGTGCCACACCGAAGACGTCGCCCGCAAGGAGGCCGCCGCCGAAGCCGCCCGCCTCCAGGCCATCGCACCGCCCGAGCCGGAGCACGGCCACGAGCCGGATCGTGGCCGCGGCTGGTTCCGCCGACGGGCCTGACGCGGCGCCCGCAGCACACCAGGAGGTGGCCAGTGCATCCACTGTGAGGGGACCGGCCATTCCCGCCCGCTGTGGAAGCGGTCTTTGTCAGCTGGCCACGACGTCGCGTAGTTCCCGTACGGCGCGATCGTGGTGGTGCTGGGCAGGGATCGCCTCGAACAGGTCCAGGGCGCGGCGACGGACCAGGCCTGTGCAGAAGTCGACGGGCAGCGCGGTCAGGGCGGCGACCGTACGGCGGCCCGCCTGCTCGGTGTCGCCGTCGTGATGTGAGCACGCGGCGGCGTCGATATTCAGCAGGGTGCGCGTCATGGTGCTGGTCGGCGCGGACAGCTCCAGAGCGCGCTGCTGGCTCTCCTGGGCGCGGTGGGTGTCTCCGAGGGTGGTGAATGCGTGGCTGAGGTGGACGTGGTGTTCTGCTCGCCGTACGTCAGCCAGGTGTCCGACCGCTCGGACTCGGGGAGTCGGCCCATGATGGCATCGGCGGCATCGAGCGCGGCGCGGGCTTGCTCGCTCTGGTGGTTGAGGGCGTAGGCGCGGGCGGCGACGGCGGCTCACAGGACTGCGGCGGCGGTCGGCCGGGGGCCGGCCGCCTGCCGGGCCCGGTCGGCGCGAACCTCTTTCATCCTGCGCTGTTGGGTGAAATGGGCTGATCAGCGGGTGTGGTGACGAGACAGGGCCCCTTGTCGTTGGCGTGGTGATTCCACTCAGCACGCCAACAACCGAAGGGGCCCCGTTGGTTCCGTGTCCTGCCACGCTCGACGTCCCGCACGAGCTCGTCGGGCATGTCGTCTGGCTGGGCTACGAGCAACGCCGGGCGCGTAACACCCGCTGGCGCAGACTCGGTTGCTTCCAGCAAGCGCTGCTCGCTCTGGTGCACCTGCGTAAGAGCAAGACGTTCGCACAGCTCGGAGCGGGTTTCGGAATATCCCAGGCCACCGCCTGGCGGTACGTCGACGAGACCCTGGACGTCCTGGCCTCATGAGTGTCCGGCCTTCACGAAGCACTCACCAACCTCGGTGAAGGCGACCACGTCATCGTTGACGCCACCCTGGATCCCCACCGACCGGACCCGCGCGGATGAGCCCAGAAGGATCAGTGCCGGGCGTAGTCCAGGTATGTATTGTCGGCGTCCACCGTCCTGCGCAGTTTGCCGTTTGGCAGCAGCGTCAGTGTGGTGGCTCTGCCATTACTGCAGCGAGACGGCCCGTCGAGGCGAGTGGTCCGACTTATATGCAGCGCATCCTTGGATTCCGATATGCCCGTCAAGTAGCCCTTCCAGGAACAGTGGATTCCGCTCTTGCCGTCCTCCTGGAAGCTATCAAATTCCATCGTTAAGATTTCGTCGTGCAGCTCTCCTTTCCCGATGGTCAACGTGCGGGTACCTCCGCCGTACTCATCGGTGAAGGTGGACCATTTATGCCTGAATACTGTCGGTACCGAACTGCCAGATACTTCCGTAGGGCTTGGAGAGGAATTACTGTCGTTCGCCATAAGCGGGGCCACGGCACCGATGCCTGCAGCTAACAGCGTGAACACGCCAGCGATGATCGTTGTCCGTAAAACTCCATGCTGCTCTGAATATTCTGAATCTGCATCATTCCCTAGATCACTCGACATGCTTCTCCCCCGCTTCATTTCAGCTGGCCCTCCTAGTGCCACTTACCCGACTACGTCAGACTACGTTCACATGGAAGGCGCTGTGGGAGAGCGGCAGCTTTTCAGCCAAAACAACGGACTGTACAGAGTGAGCCCTTTCCAACCTGGCGGCCCTGCAGATCACTTGGGCGGCTCCGCCACGCGACGAAGCTCCTGGCAGGAGGCGTCACGGCCGAGATCCACCGTGCCCCACCAGGAGCTTCCCGTGCTTGTCCACCCGTCTCCGAGTGATCCGTCCAGCCGCACCCTGCACCGCCCGCACGCTCGACCGCGTGCCCGGAGGCGAACTCGACCGCCGATCAGCTCGGGGAATCGGATGTCCCCGCCGGGACGGATCGAACCGCCGCCGTGCGCGGCCTGCCGAGGGCGATCGCCCTACCGCCAGAAGCGCGTTGGTCCCTCCGGGCGGGCTTGTCCCCGGCGACGGCCAGGCCGGTCCTGAGCCCTTCGGG
>NZ_FMCI01000390.1 GCF_900091845.1 Streptomyces sp. SolWspMP-5a-2
CCGGCGGTTCCGACTGTATCAGATCCTTTCGGGCCTGATTCCCTGTCGGCGGGGCCTTTCGACATTCACTACGTTAGACGATTCCTCCGGCAACTCATAATCGAGTTCCCGAGGCGCGAATTCGGGCATGCGGGCACGCCAAAATTCGACCCTGTCGAGGGGGTGTCTTCTGTAGTGGGTTGGCCGCTTCCGACTGCTGGCGAACGCCGTACCCGGTTCAGCGGCTCGGGATACATTACGCAGCCCGCCACAACGCGTCAACTTGGGCGTCGTCTCGGCGTATGGGCCCGATAGGGGCTCACCGTCGGGTCGTTGACGCTCCAGAAGCGCCAGGGGTGGACGCCACCGGCTCCGGAGACCCCGGTGCGCGGACCGCTGCTCACCTGGTCGGAGGGGACCGGGGTGCCCGTGAGCATCCGCAGCGGGCTGTCGGCGGTGCCGCAGGCGTCCGTTCCGTTCAGGGCGCGGTCCACGCCCAGCGCGGTGGCCAGACGAGCCGGTCCTTTGGCCAGTTCTCTGTCGTTTCGGGCCGAGAGTCGCCGTCCGCGGGCCAGCTCGGCGCCCTCCGTGATCTCCCCGGCGCGGAGCAGGACCGCGCTGGAGGTGCCCTCCGGACCGCAGACCAGGTTCATGCAGAACCACATGCCGTAGGTGAAGTAGACGTACACGTGTCCCGGCGGCCCGAACATGACGTCGTTCCGGGGCGTACGGCCGCGGTAGGCGTGCGAACCCGGGTCGTTGGGACCGTCGTACGCCTCCACCTCCGTGATGCGCAGGGTGATCGGGCCGTCCGGCGTGGTGCGGAGCAGGACGCGGCCCAGGAGGTCAGGGGCGACCTCCAGCACCGGGCGGTCGAAGAACTCCCTGGGCAGTGGCGTACGGTCCGGTGGCGCGATCATGGCGTGCCAGCGTAGTCCAGGCGGATCGGGTCCCAGGGGTGGGCACCGGCCCCCTCGGACCGCCAGGGTGTGGGCGCGGAACCGGTCGTCTCCGGATCGCGTTTGTAGGGACCAGAGGTTCATTCGCAGAGGGAGAGTCATGGCGTTCAAGAAGCTGCTCGCGAGTCTGGGGGCCGGCGGGGCTTCGGTCGAGACGGTGCTGACCGAGGTGAACGTCGTTCCGGGCGGTGTCGTCCAGGGTGAGGTGCGGATCCAGGGCGGGTCCGTGAACCAGGACATCCAGGGGCTGTCCGTGGGGCTCCAGGCCAAGGTCGAGGTCGAGAGCGGGGACGAGGAGTACAAGCAGAACATCGAGTTCACGAAGGTGCGGCTCGGTGACGCCTTCGAGCTGCAGGCGGGGGCCGTGCACGCGGTGCCGTTCGGTCTGGAGATCCCGTGGGAGACGCCGATCACGATGATCGACGGGCAGGCGCTGCGCGGGATGAACATCGGCGTGACGACCGAACTGGCCATCGCGCGTGCAGTGGACTCCGGCGACCTCGACCCGATCAACGTGCACCCGATGCCCGCGCAGAAGGCCATCCTGGACGCCTTCATCCGCCTCGGCTTCCGTTTCAAGAGCGCGGACATGGAGCGCGGTCTGATCCGCGGGACCCGGCAGCGGCTGCCCTTCTACCAGGAGATCGAGTTCCACTCGCCGCAGCAGTACCGCGGGCTGAACGAGGTCGAGCTGAGCTTCGTGGCGGACGAGCACGCCATGGACGTCGTGCTGGAGATGGACAAGAAGCCTGGTCTGTTCAGCGAGGGCAGCGACACCTTCCGCTCGTTCCAGGTGGGGCTGCACGACTACCACGGCACCGACTGGGCCGCCTACCTCAACCAGTGGCTGTCCGAGGTCGGCAGCAAGCGCAACTGGTTCTAGGCTCGGAACCGCTGATTCCAGTCATCGATCAGGAGGTACCGAGGTGACCGAGCTCAAGCGGCGGCCGCTCCCCCATGACTTCCACCCGCCCGTTCCCGCGTTCACGGTGACGAGTGACGACGTCGCGGAGGGCGGCACGCTCAAGGACGCTCAGGTCCACGCGGCCGGCAACATCTCGCCGCAACTGCGGTGGGAGGGCTTCCCGTCCGAGACCAAGAGCTTCGCCGTGACCTGCTACGACCCGGACGCCCCGACGGGCAGCGGGTTCTGGCACTGGGTGGTGTTCGACATCCCGGCCTCGGTCACGGAGCTGCCGGTCGGGGCGGGCACCGGCCCGTTCGCGGGGCTGCCCGAGGGCGCCGTCCAGGCGCGCAACGACTACGGGAGCCGGGACTTCGGCGGCGCCGCGCCGCCCCCCGGTGACGGTCCGCACCGGTACGTGTTCACCGTGTACGCCGTGGACCAGGAGAAGCTCGGCCCCGACGCCGACGCGTCGCCCGCGTTCGTCGGCTTCAACCTGCGTTTCCACGCGATCGCGCGGGCGCAGTTGATCGGTGAGTACGAGATCCCCGCGGAGGGCTGAGCAAGCCCAGCGTTCATTGAACGTTTGCCCGCCTCTGGTCATGGAAGTGATCAGAGGCGGGCATTTTTTATTGCGTTGTCCATCTCGGTACGCCCGTCCAGAGTTGATCCAGGCCCGCCGTGAAGCGGGCAGGTGCGCATGGGAGGTGGGCTTGATGCGGGACACGCTGGTTCTGAACGCGAGTTTCGAACCGCTGTCGACGGTGACGTTGAACCGGGCGATCGTCCTGGTGCTCCAGGACAAGGCCGTCGTCGAGCAGGCCCACCCCGAGCTGCGCATGCGCGGTGCCGCGGTGGACATACCCGCGCCGCGCGTGATCCGGCTCTGCCGGTACGTGCGGGTGCCGTTCCGAAGACGAGCGCCGTGGTCGAGGCGGGGCGTGCTGGTCAGGGACCGGCACCGGTGCGCCTACTGCGGCAGGCGCGCGACGACCGTGGACCACGTGGTGCCGCGCGCGCAGGGCGGCGCGGACTCCTGGCTGAACACCGTCGCCTCCTGCGCCGAGGACAATCACCGCAAGGCCGACCGGACGCCGGAACAGGCCGGGATGCCGTTGCTCCGGCAGCCGTTCGAGCCGACACCGGCCAACGCGATGCTGCTGTCGCTGGGGGCCGAGGACTTCGACGCGCTCCCCTCCTGGCTGGCCCAGGACGCGGCCTGAGCGGGGCCGGGGACACCGCGGCCGCCCACGCGCACTGGGGACAGTGAGGACTATCCGCGGCGGGATGCAGCACGACGGCGCACCACCGGACGCGGCCCGCACCGCACAACTGACCGACGCACGACGCCCGGCGCCTCACGAAACGACAGCTGACACCCGGACACCGGCAGCTCGCGCGGCTGACGGATGACGAGAAGAACCCCGCGTCCCTTCCCGGGGCGCGGGGTTCGGTGTGTGCGGGGTCGGTCAGTCGATGGCGGGCTTCTCGCGGCGCTCCGTGGGCTGCTGCGGGACCCCGCCGCCCGGACCGCCGCCCAGGCCGCCGAAGTTGCCGAACGCGCCGGAGAGGCCCTTGAGGGCGTCGCCGATCTCGCTGGGCACGATCCAGAGCTTGTTGGCGTCGCCCTCGGCGATCTTCGGGAGCATCTGGAGGTACTGGTAGCTGAGGAGCTTCTGGTCGGGGTCGCCCGCGTGGATGGACTCGAAGACGGTGCGGATCGCCTGCGCCTCACCCTCGGCGCGCAGGGCCGCGGCCTTGGCCTCACCCTCGGCACGCAGGATCTGCGACTGCTTCTCACCCTCGGCGGTGAGGATCGCGGCCTGCCGGGTGCCTTCCGCGGTGAGGATCGCGGCGCGCTTGTCACGGTCGGCGCGCATCTGCTTCTCCATCGAGTCCTGGATGGAGGTCGGCGGCTCGATGGCCTTCAGCTCGACGCGGTTGACGCGGATGCCCCACTTGCCGGTCGCCTCGTCGAGGACGCCGCGCAGGGCCGCGTTGATCTCCTCGCGGGAGGTGAGGGTGCGCTCCAGGTCCATGCCACCGATGATGTTGCGGAGGGTGGTGACGGTGAGCTGCTCGATCGCCTGGATGTAGCTGGCCACCTCGTAGGTGGCGGCGCGCGCGTCGGTGACCTGGTAGTAGATGACCGTGTCGATGTTGACGACCAGGTTGTCCTGGGTGATCACCGGCTGCGGCGGGAACGGCACGACCTGTTCACGCAGGTCGATGCGGTTACGGATGGTGTCGATGAACGGCACCACGATGTTGAGCCCCGCGTTGAGCGTGCGCGTGTAGCGGCCGAAGCGCTCCACGATGGCGGCGCTCGCCTGCGGGATGACCTGGATGGTCCTGATCAGGGCGATGAAGACCAACACCACCAGGATGATCAGGACGATGATGATCGGTTCCATCGGTTTCCCCGTACCCTTCTCCGCGTCGGCGCTCTGGGACGATCTTATGCTTGTTGAGGATCTTGCTGGTCGAGTCTGACAGACCGTCGGGCAACTCGTGTGCCGTTCGCCTCAGTTGAGTCCTGCGAGGTCAGATGACGATCGCCGTGGCCCCCTCGATGTCGACGACGTCGACCTCTTGGCCGGCGTCGTAGGCACGGCCGCCGTCGAGCGCGCGGGCCGACCAGACCTCGCCCGCGAGCTTGATCCGCCCGCCCGAACCGTCGACGCGTTCCAGCACGACGGCCTGCCTGCCCTTCAACGCGTCGATCCCGGTGGCGTGTTGGGGCCGCTGGCGGTGGCGGTTGGCGATGGGGCGCACGACGGCGATGAGCGCGACGGACACCGCGGCGAACACCAGCACCTGGAGGATGCCGCCTCCGCCCGCCCCGGCGACTCCCGCGGCCGCGAGGGCGCCCACGGCGAGCATGGCGAACTCGGGCATGGCGGTCACCACGAGCGGGATGCCCAGTGCCGCCGCGCAGACCAGCCACCACACCCATGCGTCGATGTCGTTCACGCGGTCAATGGTAGGTCGGCGATGCCCGTGCGGACAGGGCGCGATGACGTCAGCTCAGCGGAAGACCACGGGCCGTCCAGCGCTCGCCGACCTGCTCGACGACGAGCGGCAGGCCGAAGCAGAGGGAGAGGTTGCGGGAGGTCAGCTCCAGCTCCAGCGGTCCGGCGGCGAGCACCTTGCCGCGGCGGATCATCAGGACGTGCGTGAAGCCCGGGGCGATCTCCTCGACGTGGTGGGTGACCATCAGCATGGAGGGGGCGATCGGGTCGCGGGCGAGACGGCCGAGGCGGCGCACCAGGTCCTCGCGGCCGCCGAGGTCGAGTCCGGCGGCGGGCTCGTCGAGCAGGAGCAGCTCGGGGTCGGTCATCAGGGCCCGCGCGATCAGGACGCGTTTGCGCTCGCCCTCGGAGAGGGTGCCGAACTTCCGGTCGAGGTACTCGCTCATCCCGAGGCGGTCGAGGAAGGCGCGGGCGCGCTTCTCGTCGATCTCCTCGTAGTCCTCCTGCCAGGTGGCCGTCATGCCGTAGGCCGCCGTCAGGACGGTCTCCAGGACCGTCTGGCTCTTGGGGAGCTTGTCGGCCATGGCGAGACCGGCCATGCCGATGCGGGGGCGCAGTTCGAAGACGTCCGTGCCGGGCTTGCCGAGGGTCTCGCCGAGGATGGTGGCGGTGCCCTTGCTGGGGTAGAGGTAGCTGGACGCGACGTTCAGGAGGGTGGTCTTGCCGGCGCCGTTCGGGCCGAGGATGACCCAGCGCTCGCCTTCCTTGACCGACCAGGAGACCTGGTCCACCAGAGCCCGGCCCTCGCGGACCACGGATACGTCCTGAAGCTCCAGAACATCGCTCATGAGCGCGTTGTCTCCCCTTGCTGTGTGACCGGTTCGGCGTCTCGGCGGTCGCGGGCGCCTGTGGGCGCCGCCCTCGAAGAAATCTACGCCACCGGCCGCCCGGTCCCATCCATCGGTCCGGTCCTTAGGGTGGAGGCATGTTCTCGGAACCACGCTCAGGGCGCCTGACGGCATGGGGAAACGCCCTTTTGGTCGGACTTGTCTCACCGGACGACGCGGTGCTCGCGATCGTCGGTGACGATGCCGTGCACCGGGTGGAGGGGCTGCCGGGCGAGGCGGGTCCCGTCGGCCTGACCCTCGCCCTGGGGCGGCTGCGGGCGCTGGGGGTGAACGGGCTGCGGCTCGCGCTGCCGGTGCCAGGACATCCGCTCGGGCTCAGCGGGCCGCCGGAGTTCAACGCGCGGGCGCTCGACGCGGCGGAGGCCGTCGTCTGTCACGGCGCGGCCCTCGGCCTCGTCCCCGAGGTGTCCGAGGCCGGGCCCGAGGGCGATCTGCACGTGGAGGTGGTCTGGCACTGCCTGCCGGTGCGGGAGGCGCCCCCGGCCGACGTGCCGTCGCTCGGTGAGGCGGAGCGCGAGCTGGCGGAGGCGCTGCGGGAGGCGACGGAGGTGCTGTCGCGGCTCGACGTGGCGGGGTCGGGGCCGGTCGCGGAGGCGGCGATCGACGCGTACCGGGCGCGCGCCGAGCGGGGACGGGAGGCGCTGGCGCCGGGGTATCCGCCGCGCGCGGTACGGGTCCTGGAGCTGGCGGACCGGGTGGGGACGCTGGTGTCGCTGGCGTCCGGCACCGGGCACGGCGGTGCGGTGAGCGCCGGGGAGATGTCGGCGCGGGCGCTGGCCCTGCGCCCGGTGGAGCGGACGGCCCGGCGGGCGCTGGTCGCGGCGTACAACTCCGTCGTGGAGGAGCGGGAACGGGGTTGAGGTGACGGATGGCGGGGGGGGTGGGCGCCAGGTGACGGCCGGCGCCACGCACGCGGAGGACCCGGCTCCCGGCTCCCGGCTCCCGGCTCCCGGCTCCCGGCTCCCGGCTCCCGGCTCCCGGCTCCCGGCTCCCGGCGATGGTGTCCCGGCCGCCGCTGCGTCGGCCCGAAGGGTCGGGCCGGGTCCCGGTCGGCCCGGCTCGTCCCGGCCGCGACCGGGTACGACGGAGGCCCCGCCGGTCGGTGTCGACCTGCGGGGCCTCGTCGGTCCGGCTGGATCAGCCGTTGGCGGCCTGGTTGCCGAAGGCCGGGTTCAGCAGGCCGATCACGTTGATGCTGTCGCCGACCACGTTGACCGGGATGTGGACGGGGACCTGCACGGCGTTGCCCGAGGCGACACCCGGCGACTTCACGGCCGCGCCGTCGGCACCCGCGTCGGCGACAGCGGCGCCCGCCGAGGCACCGGCCGCGATACCCGCGACGGTGAGGGCGAGGGCTGCCTTCTTGGCGATGTTCATGTGAAGTGTTCCTCCTGCTGCTGAATACGAGTCCGACCCGGCCGCGGGCCGTGAGCTGACCAACGCCGCACACGACGGGGACGGCACGGGACGGTCCGCGCAACCGTCCGTTCGGATCAGTCGGAGGAAAATCGGAGGAACGGCAGCGGCGGCGGAGTGCGCGGCGGGGCGCCGGGGCCGCGGACAGCCGAACGGCCTCCCGGTGGTGGCCGGGAGGCCGGTGGTCGAGCCCCGTGGGGTCCGACGTCAGTGGTTCAGGCCGAGGTTGCCGAAGGCCGGGTTCAGCACGCCGATCACGTTCACGCTGTTGCCGACCGCGTTCACGGGGACGTGCACCGGGACCTGGACGACGTTGCCCGAGGCGACACCCGGGGAGCCGTGGGCCTCGCCGGCGGCCAGCGAGCCGTCGGTGGCGGAGGCCAGGCCCGCACCGGCGGCGATCAGCCCGCCGGCCACCATCGTCACGGCCGCTGCCTTCTTCAGGTTCTTCACTTCTGAGCCCTCCTGGTGATCGCCGCGACGGTTCGCCGCGGCACGCACTGGAGAACGGCCGGGGCCTCCGGAGGTTGCGCCATTCGGGGGACATTCCCACGACGGTATGAATCTCGGCCCGGAACGCGACCTTCCGGTGACCGCGCGCCCGCTGACGCGCCCCCTGGTCAGTCCGCCGCCCCGTGCCGCACGGCCCAGAGCGCGGCCTGGGTGCGGTCCGCCAGGTCGAGCTTCATCAGGATGTTCGAGACGTGGGTCTTGACGGTCTTCTCGGAGAGGACGAGGGCGCGGGCGATCTCGCGGTTGGAGCGGCCGTCCGCTATCAGGCCGAGCACCTCGCGCTCCCGTTCGGTGAGCGAACCGGCCCGGCCGCCGCCTGAGTTGGTCTCCTCCTGGGACAACAGGGCCCCGGCCACCTCGGGTTGGAGCAGGATGTGGCCCGCGTGCACCGAGCGGATGGCACCGGCGAGGGCGTCCGGGTCCACGTCCTTGTAGACGTACCCGGCGGCTCCCGCGCGCAACGCCGGTACCACCGTGCGCTGTTCGGTGAAGCTGGTGACGATGAGCACCCGGGCGGGGTTGTCGAGTCCGCGCAGGCGGCGCAGTGCCTCCACGCCGTCCATGCCGGGCATCTTGACGTCCATGAGGACGACGTCGGGTCGCAGCTCCTCGGCGCGGGCGACGCCCTCGGCGCCGTCGGCCGCCTCCCCCACGACCTCGATGTCGTCCTGCACCTCCAGGAAGGTGCGCAGGCCCCGGCGGACGACCTGGTGGTCGTCGACGAGGAGCACCTTGATCGCGTCAGCCACCGGGAACCTCCATCTCGATCGTGGTGCCCTCGCCGGGCGCCGATTGCACGGTCAGGCTGCCGCCGACGCCGCTGGTGCGGTCGTGCATGGAGACCAGGCCGAGGTGGCGGCCCGCGCGGCGGGTGGTCTGCGGGTCGAAGCCCTTGCCGTCGTCGGTGACGCGCAGCACGACTCCGCCGCCGCGGCGGCCGACGGTCACGGCGACGCGGGCGGCCCCGGAGTGGCGCAGCGCGTTGTGCAGCGCTTCCTGGGCGACTCGCAGGAGGGCTTCCTCCTGGGCGGCGGGCAGGGCGCGGAATCCGGTGCTGGTGAAGGTGACGCGCGCGGCGTGGGCGCGGTCGAGGACGTGGATCTGGGTGCGCAGGGTGGCGAGGAGGCCGTCCTCGTCCAGGGCGGCGGGGCGCAGTTCGACGACGGCGGCGCGCAGTTCGTCGGCGGCCTCGGCGGCGAGCGCGGCGACCTGCTGGAGTTCGCCCTTGGCGCGGCCCGGGTCGCGGTCGACGAGGGCGGCGGCGGCCTGGGCGGTCAGGCGCAGGGAGAACAGCTTCTGGCTGACGGCGTCGTGCAGTTCGTGGGCGAGGCGGGAGCGTTCCTCGGCGATGGTGAGTTCACGGCTGCGCTCGTAGAGGCGGGCGTTGGTGAGGGCGATCGCGGCGTGCTGGGCGAGGATCGCGAGGAGTTCCTCGTCCTCCTCGGTGAAGCCGCAGCCGCCGTCCGGCTTCGCGCGGTTCTTGTTGGCGAGGAAGAGGGCGCCGATCACCTCGTCGCCGTCGCGGACGGGCAGGCCGAGGAAGTCGGACATGTCCGGGTGGGCGGCGGGCCAGCCCTCGAAGCGGGGGTCCTTGCGGACGTCGGCGAGGCGCTCGGGTTCGGCCTGGTGGAGCATCGCGGCGAGGATGCCGTGCTGGCGCGGGAGGGGTCCGATGGCCTTCCACTGGGCGTCGCTGACGCCGTCCACGACGAACTGGGCGAAGCCCCCGTGGTCGTCCGGGACGCCGAGGGCGGCGTACTGGGCGTCGAGCAGTTCCCGGGCGGAGGCGACGATCGTCTTGAGGACGTCGCGCACCTCCAGGTGCCTGCTCATGGCCAGCAGCGCGGCGCTGACCGCGGCGAGGCCGGACCGTGGACCTTGACTCATGACCTCACGGTACCGGCGGGGTCCGACAGCGCGGATCGGGCCGCCGACGGCCTCGCGCCGGGCCGGTGGTCCTAGGTCGCCGGGTCCGCGGGGGCGTCGTCCGTCCTGGTCCGGAGGTCCCGCGGGACGGCGGTGCCGCCTAGGCCGCAGGTCCCCCGGACGGGGGTGTAGGGCGAAGGGCCCCTGCGGTCGCGACCGGCGTCCGAGGCGGCGGGGGCGGTGCCGTTCCTAGCGTGGAGGCACGTCGATCAGCGGCGCGCGGGAACGGACGAGGGGACGTGGATCATGCCGGTGGCGATCATCACGGGGGCGTCGAAGGGGCTGGGGCGGGCGCTGGCCGAGGGGCTGGCGGGGCGGGGCTGGGATCTGGTGCTGGACGCGCGGACGCCGGGGCCGCTGGCACGGGCGGCGCGGGGGCTGTCCCGGCACGGCACGCGCGTGACGGCGCTCGCCGGGGACGTCACGGACGCGGGGCACCGGGCGGAGCTGGTGGCGGCGGCCGGGCGGCTGGGCGGGGTGGATCTGCTGGTGCACAACGCGAGCGCGCTGGGTGCCGAGCCGCTGGTGGAGCTGGCGGAGCTGCCCGTGGCCGGGCTGCGGCGGGCGCTGGAGGTGAACGTGGTGGCCGCGCTCGGGCTGGTCCAGGAGGCGCTGGTGCCGCTCAGGGCGGCGGAGGCGGGCGCGGTCGTGGTGGTCGGCTCGGACGCGGCGGTGGAGGCGTACGGGACCTGGGGCGGGTACGGGGCGTCCAAGGCGGCCCTGGAACGGCTCGCGGCCGTGCTGGGGGTCGAGGAGCCCGGACTGCGGGTGTGGGCGGTGGATCCGGGCGACATGGCGACGGACCTGTACGCGGCGGCCGTGCCCGGCGACGAGGAGGCGCGTCCGGCGCCCGGGGCGGTGGTGCCGGCGTTCCTGCGGCTGCTGGACGAGCGGCCCGCGAGCGGCCGGTACACGGCCCCCTCGCTGCTGGGGGCGTGATGGCGCTCACGGTGGAGGTTCCCTCCGAGCTGTCGGCGCGGGTGCCGGCCGAGCAGCGGGGGCCCGGCCGGGACGCGGTGCGGCTGCTGGTGTCGCGGGGGACGGCGGTGTCGCACCACGCGTTCCGGGAGCTGCCCCTGCTGCTGCGGGCCGGTGATCTGCTGGTGGTGAACACGTCACCGACGGTGGCCGCCGCGGTGGACGGGCGGATCGGGCACACGCGCGTGGTGGTGCACTTCTCGACGCGCGGGGACGACGGGCGGTGGGCGGTGGAGCTGCGGGAGCCGTCGGGGGACGGCAGCACGCGGGCGCGTGCGGGCGGGCCCGCGGGGACGCGGGTGCGGCTCGCGGGCGGCGGGGAGCTGGTGCTGGCGGAGCCGCTGAGCCCCCGCGGGGAGCGGTTGTGGTGGGCGGGGGTGTCGGGGGCGGACGTGCCGGGGCTGCTGCGGGAGCGCGGGCGGCCCATCCGTTACTCCTACACGGACCGCGATCAGCCACTGTCCGTGTACCAGACGGTGTTCGCGCTGCCGTCGGACGCGGGCACGGGGAGCGCGGAGATGCCGAGCGCGGCCCGGCCCTTCACGGCGGGGCTGGTGACGGAGCTGGTGAGCCGGGGGGTGTGGTTCGCGCCGATCGGCCTGGACACCGGGGTGGCGTCGGCCGAGGCGCACGAGCCGCCGTATCCGGAGCGGTTCTCGGTGCCGGAGGCGTCGGCGCGGCTGATCAACACGGCGCGGGCGGCCGGTGGGCGGGTGGTGGCGGTGGGGACGACGGCGGTGCGGGCGGTGGAGTCGGCCGCGGGGGCGGACGGCGTCGTCCGCGCGCGTGCGGGCTGGACGGACCTGGTGGTGACCCCGGAGCGCGGGGTGCGGGTGGTGGACGGGCTGCTGACCGGGCTGCACGAGCCGCAGGCGTCGCATCTGCTGATGCTGGCGGCGGTCGCCGGGCGGGCGGCGGTGGAGTGCGGGTACGCGGCGGCGGTGCGGGAGCGCTATCTGTGGCACGAGTTCGGGGACGTCCATCTGCTGCTTCCGGCCGAGGACCTCACAGACAGCATTGCTTGAGCAACCGATGGTGAGATCGGGGTGCCCCGCGTGTGAGCCCGCACATAGGGCGCAGGTCACCTACGAAGGAGCGTAGGAGATCGAGATGTCCCGAATGAGCGGCGAGGACTTTCCTATCTGTCCTGCTTTGCACCACCCCGCTCCACTACCCGGCTTCGTACGTCACACCTTTGCCAGGGCATTTTGCGGCCGCTAAGAATTGCTCTCGTCGCTCGGCGCCGCGGGTTTCCGCTCACGGCGTTCCCACGGGAGGACCCGAGTTCCTCCCGCCGGATGTCCGGACGTAGAGCGACCTCCGCGCTATTCGAAGAGGTCCGTCTGCCATGCCCAAGAACATCTCCTTCCGTGATCGAACCCGTGCCCTGACCCGTCGCCACAAGATCGCCGTCGCCGGTGTCGCCACGCTCGGTGCCGCCGCCCTCGCGTTCTCCGCGGTGCCGGGCAACGCCGAGCCCACCACGAGCGAGGCCGCTTCCCAGGCGCAGACCCACGTCGCGTACAGCACGAAGCCGATCAAGGACGTCAAGGCCAGCGTCACCGACCAGCTCGCCAGCGCCAGCCTGAAGGCCGAGGCCGCCAAGGCGAAGGCCGCGTCGAAGGCCGCCGCGCACAAGAAGGCCGAGGCCGCCGCCAAGAAGAAGGCCGAGGCCGCCCACAAGGCGAAGACCGCGAGCCGCTCCGCGGAGCGCGCCGCCGTCAAGCCGGCCGCCGCCAAGACGTACAGCAACAACCTGCACGGCTGGATCAGCGAGTCCCTCGACATCATGAAGGCCAAGGGCATACCCGGTTCGTACAACGGTCTGTACCGCAACATCATGCGGGAGTCCTCGGGTAACCCGAACGCCATCAACGGCTGGGACATCAACGCGATCAACGGCGTCCCGTCGAAGGGTCTGCTGCAGGTCATCCCGCCGACGTTCAAGGCGTACCACGTCAAGGGCACGTCCTCGAACATCTACGACCCGGTCGCCAACATCACCGCCGCCGCCAACTACGCGGCCGACAAGTACGGCACCATCGACAACGTCAACAGCGCGTACTGAGGTCGGCGCGGACCTCTCCACGTGAACGCCGAAGGGCGGCACCCCGCACGGGGTGCCGCCCTTCCCGCCGTCCGGGACGGCTAGTCGCGCATGACCTCGGGCTCGTGGCGGCGCAGGAAGCGGGCCACGAAGAAGCCGCAGATCACCCCGAGGACGACCAGAGCGATCATGTCCATGCTCCAGGCGCCGACGGTGTGCTCCCAGAGCGGGTCGTTGCTCTCACCCGTGTCGGGCGGGCTGATCTTGTTGAAGTCGAGGGTGGCGCCCGCCGCGGCCACCGCCCAGCGGGACGGCATCAGGTACGAGAACTGGTTGACGCCGACCGTGCCGCCCAGGGTGAACAGGCAGCCCGTGAAGACGATCTGGATGATCGCGAACATGACCAGCAGCGGCATGGTCTTCTCGGCCGTCTTGACCAGTGCGGAGATGATCAGGCCGAACATCATCGCGGTGAAGCCGAGCGCCATGATCGGCAGCGACAGCTCCAGCATGGTGGAACCGCCGAAGACCAGGCCCTTCTCCGGCAGCTCACGGTTGGAGAAGCCGATGACGCCGACCAGCAGGCCCTGGAAGACGGTGATCAGGCCGAGCACGAACACCTTGGACATCAGGTACGCCGAGCGGGACAGGCCGGTGGCCCGCTCCCGCTCGTAGATGACCCGTTCCTTGATCAGCTCGCGGACGGAGTTCGCGGCCCCCGCGAAGCAGGCGCCGACCGCGAGGATCAGCAGGACGGTGGTGGCGGTGCCGTTGGGGATGATCCGGCCGGTCTGCGGGTTGGCCGGGTTCGGCAGCAGACCCCGGTCCGGGTTGATCAGCAGGCTCACCGCGCCGAGGACGCCCGGCAGGATCACCATCAGCGCCAGGAAGCCCCGGTCGGAGATGAGGACCGCGGAGTACCGGCGCACCAGGGTGACGAACTGGCTCATCCAGCCCTGCGGCTTCGGCGGCTTCATGCCCTGCATCGGGGCGGCCTGCGCGGGCTGCGGCGCGACGGCGTCGATGTCCGCCGCGTACATCTGGTAGTGCTGCGAGCCCTTCCAGCGGCCCGCCCAGTCGTAGTCGCGGTAGTTCTCGAAGGCGGAGAAGACGTCGGCCCAGGTGTCGTAGCCGAAGAAGTTCAGCGCCTCCTCGGGCGGGCCGAAGTAGGCGACGCTGCCGCCGGGCGCCATCACCAGCAGCTTGTCGCAGATGGCGAGTTCGGCGACGGAGTGCGTGACGACGAGGACCGTGCGGCCGTCGTCGGCGAGGCCGCGCAGCAGCTGCATGACGTCGCGGTCCATGCCCGGGTCGAGACCCGAGGTCGGCTCGTCCAGGAAGATCAGCGACGGCTTGGTGAGCAGTTCGAGGGCGACCGAGACGCGCTTGCGCTGACCGCCGGAGAGCGAGGAGACCCGCTTCTCCTTGTGGATGTCGAGCTTCAGCTCGCGCAGCACCTCGTCGATGCGGGCGTTGCGCTCGGCGGCCGTGGTGTCGGCGGGGAAGCGCAGCTTGGCCGCGTACTTGAGCGCCTTCTTGACCGTCAGTTCCTTGTGCAGGATGTCGTCCTGCGGGACCAGGCCGATGCGCTGGCGCAGCTCCGCGAACTGCTTGTAGAGGTTGCGGTTGTCGTACAGGACGTCGCCCTGGTCGGCGGGCCGGTAGCCGGTGAGCGCCTTGAGCAGGGTGGACTTGCCCGACCCGGACGGGCCGATGACCGCGATCAGGGACTTCTCCGGGACACCGAAGGAGACGTCCTTGAGGATCTGCTTGCCGCCGTCGACCGTGACGGTCAGATGGCGGGCCGAGAAGGACACCTCGCCGGTGTCGACGAACTCCTCCAGGCGGTCCCCGACGATCCGGAACGTGGAGTGGCCGACGCCGACGACGTCGGTCGGGCCGAGCACCTGGGTGCTGCCCTTGGCGATCTGCAGGCCGTTGACGTACGTGCCGTTGTGCGAGCCGAGGTCGCGG
Organism: Streptomyces sp. SolWspMP-5a-2; assembly: GCF_900091845.1. Taxonomy (GTDB): domain Bacteria; phylum Actinomycetota; class Actinomycetes; order Streptomycetales; family Streptomycetaceae; genus Streptomyces; species Streptomyces doudnae. The sequence continues at coordinate 14,577 of NZ_FMCI01000390.1, forward strand.
ATCTCCATCCGCCCGTCGGGCGTCGCGTGGAACTCGGCGTGGTGGCGCGAGACCTGGAGGTCGGAGACGACCAGCTCGTTCTCCAGGGCGCGGCCGATGCGCATCACGCGGCCGAGCGAGAACTGGTGGAACGTGGTCGGGGAGCGGTCGCCGCGGACCGGCGCGGCACCGTCCGCGCCCTGCTGGGCCGGGATCCGGCCACCGGGCTGCTGCGGCGGCTGCCAGTCCCGCTGGGGCGCGGCCTGCTGCGGCTGCTGCCCCCAGCCCGCGCCCTGCGCTGCGGGCGGCGACTGCTGCTGGGCCGGTGCCTGCTGGGGCTGGGGCGCGGTGACGGCGGCGGCGCCCTGCGCGCTCAGCCGCGGACCGTCGGTCGCGTTGCCCAGGTGGACGGCCGTACCGGGGCCTATCTCCGCGCGGTTGACGCGCTGGCCCGCCACGAAGGTGCCGTTGGTGCTGCCGTGGTCCTCCACGACCCAACCGCTTCCGTCCCAGGTGATCGTGGCGTGGCGCCAGGAGACCCTGGCGTCGTCCAGCACGATGTCGCCCTGCGGATCGCGTCCGAGGGTGTATGGCCTGGACGCGTCGAGCGTCCAGGTGCGTCCATTCGATTCCAGTACGAGTTCCGGCACGCCAAGCCCCACTGAGTAGTCCCCCGATTTACCCCCGTCGCAGGGAGTCTAGGGATGTCGAACATCGTCGGGCACTATTTCAGGCTCGCACCCCTGACCGAAAGTCGGGTCTTGCGCGGACCCCGCCCGTCCGCTCCGGCGTGCGCGGCCCGTGGCCCCGACCCGTCGGCCCGCCCGGCGGCTCTCCCCCGGGCAGCGCACGCCGGGGCGCGCGGGCACGGGCACGCGGGCGCCGAGCACGTGCCGACGGCGGCGCACGCCGGGCGCGCCCGGGGGGCACCGGTCACGCGGCCGTCACCGTGCCGCCGTCCACTGTTCGGTGTCCGCTGGTCGGACCGCTGCGGCGGAAGGCACGGGGTGCCGGATACGGTGGGTCCACCATGAGCGCTTCGCAGCCTTCGTCCCCGGACGCCCCCACTCTCCTCGTCAAGATCTTCGGCAAGGACCGGCCGGGCATCACGGCCGGCCTCTTCGACACCCTCGCCGCCTTCTCCGTCGACGTCGTCGACATCGAGCAGGTCGTCACCCGCGGCCGCATGGTGCTGTGCGCGCTGGTCACGGAACCGGCCGAGGGCGAGGAGGGCAATCTGCGCTCCACCGTCCACAGCTGGGCGGAGTCGATGAAGATGCAGGCCGAGATCATCTCCGGGCTCGGCGACAACCGCCCGCGCGGACTGGGCCGTTCCCTGGTGACGGTGCTCGGTCATCCGCTCACCGCCGAGGCGACGGCGGCCATAGCGGCCCGCATCACCCGGGCGGGCGGCAACATCGACCGCATCTTCCGGCTGGCCAAGTACCCCGTGACGGCCGTCGAGTTCGCGGTCTCCGGCGTCGAGACGGAGCCGCTGCGCACCGCCCTGGTCACCGAGGCGGGCGCGCTCGGCGTGGACGTCGCGGTGGTCGCCGCCGGGCTGCACCGCAGGGCGCAGCGCCTGATCGTGATGGACGTCGACTCGACGCTCATCCAGGACGAGGTCATCGAGCTGTTCGCGGCGCACGCGGGCTGCGAGGCCGAGGTCGCCGAGGTGACGGCGGCGGCGATGCGCGGGGAGCTGGACTTCGAGCAGTCGCTGCACGCACGCGTGGCGCTGCTCGCGGGGCTGGACGCCTCGGCGGTGGAGAAGGTGCGCAGCGAGGTGCGGCTGACGCCGGGCGCGCGCACCCTGATCCGGACGCTGAAGCGGCTCGGCTACCAAGTGGGCGTGGTCTCCGGGGGGTTCACCCAGGTGACCGACGATCTGCGGGAGCGGCTCGGGCTGGACTTCGCGCAGGCCAACACGTTGGAGATCGTCGACGGGAAGCTGACCGGGCGGGTCACCGGGGAGATCGTGGACCGGGCGGGCAAGGCGCGGCTGCTGCGCCGGTTCGCCGCCGAGGCGGGTGTGCCGCTGGCGCAGACGGTGGCGATCGGCGACGGCGCGAACGACCTGGACATGCTGAACGCGGCCGGGCTCGGGGTCGCCTTCAACGCGAAGCCGGTGGTCCGGCAGGCGGCGCACACCGCGGTGAACGTGCCGTTCCTCGACACCGTCCTGTACCTGCTGGGCGTCACGCGTGAAGAGGTCGAGGCGGCGGACACCAACGTCGACGTCTGAGGCGGCGCGCGGCGCTCACGCCGTCCGGCGCGGGCCGGGGGCCCGGCACCTGCGGCAGGTGCCGGGCCCCCGGTATCTCGGTCTCTCGGTCTCTCGGTCTGCGTAACGGGTTACTCGGACGGTGCCCAGAAGTCGACCAGCGTGGCGGTGCCGGGCTCCAGCGTCTTCCAGGAGCCCTCGAAGGTCAGGACGGCGAACGCGGCGGCCGGGAAGCCGCGGCGGGCGAGCCGGTCCCGGGAGTCGCCCTCGGCCTCGCCCGCGAGGATCTCGGCGAGGCTCTGCACCCCCGGGTTGTGGCCGATCAGGACGGCGTTGCGGGTGTCGTCGGGGGTCTCGTTCAGCAGCGCGATCAGTTCGCCGGGAGAGGCGTCGTAGATGCGCTCCTCGTAGACGGTTTTCGGCCGGTTCGGGAACTCGTGGACAGCCAGTTTCCAGGTCTCGCGGGTCCGGATCGACGTGGAGCAGAGAGCCAGGTCGAGGGGGACGCCGGTGTCGGCCAGCCTGCGTCCGGCTTCCGCGGCGTCCAGACGGCCCCGCTCGGCGAGGGGGCGCTCATGGTCGGTCACCTGCGGCCAGTCGGCTTTCGCATGCCGGAAGAGGACGATCCTGCGGGGTTCTGCGACGCTCATACACTCCAGCTTCGCACGAAACAGGCCATGGGGCGCAGGGAGTTGACGTGCCGCTCCGTCGGTGCTCAGTGACCCAGCAGTTGCTGTGCGCGCTCGACGAGGTGGCTGATCGCCGGGTCGCCCGCCGCCGCCTGGGCGTCGGTGGGGTTGAGCATCAGGGCGAGCAGCGCGACGAAGGCCAGGGCGGGCAGGGCCAGCGCCCACCAGGGCAGTCTGATGTCGACACCGCCCCGGTCCGCCGGGTGGTGCCGGGTCTGTGTACTGGCCGACATCGCTGCCTCCGCTGGCTTCGGACGGGTCCGGTGGGCGGGCCGCGGTCCCGATGCCGCGGTCACACCCCGACGCTACGGAACGCGCGGCCCCCAACCCATCCGGAGATCCACCCACTTGACCCTGACACCCGCCCCCTAGGGGATGGGGGGTTAACCCCACCCCTGGGGTCAGGTGCGCCGGGCGGGGCGGCCGTGGTCAGGGGGAGGCGATCGTCGCGATGATGCCGATGATCACGAAGATGGCGAAGAACGAACCGAAGACCAGGAGCATCTTCTTCTGGCCGTTGCGGGGATTCGGGTCGAGCACTGGCATGGCGCCAGTCTCGCACCCCCGGCGGGGGACGGGCCCGCCGGGGGTGAGGTCAGCGGGCGGCCTCGTCCTCCACCGTGCGGTTGCGTCCGGCCAGCACGCCGACCGCCATCTGCGGCACCATGAGGCCCGCCATGAGGGCGATGGGCAGGCCCCAGCCGCCGCTGCTCTGGTAGAGCACGCCGACCAGGAGCGGTCCGGGGACGGAGATCAGGTAGCCGGCGCTCTGCGCGAACGCCGAGAGCTGGGCGACGCCCGCGCCGGTGCGGGCGCGCATGCCGACCATGGTCAGGGCGAGCGGGAACGCGCAGTTGGCGATGCCGAGGAGCACGGCCCAGGCCCAGGCGCCCGCGGCGGGCGCGAGGTAGAGACCGGCGTACCCGGCCAGTCCGCACAGGCCGAGGGCGACGACGATGGGGCCCTGGTGGGGCAGCCGGGTCGCGACGCGCGGGATGACGAAGGCGAGCGGGACGCCCATCACCATCGTCACGGCGAGCAGCAGCCCCGAGGTGCCCGCGGAGACGCCCGCGTCCCGGAAGATCTGCGCCATCCAGCCCATGGTGATGTAGGCGGCGGTCGCCTGGAGCCCGAAGAAGACGGCGAGCGCCCAGGCGATGCGGCTGCGGGTGATCCGCAGGGCGGGCGGGGCGGCGGCGGGGGCCTGCGCGGTCGTGGCCGCGTCCCGGGCGGTCGTCGCGGGGCCCGGGGCAGCGGCAGCGGGGTCCTGGGCGGTCGCGGGAGGGCCCTGGACGTCCGCGGGGGCGCCGTGGGGGGCGTCCACGGGGTGGTCGCCCGTCCGGGTCCCCGGCGCCGTCGTGGGGCCGCCGGTGGCGGTGCCGGCGGTGCGCACGCGCGCGGGGTCCCTCCGCTCCCCCGCCCGGCCCCGCGCGTCGTCGCGGCGGTCGCGCACGAACGGGATCCACGGCAGCACCGCCACCGCGGCGAGGGCGGCCCAGACGCCGAGGCCCGAGCGCCAGTCGCCGCCGAGGGCGTCGGTGAGGGGGACGGTCACGGCCGCCGCGGCGGAGGTGCCCAGCGCGAGCGCCATGGAGTACAGGCCGGTCATGGAGCCGACCCGGTCGGGGAACCAGCGCTTGACGATGACCGGCATCAGGACGTTGCTGACCGCGATGCCCATCAGGGCGAGGGCGCTGGCGGCGAGGAATCCGGCCGTGCCGCCCGCGAAGGGGCGGATCACCAGACCGGCGGTGATGGCCACCATGCCCGCGCAGACCACGGCGGCCGGTCCGAAGCGGCGGGCCAGGCGCGGGGCCATGACGCCGAAGACGGCGAAGCAGACCGGGGGCACGGAGGTGAGCAGCCCGGCGACGCCGCCGCTCATGCCGAGCCCGTCGCGGACCTCTTCGAGGAGGGCGCCGAGGCTGGTGATGGCGGGCCTGAGGTTGAGGGCGGTCAGCACGATGCCCGCCATGAGCAGACGTGCCGTCCACGCGCGCGTGGTGGATCTCGCGTCCGCCGCGCCGTCCGGCGGGCCCGTGCGTACGGCCGTCGCCGCGGTGGGGTCCGGTCCGGGGGTGCCTATGTGCGGGGACGACGTCGTCCGGGTTTCCTCGCTTACCATAAGGCCCATCATAGAATGATGGGATGTTTTGCTGTCCATCCCCGGGTCGCCGCCACCCGGTCCCCCCGTGCGAAGGTGTGCCATGCCTCTGAGCCACCCACGCCGTTCGGTGCTGTCCGAGCAGGTCATCGCCGAACTGCGGAACCAGATCACCTCGGGTGAGTGGCCGGTCGGATCGCGCATCCCGACGGAGCCCGAGCTGGTCGAGCAGCTCGGGGTCGCCCGCAACACCGTCCGCGAGGCGGTCCGCGCGCTGGCCCACAACGGCCTGCTGGCCATCCGGCAGGGCTCGGGGACCTACGTGGTGGCCACCAGCGAGCTGGCGGGCGTGATGCACCGCAGGTTCGCCGACGCCGACCCGCGTCACATCGCGGAGCTGCGGGCCACCCTGGAGTCGTCGGCGGCCCGGATGGCGGCCGAGCGGCGCACCGAGAAGGACCTGGGGCAGCTCGACGCGCTGCTCGCCCGGCGGGAGCGGGCCTGGCGGTCGGGCGACACGGAGGCGTTCGTGTCGGCGGACGCGACGTTCCACCTCGCGGTGGTGTCGGCCTCCCACAACGACGTGGTGACCGCGATGTACGCGGACCTCGGCGAGGTGCTGCTGGCCTGGCTGCGCGAGGACGTCGGCTCGGAGCTGACGCCGGAGACGTACATGGACCACGCCCGGCTGGTCGACGCGATCCGCGCGGGCGACACCGAGGCGGCCGGGGCGGAGGCGGCGAGCTACCCGTTCCTGTGCCGCCCGAGCCGCTTCAGCCCTTCTGGTGGCTGACCCAGACCGCGCCGACGTCCTTCCAGCAGCGGCCGGTCAGCCGCACGGTCATGGCCGGTCCCGCGGCCACCGGGCTGCCGTCGCTGCCCACGTCCCACCAGCGGTCGCACTGGACGTGCAGGCTGACGCGGTCGGTCTCCGGATACGGGTTGTGGCAGTAGGCGGTCACGTGCGAGCCGCGCACCGCGGTGCGGCAGGCGGCTCCGAACAGCTCCGGCGCGGGGACGGGCGTCTTCACGCGCGCGTGCGGGACGGCCTCGTACGGCAGGGACAGCAAGAGGGCGACGGCGACGGTCGCTGAGGCCGTGCTCCTGGACATGCGCACAAGGGAGACCTCCTCGGCCGTGCTCGGGAGGGGAGTCGCGCGGTGGGGACGGGTACGCCTCCAGGGTGCGGGCCGTTCGGCCCCCGCCGCCCGGTCGGCTAGGCCGAACGGGCGATACGCGGGGCGTGCACCGGAGGAGTCAGCCGGGTCCCGCGCCGGCGCACGGCGCGTGGAGGCGCGCACGCCCGAGGGCCCGCGCCGGTCGTGCGGCGCGGGCCCTCGGGGGTGCTCGGTGCGGCTGTCAGGCGCCGATGGCGTGCAGGCCGCCGTCCACGTGGACGATCTCGCCCGTGGTCTTCGGGAACCAGTCGCTCAGCAGGGCGACGACGCCCTTGCCGGCCGGCTCCGGGTCCTTGAGGTCCCACTCCAGCGGGGAGCGGGTGTCCCAGACGGCGGCCAGGTCGCTGAAGCCCGGGATGGACTTGGCGGCCATGGAGGCGAGCGGACCCGCCGAGACGAGGTTGCAGCGGATGTTCTGCTTGCCCAGGTCACGGGCGAGGTAGCGGCTGGTGGCCTCCAGGGCGGCCTTGGCCGGGCCCATCCAGTCGTACTGCGGCCACGCGTACTGCGCGTCGAAGGTGAGGCCGACGACCGCGCCGCCGTTCTGCATCAGCGGCAGGCAGGCCATCGTCAGCGACTTCAGGGAGAAGGCGGAGACGTGCATCGCGGTGGAGACCGACTCGAACGGCGTGTTGAGGAAGTTGCCGCCGAGCGCGTCCTGCGGCGCGAAGCCGATGGAGTGCACGACGCCGTCGAGGGTGCCCAGCTCCTCGCCGACCACGTCGGCCAGCCGCCCGAGGTGCTCGTCGTTGGTGACGTCCAGCTCGATGACCTTGGCGGGCTTGGGCAGCTTGCGGGCGATGCGCTCGGTCAGCGTGGGCCGCGGGAAGGCGGTCAGGATGATCTCGGCGCCCTGCTCCTGGGCCAGCTTGGCGGTGTGGAAGGCGATGGAGGACTCCATCAGCACACCGGTGATCAGGACGCGCTTGCCTTCGAGGATTCCGCTCATGGTGGTCAGTGCCCCATTCCCAGTCCGCCGTCAACCGGGATGACGGCTCCAGTGATGTACGACGCGTCGTCCGAGGCGAGGAACCGCACCGCCGCGGCGATCTCCTCCGGCTGCGCGTAACGGCCGAGCGGCACCTGCGACACGATGCCCGCGCGCTGTTCCTCGGTGAGCACCTGCGTCATGTCGGTGTCGACGAAGCCGGGCGCGACGACGTTGAAGGTGATGTTGCGCGACCCCAGCTCACGGGCGAGGGAGCGCGCGAAGCCGACGAGCCCGGCCTTGGAGGCGGCGTAGTTCGCCTGTCCCGCGGAGCCGAGGAGACCGACCACCGAGGAGATCAGGACGACGCGTCCCTTGCGGGCGCGCAGCATGCCGCGGTTGGCCCGCTTGACGACACGGAAGGTGCCGGTGAGGTTGGTGTCGACGACCGAGGTGAAGTCCTCCTCGGACATGCGCATCAGGAGCTGGTCCTTGGTGACGCCGGCGTTGGCCACGAGGATCTCCACCGGGCCGTGCTCGGCCTCGATCTCCTTGTAGGCCTGCTCCACCTGCTCGGTGTCGGTGATGTCGCACTTGACGGCGAGGAAGCCGGCCGGCGGCTCTCCCGAACGGTAGGTGACGGCGACCTTGTCGCCGGCGTCGGCGAACGCGCGGGCGATGGCGAGGCCGATGCCCCGGTTTCCTCCGGTGACGAGAACCGAGCGGCTCAACGGATCACCCTTTCGATAGCGGTATGACAGCCCCGCCCGAACACCTGCATGACAGGCGGGTTCCTCGAAAACCTATCGGTAGGGACCCGGCCCCGGAGAATCGGGCACCGACAGGGACATCAGGGCGTCACTGTGGGGTCCCTACAGAAACGGGCGGCCGGTGCGACATCATCGGAGCGACCACCGGTCACGACAGGCAGGGAGAGACCTCGGTGCCTCATTCCATCGACGAAGCCTTCACGGCGCTGCCGCTACGCGCCCTCGCCGACGCCGCGCTGGCCCGCGCGCGTGCGCTCGGCGCCGAGCACGCCGACTTCCGGTTCGAGCGGGTGCGCAGCGCGTCCTGGCGGCTCAGGGACGCCAAGCCCGCCGGGTCCTCGGACACCACCGACCTCGGGTACGCGGTGCGGGTGGTGCACGGCGGGACGTGGGGGTTCGCGTCCGGCGTCGATCTGACGATGGACGCGGCGGCCCGCGTCGCCTCCCAGGCCGTCGCGATGGCCAAGCTCTCCGCGCAGGTCATCAAGGCGGCCGGGTCGGACGAGCGGGTGGAGCTGGCGGACGAGCCGGTGCACCCCGAGAAGACCTGGACGTCGTCGTACGTGATCGATCCGTTCACCGTGCCCGACGAGGAGAAGTCGGCGCTGCTGGCCGACTGGAGCGCGCGGCTGCTCGGCGCGCGCGGGGTCAACCACGTCGACGCCTCGCTGCTCACCGTGCACGAGAACAAGTTCTACGCGGACACGGCGGGCACCGTGACGACGCAGCAGCGGGTCAGGCTGCATCCGCAGCTCTCGGCCGTGTCGGTGGACGAGTCGAGCGGCGAGTTCGACTCGATGCGCACGGTGGCGCCGCCCGCCGGACGCGGCTGGGAGTACCTGACCGGCACCGGCTGGGACTGGGACGGCGAGCTGGAGCGCATCCCGGAGCTGCTGGCCGAGAAGATGCGCGCGCCGAGCGTCGAGCCGGGCCTCTACGACCTGGTCGTGGACCCGTCGAACCTGTGGCTGACGATCCACGAGTCCATCGGGCACGCCACCGAGCTGGACCGCGCGCTGGGGTACGAGGCGGCCTACGCCGGGACCTCGTTCGCCACCTTCGACCAGCTCGGCAGGCTCAGGTACGGCTCCGAGCTGATGAACGTCACGGGCGACCGCACCGCCGAGCACGGCCTGGCGACCGTCGGCTACGACGACGAGGGCGTCGAGGCGCAGTCCTGGGACCTCGTCAAGGACGGCACCCTGGTCGGCTACCAGCTCGACCGCAGGATCGCGCGGCTGACCGGGTTCGAGCGCTCCAACGGGTGCGCGTTCGCGGACTCCCCCGGGCACGTGCCGGTCCAGCGGATGGCGAACGTGTCGCTGCGGCCCGATCCGGCGGGCCTCTCCACGGAGGACCTGATCGGCGGGGTCGACCGCGGGATCTACGTGGTCGGGGACCGGTCCTGGTCGATCGACATGCAGCGGTACAACTTCCAGTTCACCGGTCAGCGGTTCTTCAGGATCGAGAACGGCCGGATCACCGGGCAGCTGCGGGACGTCGCCTACCAGGCCACCACCACCGACTTCTGGGGCTCGATGGCCGCCGTGGGCGGTCCGCAGACCTATGTCCTGGGGGGCGCGTTCAACTGCGGCAAGGCGCAGCCGGGCCAGGTCGCCGCCGTCTCGCACGGCTGCCCGTCCGCTCTCTTCAAGGGCGTCAACATCCTCAACACCACGCAGGAGGCCGGTCGATGAGCGCCCGTACGTCCACGCCGCACGAGATCGTCGAGCGGGCGCTGGAGCTGTCCACCGCCGACGGCTGCGTCGTGATCGCCGACGAGCAGTCGTCCGCCAACCTGCGGTGGGCGGGCAACGCGCTCACCACCAACGGGGTCACCCGCGGGCGCAGGCTCACCGTCGTCGCGACCGTGGACGGCGGCCGGGGCACCGCCTCCGGTGTCGTCTCGCGGTCCGCGGTCACCGCGGACGAGCTGGAGCCGCTGGTGCGGGCCGCGGAGGCCGCCGCGCGCGGCGCGGGTCCGGCCGAGGACGCGCAGCCGCTGGTGACCGGCGTCCCGCTGTCGCCCGACTTCACCGACGGGCCGGGCGAGACGACGTCGGCGGTCTTCGCGGAGTTCGCGCCCGCCCTCGGGGAGGCGTTCGCACGCGCGCGTGCGGGCGGCCGTGAGCTGTACGGCTTCGCCCACCACGAGCTGGTCACCAGCTACCTCGGCACCTCGACGGGGCTGCGGCTGCGGCACGACCAGCCCAACGGCACGCTGGAGCTGAACGCCAAGTCGCCCGACCGCGCCCGCTCGGCGTGGGCGGGACGGGCCACCCGGGACTTCAAGGACGTCGACCCGGCGGCCCTGGACGCCGAGCTGGCCGTCCGGCTCGGCTGGGCCGAGCGGCGGGTGGAGCTGCCCGCCGGGCGGTACGAGACGCTGCTGCCGCCGACGGCCGTAGCCGACCTGTTGATCTACCAGTACTGGTCGGCGTCGGGCCGGGACGCGGTGGAGGGCCGGACGGTGTTCTCGCAGCCCGGTGGCGGCACGCGGCTGGGCGACCGGCTCGCGGAGCTGCCGCTGACCCTGCGCAGCGACCCGTCCGAGCCCGGTCTCGAGTCGGCGCCGTTCGTGCTCGCGCACTCCTCGGGCGGCGACGAGTCGGTGTTCGACAACGGGCTGCCGATCGGGGCGACCGAGTGGATCCGCGAGGGCGAGCTGTCCCGGCTGACGACGACCCGGCACAGCGCGGCCCTGACCGGTCTGCCGGTGTCGCCGACCGTCGACAACCTGATCCTGGACGGGGGTGACGACCGTTCGCTGGCGGAGATGGTCGCGTCCACCGAGCGCGGGCTGCTGCTGACCTGCCTCTGGTACATCCGCGAGGTGGACCCGGCGACGCTGCTGCTGACCGGGCTGACCCGGGACGGCGTGTACCTGGTCGAGAACGGCGAGGTGACCGGGGAGGTCAACAACTTCCGGTTCAACGAGTCGCCGGTGGGGCTGCTGCGGCGGGCCACCGAGGCGGGGCGCACCGAGAAGACGCTGCCCAGGGAGTGGGGCGACTGGTTCACCCGGGCCGCGATGCCCGCGCTGCGGGTGCCGGATTTCAATATGAGCTCTGTCAGTCAGGGCGTATAACCTCGTACCCGGATCACGAGACCACCCGAGGAGATACGAGAACCGTGACGGACATCGTCGACGAGCTGAAGTGGCGTGGGCTGTGGGCCCAGTCCACTGACGAGGACGCACTGCGCAAGGCGCTCGCGGACGGTCCGGTCACGTTCTATTGCGGCTTCGACCCGACCGCGGCCTCCCTGCACGTCGGCCATCTGGTGCAGGTGCTGACCATGCGGCGCTTCCAGCAGGCGGGGCTGCGGCCGCTGGCGCTGGTCGGCGGGGCCACCGGGCAGATCGGTGACCCCCGTCCGACGGCCGAGCGCACCCTGAACGACCCGGAGACGGTCGCGAACTGGGTGACGAGGCTGCGCTCGCAGATCGAGCCGTTCCTGTCCTTCGAGGGCGAGAACGCGGCGGTCATGGTCAACAACCTGGACTGGACGGCCGGGCTCTCCGCGATCGAGTTCCTGCGGGACATCGGCAAGCACTTCCGCGTCAACAAGATGCTGACCAAGGACTCCGTGGCCCGGCGCCTGGAGTCGCAGGAGGGCATCAGCTACACGGAGTTCAGCTACCAGCTCCTCCAGGGCATGGACTTCCTGGAGCTGTACCGGCGCTACGGCTGCACGCTCCAGCAGGGCGGCTCGGACCAGTGGGGCAACCTGACGGCCGGGCTCGACCTGATCCACCGTCTGGAGCCGGGGGCGTCGGCGCACTGTGTGGCCACGCCGCTGATGGTCAAGGCGGACGGCACCAAGTTCGGCAAGACCGAGGGCGGCGCCGTCTGGCTCGACCCGGAGATGACGACGCCGTACGCGTTCTACCAGTTCTGGCTGAACGTGGACGACCAGGACATCTCCGGCTACATGCGGATCCTGTCGTTCCGCTCCCGGGCGGAGCTGGAGGAGCTGGAGGAGCAGACCGCGCAGCGTCCGCAGGCGCGGGCGGCGCAGCGGGCGCTGGCCGAGGAGCTGACGACCCTGGTGCACGGCGCGGACCAGACGGCCGCGGTGATCGCCGCGTCGAAGGCCCTGTTCGGCCAGGGCGAGCTGGCCGACCTGGACGAGCGGACGCTCGCCGCGTCGCTCTCCGAGGTGCCGCACATCCAGGTGCGCGAGCTGTCGCCCGTCGTGGACCTGTTCGCCGAGGTCGGCCTGGTGGCCAGCAAGTCCGCCGCGCGCCGGACGGTGAAGGAGGGCGGGGCCTACGTGAACAACGCGAAGGTCGCCGGTGAGGACGCGGTGCCGACCGCGGCCGACCTGATCCACGGACGGTGGCTGGTGCTGCGGCGCGGGAAGCGCAACCTCGCCGCCGTCGAGGTGACCGGGGCGTAGCCGGGACGGGGTGCGCACGCACGCGGTGAGGGGCGCGGGATCGGTGATCCCGCGCCCCTCTCGTCGTCCGCGGGGCCCGTGCGGGCGGTCGGCGGCCCGGTCCGCGGGCCGCTCGTCCGGCCTCGTCCGCGCCCCTCGCCGGCTCTTTCGCGCCGGTCACCGCCCCGGTGGGGTCAGGTGCGGCCGCGCTGCTGCTTGCGCTTGCCGAGCGTCGCCATGTAGAGCATGTCGCCGACCGCGACGATGATGATCGCGGCGATCAGCTGGAAGAGGTGGCGGGTCCAGTCGATGCCCGAGGTGTTGGCCACTCCGGCGGCTCGCGCGACAGCGTTACCGACGATCGCGCCCAGCATGCCGAAGATCGTCGTCAGCCACAGGGGGCTGTGCTGCTTGCCCGGGATGATCGCCTTCGCGATCAGGCCCAGCACGAATCCGACGATGATCGCCCACAACCAGCCCATGGCTGCCTCCTGGTTCAGCTCGACGTGAGCATTTCGCCCAGTGTCGGGCCGTCGGCGCCCCGCCGCACGTCGGGCCGGGTCAGGGCGGTGCGGCCGGGGTGACCCGTTCGCGTGGGGGCGCGGGCCCCCGCTCTCGTCGTCCCGGCGGGCGCGGCGTACCGTGGTTGCTGCCCGGAGGAAGCACCGAGCGGAGAGGCGCCGGGCCTGGGCCGGGAGAGTCCGATGCGGGCGGATGGTGGACAGTGATGCTGAAGCGGCACGGCGACAGCCAGGTTTTCCGGATCACCGGAGCCCGTACCGGACTGGACGAGGACGTCCGCGGACGGCAGCGCCGGTACGTCATCTCCATGCTGATCCGCACCCTGTCCGTGATCCTCGCGGCGACCCTGTGGAACGTCGAACGGCACGTCGCCGTCGTGGCGTTGGTGCTGGGGGTGCTGCTGCCCTACGTCGCGGTGGTGATCGCCAACGCCGGGCGGGAGAACGCGCCGGGGCTGCCCACCACGTTCGTGACCGCTCCGGTGCGGCCGATGCTCGCCGCGCCGCGTTCCGACGGCGCTTTCGGGGAGGGCGGCGCGGACGGTGGCGCCGAGCGTGCGCCGGGCGCGCGGAGCGGTCCCAGGGAGTCGGCCTGACGCCGTGCGGGTGGCCGAAAAGCGGAAGGTCGGCGCCCGCCAAGCTCAGGAAAAGCTCAGATCAATCATGTTGTTCCGGTGCCGGGCCGTGGGTGACCCGTGACATACTTCGTAGGCGCTCCGCATCCCCCGTCGGAGCGACGGACCGACGCCGGGCAGCTCCCCCCGTGGCTGCTCGGCGTCGCCTTGTGTGGCGGCCGTCCAGCCGTGTTCACCCCCCTCTCTGCGAGACGATCCTGTGAGTGACGAGACCCCGATCTGCTCCGCCAAGGGCTGCCGTGCCGCCGCCGTGTGGGTCCTGGCCTGGAACAACCCGAAGCTGCACACCCCGGACCGCCGCAAGACGTGGCTGGCCTGCGAGGAGCACCGGGAGCACCTGTCGCAGTTCCTGGGCGTGCGAGGGTTCCTGAAGGACGTCGTGCCGCTGGCCGAGTGGGAGGCGGGCGCGACCGGCTAGTCAGCCGCCGATCGCGGACATCGGGCGGTCGGGCTGGAGGAACGTCGGGTCGTCCAGACCGGAACCGGCCTTCTTTCCCCACATGGCGGTGCGCCAGATGCGGGCGATCTCCTCGTCCGGGGCGCCGGAGCGCAGGGCCGCGCGCAGGTCGGTCTCCTCGCGGGCGAAGAGGCAGGTGCGTATCTGGCCGTCGGCGGTGAGCCGGGTGCGGTCGCAGGCGGCGCAGAACGGGCGGGTCACGGAGGCGATGACGCCGACGCGCTGGGGACCGCCGTCGACCCTCCAGCGTTCGGCGGGGGCCGAGCCGCGCGCGTCGGAGCCCTCGGGGGTCAGCTCGAAGCGGGTGCGCAGGGCGGCCAGGATGTCGTCGGCGGTGACCATGCCCTCACGCTTCCAGCCGTGCTGGGCGTCGAGCGGCATCTGCTCGATGAAGCGCAGCTCGTAGCCGTGCTCCAGGGCCCAGGCGAGGAGGTCGGGGGCCTCGTCGGCGTTCAGGCCGGGCATCAGGACGGAGTTGACCTTGACCGGGGTGAGGCCGGCGTCCTGGGCGGCGGCGAGTCCGTCGAGGACGTCCGCCAGGCGGTCGCGGCGGGTGAGGGCCTTGAAGACGTCGGGCCGCAGGGTGTCGAGGGAGACGTTGACGCGGTCGAGACCCGCCTCCTCGAGCGCCTTCGCGGTGCGCTTGAGGCCGATGCCGTTGGTGGTGAGGGACATCCGGGGGCGGGCGCCGAGCGCGGCGACCCGCTCCACGATGCCGGTCAGGCCAGGCCGCAGCAGGGGTTCGCCGCCGGTGAAGCGGACCTCCTCGATGCCCAGGGAGGTGACGGCGATGTCGATCAGGCGGACGATCTCGTCGTCGGTGAGCAGATCGGGCTTGGCCAGCCAGCTCAGACCCTCTTCGGGCATGCAGTACGTGCACCGCAGATTGCACCGGTCGGTGAGCGAGACCCGCAGGTCGGTGGCGGTCCGGCCGTAGGTGTCGATGAGCACGTGGGCCCCCTTTCCTCGCGCCGGTCCGTACGTTCATCCGTCACCTGCGAGCCTACGCGACGCCTGTGACAGCGACAGGGCCCGATCCCACGAGGTACGGCCCGGCCGCGTCGTAGGGAGCTACGACGCGGCCGGGCCGCGGGGTACGGACGGTCAGTGGGCGCCCGTTCCGGTCAGGGACCTGACCTCGAGCTCCGCGTACTTGCCCGCGTCGGGCTCCTCCTTGGAGAGGTAGGTGCCGACGATGCCGAGCAGGAAGCCGACCGGGATCGAGATGATGCCCGGGTTCTCCAGCGGGAACCAGTGGAAGTCGACGTCCGGGAACATCGAGGTGGGCTTGCCGGAGACGACCGGCGAGAACAGCACCAGGCCGACGGCGGTGACCAGGCCGCCGTAGATCGACCAGAGGGCTCCCGAGGTGGTGAACCGCTTCCAGAAGAGGCTGTAGAGCAGCGTCGGGAGGTTGGCGGAGGCGGCGACCGCGAAGGCGAGGGCGACCAGTCCCGCGACGTTCAGGTCACGGGCCAGGGCGCCGAGCACGATGGAGACGGCGCCGATACCGACGGTCGCCCAGCGGGCCGCGCCGATCTCCTGCTTCTCGCTCGCGGTGCCCTTCTTGATGACGTTCGCGTAGATGTCGTGCGCGAACGACGAGGACGACGCCAGGGTCAGGCCCGCCACGACGGCCAGGATGGTGGCGAAGGCGACCGCGGAGATGGTGGCCAGCAGGATCGCGCCCCAGTTGGAGTCGACGCCGCCGAGGTGCAGGGCGAGCAGCGGCGCCGCCGTGTTGCCCGCCTTGTTGGAGGCGATGATCTCGTCGGGCTTGATCAGCGCGGCGGCGCCGAAGCCGAGCGCCAGGGTCATCAGGTAGAAGGCGCCGATCAGGCCGATCGCCCAGATGACGGACTTGCGGGCGGCCTTGGCGGTGGGAACGGTGTAGAAGCGGATCAGGATGTGCGGCAGACCCGCGGTGCCCAGCACCAGGGCGATGCCCAGCGAGATGAAGTCCAGCTTGGTGGTGCCAGTGGCGCCGTACTTCAGGCCGGGCTCCAGGAAGGACGAGCCCTTGCCGCTGTTGCTCGCGGCCGAGCCCAGCAGATCGGAGACGTTGAAGTGGAACTTCAGCAGGACCAGGAAGGTCAGCAGCACGGCGCCCGCGATCAGCAGCACGGCCTTGACCATCTGGACCCAGGTGGTGCCCTTCATGCCGCCGATGGTGACGTACACGATCATCAGCAGGCCGACCAGGGCGACGATGCCGATCTTGCCGCCGTCGCTGGTGATGCCGAGCAGCAGCGAGACCAGGACGCCCGCGCCCGCCATCTGCGCGAGCAGGTAGAAGATCGAGACGACGATGGTGGAGGCGCCGGCCGCGGTGCGCACCGGGCGCTGGCGCATCCGGTAGGCGAGCACGTCGCCCATGGTGTAGCGGCCGGAGTTGCGCAGCGGTTCGGCGACCAGCAGCAGGGCGACCAGCCAGGCCACCAGGAAGCCGATGGAGTACAGGAAGCCGTCGTACCCGAAGAGGGCGATGGCGCCCGCGATGCCGAGGAAGGACGCGGCGGACATGTAGTCGCCGGAGACGGCGAGGCCGTTCTGGAAGCCGGTGAACTGGCGTCCGCCCGCGTAGAAGTCGGCGGCGTCCTTGGTCTGCCGGCCGGCCCAGACGGTGATGACGAGGGTCGCGGCGACGAACACCGCGAACAGGGTGACGATCAGCGTGCGGTGCTCGGAGGCCGCGCCGCCTGCGGCGAGGGTGATCGCGGGGCTCATGCGCCGTCCTCCATGCGGGACTTGATGGCTTCGGCTCTGGGGTCGAACTTCGCGGCCGCGTGCCGCGCGTACCACCAGGCGATGAGGAACGTGCTGAGGAACTGGGCGAGGCCCAGGGCCAGGGCGACGTTGATGTTGCCGAACAGCTTGGTGCCCATGAACCCGCCTGCGTAGTTCGACAGCAGGACGTACAGCAGGTACCAGGCGATGAAGGCGACCGTCAGCGGGAAGGCGAAGCCTCGGTACGAGCCGCGCAGTTCGACGAACTCCGCGCTCTCCTGCACCGCGACGAACTCCTCGGTCGGTGGGAGTCGGTCGGGTGTCTTCGACGGTGGCGGTGTCTCGGTGGCCACGGAGTCTCCTCGCGTTGCGGGTGCTTTTGCGACAGCGGACAGGTGGGGTGGTGCTCCCTGCTCAAGGGCACGGCGGGGCACGGGGGCAGGTTCAACTCCCTTTCAACTCCCTTTGCCGTTTCCAGGTCACCTTCGAAAGGTCATTGCTGGCCAGGGAGTTGGGGAGATAGCTTCGACCAGCAGAGTTCGTCATGTACCTGCCCTGGACAGCACCTGTGTGCCGGGGCTGTCCCGTACCCGGATGATGTGGAGACCCCATGGCTCATCTGCGTTCCAGACATCGGCTCGCCCTCGCCGTACCGGTGGCGCTCTCGCTGACCGCCTCGCTGGGCTTCCTGCCCGCGGCGGCCCAGGCCGCTCCGAACCCGGAGCCGACCGCGCGGACGACCGGCGCACCGGCCTACGCCTACCTCGTCAACACCCGCCCCGGCGCCTCGGCGGTCTCGTCGGTGAGCAGGGCGGTCAGGGCGGCGGGCGGTTCCGTCGTGGTGGCGTACGAGAAGATCGGCGTGATCGTCGCGCACTCCGCCGACCCGGACTTCGGGCGTCTGATGCGCGGGGTGCGGGGCGTGCAGTCGGCGGGCGCCTCGCGCACCACCCCGGTGACGGCGGCGGCGACCACCGACGAGGGCGCGGCCCAGGTCCTCTCCACGGCCCAGGCGGCGCGGCTCGCGGGCTCCGCGGCGAAGGGGCAGGAGCCGCTGGAGGCCGACCAGTGGGACCTGCGGGCGATCGGCGCCGACCGGGCCGCCCGGATCGACCCGGGGAGCAGGAAGGTGACCGTCGCCGTGATCGACACCGGCGTCGACGACACCCACCCCGACCTCGCGCCCAACTTCTCCGCCTCCCAGTCGGCGAACTGCGCCAGCGGGAAGGCGGACACCGCCTACGGGTCCTGGCGGCCTGCGGACGCGGACCACTACCACGGCACGCACGTGGCGGGCGAGATCGCGGCGGCCCGCAACGGCGTCGGCGTCGCCGGTGTCGCGCCCGGCGTGCGGGTCGCGAGCATCACCGTGGCCCAGCCGGACGAGGACTCGCTGTTCTTCCCGGAGAGCGTGGTCTGCGCGTTCGTCTTCGCCGCCGACCACGGCGTCGAGGTCACCAACAACAGCTACTACGTCGATCCATGGCTGTACAACTGCCTGGACGACCCGGACCAGCGCGCCATTGTTGATTCGGTCAACAGGGCCCAGCTGTACGCACAGCGCAAGGGCACGCTCAACGTGGCCTCGGCGGGCAACTCCAACGACGACCTCGACGCGGACGCCCTCCTCGACGACTCCAGCCCCGACGACTCGACCCCCGTGGACCGCACGGTCGACCCGCACCGCTGCTTCGACGTGCCGACCCAGCTCCCGGGCGTGGTCACGGTCAGCGCCACCGGCGTCAAGGGCACCAAGTCGTACTACTCCAGCTACGGCGCGGGCGTGGTCGACGTGGCGGCGCCCGGCGGCGACAAGTACCAGATCCCGGACACGCCGTCGGCCAACGGCCGCGTCCTGTCCACGCTGCCGAACAACCAGTACGGCTTCCTCCAGGGCACCTCGATGGCCGCGCCGCACGTCGCGGGCGTCGCCGCGCTCCTGAAGTCCACGCACCCGCGTGCCACCCCGGCCCAGTTGCAGGCGCTGCTGAAGGCGCAGGCGGACAACCCGGGCTGCCCGGCCGACCCGTACGACGGGGACGGCGACGGCGTGGTGGACGCGACCTGCGTGGGCGGCAAGCGGGTCAACGGCTTCTACGGCCACGGGGTCGTCAACGCGCTGCGCGCGGTGAAGTGACCCCGCTCCCCGCCGGGACCCCGCGGGCCCGCGGAGGCTCCCGCACCGTACGGTCCCGCCGAGGCCGCCGTACCGCCCGTATCATCCGTTTCCTCCATATCGCCCGCCTCGTCCGGATCACCTCTCTCCGCCGTCCCTTCCGCACCACAGCCCGCTGCCCGTTCCGCGAACGAAACTGGAGACACCGACCCATGACTGCGCCTCACCCCCGTCTGCGCCGCGCGATCGTCTTCCCGCTCGGCACGGCCCTGGCGACGGCCTTCGCCTTCCTGCCGAACGTCACGGCCGCGGCCGCCCCGGCCGCCGCGCCCGTCGTGTCGGACGGCCCCGCCCTCAGCTACGTCGTCAACGTCGCTCCCGGGCGCCTGCCCGCCGCGGCGGTCAAGAGATCGATCGAGCGGGCCGGTGGCACGATCGTGACGTCGTACACGCAGATCGGCGTGATCGTCGTCCACTCGTCGAACCCCGACTTCGCGAAGACCGTCCGCAAGGTGCCGGGCGTCACGTCCGCGGGCAACACCCGCAACGCGCCGCTGCCCGCCCAGTCGACGACCGACATGGGGACCCCGAAGGCGCTCACCGCCGAGGAGCTGAAGAACGTCCAGGCGGCCGCCGCCGGGCAGGACCCGCTGGAGCCGCTCCAGTGGGACCTGCCCGCCATCAAGGCGGACAAGGCGCACGAGAAGTCGCTGGGCAGCTCCAAGGTGACCGTCGCCGTCATCGACACCGGCGTGGACGACACCCACCCCGACCTCGCGCCCAACTTCGACCGCAACGCCTCGGTCAACTGCGTCACGGGCAAGCCCGACACGACCGACGGGGCCTGGCGGCCGAGCGCCGAGGAGAGCCCGCACGGCACGCACGTGGCCGGTGAGATCGCCGCCGCCAAGAACGGCGTCGGCATGAGCGGCGTCGCGCCGGGCGTGAAGGTCGCGGGCATCAAGGTGTCCACCACCGCCGGGTACTTCTACACGGAGGCCGTGGTCTGCGGCTTCGTGTGGGCGGCCGAGCACGGCGTCGACGTCACCAACAACAGCTATTACACCGACCCCTGGTACTTCAACTGCAAGAACGACCCGGACCAGAAGGCGCTCGTCGACGCCATCACCCGGGCCACCCGGTACGCGGAGCGCAAGGGCACGGTCAACGTCGCGGCGGCCGGCAACGAGAACTACGACCTCGCCTCCGACGAGATCACCGACCCCTCGTCGCCCAACGACGGCACGCCCTCGGACCGGGTCGTCGACCCGTCCAAGTGCTACGACATACCGACCCAGCTGCCCGGCGTCGTGACCGTCGCGTCGATCGGCGCCAAGGGCCTGAAGTCGTCCTTCTCCAACCACGGCCTCGGCGTCATCGACATCGCCGCGCCGGGCGGCGACTCGACCGCCTACCAGACCCCGGCCCCGCCGGCCACCAGCGGCCTGATCCTGGGCACCCTGCCCGGCGGCAAGTGGGGCTACATGGCGGGGACGTCGATGGCCTCGCCGCACGTCGCCGGGGTGGCCGCGCTGATCAAGTCGACCCACCCGCACGCCTCGCCCGCGCTGGTGAAGGCGCTGCTGTACGCGGAGGCCGACGCCACGCCGTGCACGAACCCGTACGACATCAACGGCGACGGCAAGGTCGACGCGGTGTGCGAGGGCTCGAAGAACTACAACGGCTTCTACGGCTGGGGCGTCGCGGACGCGCTGGACGCCGTGACGAAGTAGCCGCGGGGGCGGGCACGCCCGCGTGACGAGGGCCGGACGGGTCAGTGGACCTGTCCGGCCCTTCCGTGTGCGGCCGCGCGGGTTCATGTCGCGGTCCATGTCTCCGTCCATGTCGCGGTCCATGTCGCCTCCATATGTTGATTGAATCAATAATGCATAGTGGAATCATGACTTCGATCAACACCGCATGGTCGGCCCTGGGCGGTGACCCGGAGCTGGTCGCGCGGGTGTCGGACGAGGTGCGCCGGGACGTGCTCGACGCCGGGCTCCCGGTCCGGGAGGCGGCGCGGGCCTGCGTCGCGGCGTGCTCGCTGGCCGCGGCCGAACTGGGCGCGCGGCGCACCGGAGCCGCCGAGGTGCCCTCCGTACGGGTGGACGACGGCGCGGTCGCGACGGCGTTCGTCAGCGAACGGCACCTCCGGGTGGACGGCAGGGCCACGGCCGGGTTCGCCCCGCTGTCCCGGTTCTGGCGGACCTCCGACGGCTGGGTGCGCACCCACGCGAACTACCCGCACCACCGGGCACGGCTGCTGGCCGCGCTTGACCTGCCGGACGGCGGCAGCGGCGGGGACCCGCGCGAGGCCGACGCCGTCGCCGACGCGCTCGCCGCGCGCACGTCCGCCGAGGCGGAGGACGCGGTGTACGCGGCCGGGGGTCTCGCCGTCGCGCTGCGCACCCCCGGGGAGTGGGCGGCGCACCCGCAGGCCGCCGAGGTCCGCGCCCGGCCCCTGGTGGAGCGCGCCGTCCTGGACGCTCCCCCGGCGCCGCCGCTCGCGCCCCTCGCCCGCGGCGCCGGGCCGCTGCTGCCCGCCGCCGGGCTGCGGGTCCTCGACCTGACCAGGGTGATCGCGGGCCCCGTCGCCACCCGCACGCTCGCCCTGCTGGGCGCCGACGTGCTGCGGGTGGACGCCCCGCACCTGCCCGAACTGCCCGTCCAGCACATCGACACCGGGTTCGGGAAGCGGTCGGCGCGGCTCGATCTGGCTGTGGACGGGCGCACGTTCGACGCGTTGCTCGGGTCGGCCGACGTCGTCGTCACCGGGTACCGGCCGGGCGCCCTCGACCGGTTCGGTCTGTCGCCCCTGGCGCTGGCGCGGCGGCGGCCGGGGGTGGTGGTGGCGCAGTTGTCGGCGTGGGGCGCCCACGGGCCCTGGCGGGAGCGGCGGGGCTTCGACAGCCTCGTCCAGGCGGCGACCGGGATCGCGGTGGCCGAGGGGTCGACGGAGCGGCCGGGTGCGCTGCCCGCGCAGGCCCTCGACCACGGCACCGGGTACCTGCTGGCGGCGGCGGTCCTGCGGGCGCTCACCGAGCGCGCGGACGACGGCGCGAGCCGTGTGGTGCGCCTGTCCCTCGCCCGGACGGCCGAGTGGCTGCTGCGCGGCGTCCCGCGCGAGCCGGGGCCCGGCGCTGCCTGCGACTCCCCCGACCCCTGGCTCACCGAACGCGACAGTCCCTACGGCCGTCTGCGCCACGCGCTGCCCCCGCTGTCCTTCGCGGGCGGCCCCGGGGACTGGGCACGGCCGCCGACCCACTGGGGCACGGACGCGGCGCGCTGGGAGTGAACCGCCGGGAGGGGGCGGTCCCTTGTCCGGTGCCGGAGCGTCGTCCGGTGCCGGAGCGTCCTCGCGTCACCCGTCCTGTTTCGGTTGCCCCTTTCCGTGCGGGTTGGTGAAGATCGTGAGGTGACCTTGATGAGACCCACGCCCGAGGTGACCGACCCGCACGGTCCGATATCCCGCCCGGCGACCGGCCGGACCGCCGCCGTGCTCGTGCTCGTCGCGCTCGGCGCCCTCATACCGACGCTCGGCCCGTCCGCCGCGCTGGCGGGCACCGGCGAGGCGGCGGCCCCCGGGGTCGCGGGTGTCGGCCTGCTGCGGGCGGTGCTGTTCGCGGCGCTCTCGGTCCCGCTGGGCGAGCTGTTCGTGGACCGGCTGGCGCGCGGGGTGCCGGGCGCGCCGGCCGACCGGCCCCGGAGCTGGTCGGTGCCCGCGGCCTGCGCCGGTCTCGTCGCCGCCCTCGGACTCGCCTCCGTCGTGGCCACCGGCAACCTGGTGCCGCACAGCCTCGCCGCGATGGACCTCGGCGGCCTGCACGGCTCGCGGGACGGCAGGCTGGCCCTCGTCGAGGTGAACGCCTTCCTGCTGGCGGCCCTGTGCGCCGGTGCCCGGAGCCCGCTCGGCCGGTTGTGGCCGCTGGCCGCGGTGGTCGTCGCGGAGGCCCTGCGCGCCCACCCGACCACCGAGCACACCGCGTTGCTGGGCTCCGGGCTCACCCTGACGCATCTGCTCTGCGCGGCCCTGTGGACGGGCGGCCTGCTGCACGCGCTGCGGCTCCTGCGGCACTGGGGGCCGGGCGCGGCGGGTCCGGCGCTGCTCGGCCTCTACGCGCGCGCGGCGGGCGTGCTGCTGGCCGTCATCACCGCGACCGGGGTGTGCAGTTCGCTGCGCCGGATGCCGCCCGGCACCGTCCTCGAACAGATGACGACGACGGCGTACGGGCGGGTGCTGCTCGCCAAGGTGCTCCTGGTGGCCGCGGTGGCGCTGCTCGCCCTGTGGGCTCGGACGCGGCTGCGCCGGGCGGCCGACCCGCTGACCGCCTGTGCCCCCGCGCGGGCCGAGGTGGTGGCGCTGGGGGCGGTGGTCGCGGTGTCGGGACTGCTGACGGCGCTGCCGCTGCCGATCCGGTGGTCCTGAGAGGCGGGTACCGACCGTGGGGAGGGAGAGGGGAGGGAGAGAGAGGCACGGGTCACGGTTGATCAATGTGGTCATGGTCCGGGTCAGTCATTGACGCGATCCACTCTGGATACCGACGGCTGCCGGTCCGCCCCCTCGATCAACCATTGACGCTGACGGCTGCCGCTCCACCCTCTCGATCAACCATTGACGCCGACCGCCGCCGGTCCGCCCCTCAATCCACTATTGACGCCGACCGCTGCCGATCCACCCCCTCGATGCACCATTGACGCCGACCGCTGCCGCTCCACCCTCTCGACCCCTCCGCGCGATCCGCCCCCTCCCCCTCCGCTCCCCTCCCCTCAGCCCGTGGTGACCAGGACCTTCAGGGCCGTGCGCTCGTCCATCGCGCGGTAGCCCGCGGGGACGTCCTCCAGGCCCACGGTGAGGTCGAAGACCGGTGACGGGTCGACCGTGCCGTCCAGGACGTCGGGCAGCAGCTCGGGGATGTAGGAGCGGACCGGGGCGACCCCGCCGCGCAGGGCGATGTTCCGGTCGAACATGTCGCTGAGGTCGAGTCCGGTGGCGCTGCCGTGCGGGACGCCGACGAAGCCGATGGCGCCGCCGTCCCGGGTGATGCGCACGGCGGTGCGCATGGACTGCTCGGTGCCGACCGCCTCGACGACGGCGTGCGCGCCCTGACCGCGGGTGAGTTCGCGGACGGCGGCGACGGCGGCCTCGCCGCGTTCGGCGACGACGTCGGTGGCGCCGAACCGGCGGGCGAGGTCGGTGCGGGCCTGGTGGCGGCCGAGGGCGATGATCCGTTCGGCGCCCAGCCGCTTCGCGGCGATGACCGCGCAGAGGCCGACGGCACCGTCCCCGACGACCGCGACGGTGGCGCCGGGCCGGACGCCCGCGCCGAGGGCGGCGTGGTGGCCGGTGCCGAGGACGTCGGAGAGGGTCAGCAGGGCGGCGAGCAGCCGGTCGTCGGAGACGGCCTCCTTCGGCAGCCTGACCAGCGTGGCGTCCGCGAACGGCACCCGCACGGCCTCGCCCTGGCCGCCGTCGTAGCCGACCGAGCCCCAAAAGCCGCCGTGCGGGCAGGAGGTGGTGAGCCCTTCGCGACAGTAGGCGCAGACGCCGTCCGACCAGACGAAGGGCGCGACGACCAGGTCGCCGCGGCGCAGCGAGCCAACCTTGGAGCCGGTCTCCTCGACGAGGCCGAGGAACTCGTGGCCGATCCGCTGGCCCGGCGTGCGCGCCGAGTCGCCGCGGTAGGCCCACAGGTCGCTGCCGCAGACGCAGGCGCGCAGCACCCGGACCACGGCGTCGGTGGGCAGGCGCACCACCGGTTCGGGGACGTCCTCCACCCGCAGGTCGAAGGGGGCGTGGATGGTGGTGGCGCGCATGAGCGGGTCCTTCTGGTGCGGTGGTACGGCGTGCGTGCGCCCCGGGGGCGGACGCGGACGGTGGCGCGTGTCCGGGGCCCGCGGTGACCGGTCTGTCCGGGGTCGGAAGAACCCGGGCCGTGCGGTGTCCGGTCGCCCGGCGGTGCCCGGTCCGCCCGCCGCCGGGTCGGGCGGGGCGCCCGGTCCTCCGGGGAGGCGGACGGGGTGCCCGCCCGGTGGTCGTCGGGTGGTGCGGGCGTCCGTAGGGGGCGCGCGTCTCACCGTACGCCCGCCGGGATGACCCGTCGCGCGGGGGCGCGGATGCGGCCCGGGGCCCTCACCCGGCCGCGGGCGCCCCTGGCGCGGTTCACACCCCCGCCGCCCCCAGGAGGGTCCCCGCCGCGTAGGTGACGCCCATCGCGAGGGCGCCGCCGAGCACGTTGCGCAGGATGGCGCGGCGGGGCTCCGCGCCACCGAGGCGGGCGCTGCTCCAGCCGGTGAGGGTCAGGGCCGCAAGGACGCAGCCGACGGTGATCAGGAGCCGCAGGCCGGCCGGGGGCAGGACGATCGCCAGGAGCGGCAGCAGCGCGCCCGCGGTGAACGCCAGGAAGCTCGCCCAGGCCGCGTGCCAGGGGTTGGTCAGCCGGTCGGGGTCGATGCCCAGCTCGACGGCGGCGTGCGCCTTCAGGGCGTCGCGTTCGGTGAGCTGGACGGCCGCCTCGCGGGCGACCTCGCGGGACAGGCCGCGCCCCTGGAGCAGCTCGGTCAGCTCCTCCAGCTCGGCGTCCGGCTGCTCGCGCAGTTCGCGCTTCTCGGCGGCGAGGGCGGCCAGTTCGGAGTCGCGCTGGGTGGAGACGGAGACGTACTCGCCCGCGGCCATCGACATCGATCCGGCGAGCAGCCCGGCCAGTCCCGCGGTCAGCAGGGCGGAGCGGTCGTCGGTGGCCCCGGCGACGCCGACGACGAGTCCGGCCGTGGAGACGATGCCGTCGTTGGCCCCGAGCACGGCGGCGCGCAGCCAGTTGAGCCGGGAGCCGAGGGCGCCGCCGTGGGCCTCGCCCTCGTGGGTTGGTTCGGTCACACCGGGAGGATGGCACCCGGACGGCCGCGCGGGCCCCACCGACGCTCCCCGCGCCCGGTGCCGCACGGAGGTGCGGGTGCGCCGCGCGGTGTTCGAACGGGCCCTGTCCGCAGGGCCGCTGACCGACCCTCGGGCGACGGGCTGTCAGTCGCGGCCCGTATCCTCGGGGACCATGCTCGAAGACCTCACGACCGCAGCGTCCGTCCCCGCTCCGTGGCCGGCCGGGTATCCGCAGGGATACGCGGTCGTCGACGTCGAGACCACGGGCCTGGCCCGCGACGACCGGATCATCTCGGCGGCGGTCTACCGGCTGGACGCGCGCGGTGAGGTCGAGGACCACTGGTACACGACCGTCAACCCGCGGCGCGATCCGGGGCCGGTGTGGATCCACGGTCTGACGAGCGACGTGCTGGCGGACGCGCCCCTCTTCGAGGAGGTCGCCGAGGAGTTCGCGGCCCGGCTCGCGGACCGGGTGCTGGTCGCGCACAACGCGGTCTTCGACTGGCAGATGATCGCCCGCGAGTACGCGCGGGCGCGCAGGGAGGCCCCGGTGCGGCAGCGGCTGTGCACCATCGCGCTCGCCAAGGAGCTGGCGCTGCCGCTGCCCAACCACAAACTGGAGTCGCTGGCCGCGCACTTCGGGGTGGTGCAGCAGCGCGCGCACCACGCGCTGGACGACGCGCGCGTGCTGGCGGAGGCGTTCCGGCCGAGTCTGCGCGCGGCTGCGGCGGGCGGGGTGCGGCTCCCGCTGCACGAGTGCCGTCCGCTGACGGAGTGGGCGGACCGTCCGGCGGCGCAGATCGGGCGGCAGGCGGGCGGCGCTCCCGGGGGCGGCTACGGGAGCTACCGGCCGTCCAGTTGGCGCCCCTCCCGCAAGAGGCCTGTATGCCCCCATCCCAACCCAGGTCGTTACGAAGACGGCAAACCGCTCAAGCAGGGCATGCGGGTGGCGTTCTCCGGGGACACCTCGGTGGAGCGCGAGCTGCTGGAGGACCGCGCGGCCGAGGCCGGTCTGCACGTGGCGACGAGCCTGTCCCGGCTGACCAGCCTGCTGGTGACGAACGACCCGGACTCCGGCACCTCCAAGGTCGTCAAGGCCCGCCAGTTCGGCACCCCCGTGGTCGACGAGGCGGCCTTCGGACAGCTCCTGCGGGACGTGGCCCCGGCCGACGAGTGACCCGCGCTCGGGCCCCCGGCGACCGAGTTGTACGGTCGTGGGGTGTACCGCTTCCTGTTGAGCCGCCAGTGGGTGATCCTCACCGTCGTCGCGCTCGCCCTGATCCCGACGATGATCGAGCTGGGCTTCTGGCAGCACAGTCGCTACGAGCTGCGCAGCGCCCGCAACCAGCGGGTCTCCGACGCGCTGCACGCCGACCCGGTCCCGGTGGAGCGGCTCACCTCCCCGGGGCACGCCGTCACCGCGAAGGACAAGTACCGCACGGTCACCGCGACCGGCACGTTCGAGAGCGACGAGGAAGTCGTCGTGCGCCGCCGGGTCAACTCCGACGACGAGGTCGGTTACCACGTCCTGGCCCCGTTCCGTCTGACGGACGGCAGGGTCGTCCTCGTCAACCGCGGCTGGATCCCCTCGAACGGCTCGCAGACGGCGTTCCCGAAGATCCCGGCGGCGCCCGCCGGGCGGACCACGGTCACCGGGCGGCTGATGGCCGACGAGACCACCGAGGCCAGCGGCATCAAGAACGTCGCGGGCCTGCCCGACCGGCAGATCATGCTGATCGACAGCGCCGAGCAGGCCAGGCGGCTGCACGCCGAGGTGCTCGGCGGCTACGTGCAGCAGACGGCGCCGGAGCCCGAGGGCGGCACGCCGGAGCAGATCTCGGACCCGGGCCGGGAGGACGCCCCGCTCAACTACGCGTACATGATCCAGTGGTGGCTGTTCGCCGCGGCCGTGCCCGTCGGCTGGTGGGTGCTGGTGCGCAGGGAGCGCCGCGAGCGCGCGGAGGCGGCCGCGACGCAGGAGAACCCGGCCGAACCCGAGCCCGCCGGCGTGTAACGGATCTCTCACCGCTTCCCTAACCCACCCGGCCCTCTCGCCTGATTGCCGCACCCGTCTGGCGGGAAACCGCACCCCGTGCATCAGCGGATCGAGGATTACGCCGTCATCGGCGACGAACAGACAGCAGCCCTGGTCGGCAGGGACGGCTCCGTGGACTGGCTCTGCCTGCCCCGCTTCGACTCGGCGGCCTGCTTCTCCAGGCTGCTGGGCGACGAGGAGAACGGCCACTGGAGAATCGCGCCCAAGGGCGTCCACGGCCCCAGCACCCGGCGCTCCTACCGGCCCGGCACGCTCGTGCTGGACACCGAGTGGGAGACGGACGACGGGGCGATCCGGGTCACCGACCTGATGCCGCAGCGCGACACCGCGCCCGACCTGATCCGGATCGTCGAGGGCGTGCGGGGCAAGGTCACCGTGCACAGCACCCTGCGGCTGCGCTTCGACTACGGCTCGATCATGCCGTGGATGCGCAGGTCGGACGGGCACCGGGTGGCCGTCGCCGGGCCCGACTCGGTGTGGCTGCGCACCGAGCCCGCCGTCCGCACCTGGGGCAAGGACTTCGGCACCCACTCGGAGTTCACCGTCGAGGAGGGCGAGCGGGTCGCGTTCGTGCTGACCTGGCACCCCTCGCACGAGCCGCGCCCGCGGATAGTGGATCCCGACGAGGCGCTGCGCACCAGCGTCGCCGACTGGGAGGCCTGGTCGCGGCGGTGCCGGTACGACGGCCCGCACCGGGACACCGTGCTGCGCTCGCTGATCACCCTGAAGGCGCTGACGTACGCGCCGACCGGCGGCATCGTCGCCGCCGCGACCACCTCGCTGCCCGAGCAGCCGGGCGGGGTGCGCAACTGGGACTACCGCTACTGCTGGCTGCGCGACTCCACCCTCACCCTGGGCGCCCTCCTCAAGGCGGGCTATCTGGAGGAGGCGGAGGCGTGGCGCAACTGGCTGCTGCGCGCGGTCGCGGGCGACCCGGCCGACCTGCAGATCATGTACGGCCTGGCGGGCGAGCGGCGGCTGCCCGAGTTCGAGCTGCCGTGGCTCTCCGGGTTCGAGGGGTCCACGCCGGTGCGGATCGGCAACGGCGCCGTGGACCAGGTCCAGCTCGACGTGTACGGCGAGGTGATGGACTCGCTGTGGCTGGCCCGGCACGCGGGTCTCTCCGACAGGCCGCACATCTGGGCGCTCCAGTGCGCGCTGATGGACTTCCTGCGCACGGCCTGGCGGGAGCCGGACGAGGGGCTGTGGGAGGTGCGCGGCGGGCGGCGCCACTTCGTGCACTCCAAGGTGATGGTGTGGGTGGCCGCCGACCGCGCGGTGCGCACCCTGGAGGAGAACCCGGGCCTCGAGGGCGACCTCGACGGGTGGCGCGCGATGCGCGACGAGGTCCACCGGGAGGTGTGCGAGAAGGGGTACGACCCCGAGCGGAACACGTTCACCCAGTCCTACGGCTCCCCCGAGCTGGACGCGTCCCTGCTGCTCATCCCGCGGGTCGGCTTCCTGCCGCCGGACGATCCGCGGGTGGTGGGCACCGTGGACGCGATCCGCGAGGGGCTCGACCACGACGGCCTGGTGCTGCGCTACAGCGCGGGCAAGACGGACGTCGACGGGCTGCCGGGCGACGAGGGCGCGTTCCTGGTCTGCTCGTTCTGGCTCGCGGACGCCCTGCACCTGACCGGGCGCACCGACGAGGCCCGGGAGCTGTTCGAACGCCTGGTGGGGCTCACCAACGACGTGGGCCTGCTCTCCGAGGAGTACGACCCGGTGACCGGCGGTCTGCTGGGGAACTTCCCGCAGGCTTTCAGTCACATCGGCCTGGTCAACACCGCGCTCTCGCTGTTCTGGGACGACCAGCCCGACTGACGGGGCAGGATGGACACCATGGATCTTGGACTGAAGGACCGGGTGTACATCGTCACCGGGGCGACCCGCGGCCTCGGCAACGCCACCGCGCGTGAACTGCTGGCCGACGGTGCGAAGGTGGTCGTCACCGGCAGGGACGAGGGGCGGGTCGCCGAGGCGGCGGCCGAGCTGGGGCCGAACGCGGTGGGGGTCGCCGTCGACAACGCGGACGCCGACGCCGCGTCCCGGCTGATCGCCGCCGCGCGGGAGAGCTTCGGGCGCTTCGACGGCGTCCTGGTGAGCGTCGGGGGCCCGCCCGCCGGGTTCGTCGCCGACCTGACGGACGAGCAGTGGCGGTCCGCGTTCGAGTCGGTGTTCCTGGGCGCGGTGCGGATGGCGCGGGGCGCGGCGGCCGAGCTGACGGACGGGGGTGTCATCGGGTTCGTGCTGTCCGGCTCCGTCCACGAGCCGATCGCCGGGCTGACGCTCTCCAACGGGCTGCGGCCGGGTCTGGCCGGGTTCGCGAAGTCGCTGGCGGACGAGCTGGGGCCGCGCGGCATCCGGGTGGTCGGGGTGCTGCCCGCCCGGATCGACACCGACCGGGTGCGGGAGCTGGACGGGATGTCCGCCGACCCGGCCGCCACCCGGATCGCCAACGAGTCGCGGATCCCGCTGCGCCGCTACGGCACCCCGGACGAGTTCGGCCGGGTGGCGGCCTTCCTGCTCTCCCCCGCCGCCTCCTACCTGACCGGGATCATGGTCCCCGTCGACGGCGGTGTGCGGCACGGCTTCTGAGCCGGAGGCGGGTCAACTCACCCGTTCCGCGCGGTGTTTGACGGCCCTGATGCGCACGTCCGTGGGGAGCGCGGTGAGTCCGGCCGAGTCGCGGGCGTGCGCGAGGGGCCCGGTGGCGATGTCCTGGAGGGTCGTCCCCGGGTCCACGTGCGGTTCGAGGAGCAGCCGCAGCCGGGAGGCGGGCGCGGTGCGCCTGCCCCGCAGCCGGACCCGGGCGCGGGCCACGCCGTCGAGCCGGGAGGTCTGCTCGGCGAACACCTCCTCCAGCGCGCCGCCGCGCAGCAGGGCCTCCTCGCCGTCCCCGGTGTCGACGGAGACCTCGGCGAGGTGACGGCGGCGCAGCACCGCGGCCAGCCACCACAGGGCGAGCAGCACGAGGACGGCGAGCACGGCGACGACCACGGGCCACCACCAGCCGTCGGCCCGCCAGCGGGTGCGCTGGGCGTGGGTGAGCAGCACGTCGTGGCGGCTGCCGTAGACCCACCAGGACGGGGGGCTCGCGCCGAGCCCGACGGCCAGCACGGAGCCGCCCGCCACCAGCAGGATCAGGCCGACGAGCGCGAGCAGGATCCGGTTGACGCCTCTGAGCACGCCGTTCACTCCTTCTTCCCGGGGCGCCGCACCCGTACCGCGAGCGCGGGCGGCCTGGCCAGACCGAGGCCCGTGATCGCCTCGGCGAGCACGCGTTCCAGGTCGGCGCGTACGTCGTCCAGTTCACGGAAGTGCGAGACGGCCCGGACGTCGGCGTGCCTGCGGGTGGTGCGCACCGACGCGGACTGGACGCCCGCGACCTCCATCGCGCGGTCGCGCAGCACCAGGGCGGCGGCGTCGCGGTGGAGTCCGGCGCGGACGTCGGGGTGCAGAGCCCGCATCGGCAGCAGGGCGCGCAGTCCGGGGGTGATCGCCAGCGCGATCAGCCAGAGGCCGAGCAGTGCGGCGATCCCGGCGCCGACCAGGACCCAGGTGTCGTCCAGGGGCCGTCTGGCGAGCTGCTCGGCCAGGTGGCGGCGCCAGCTCATGGCGGGCCGCCCGGCCCGGACGGCGGCGACGTCGTAGAGGAGCAGCCCGGCGGCGCCGAGGAGCAGCAGGGCGACGATGCCCGCGGGGACCCGGCGGGTCGACCAGAAGCGCCGTTCGCTCGCGCCGCCGCCACCGCTGCCGTCGATGACCGGCGGGGACGGCGCGGGGGTGCTGCCGGGCGCCCGTTCGACGACCGGCAGTCGCTGGGTGGTGCCTTCCGAGCCCTGGTGATCACTCATCGCGTCCTCCCCTGTGCCACGCCGTGCGTCGGGGTCAGGTGCAGCCGCTCCACATGGACGGCCACCTCCGGGACGTCCATGCCCACCAACGCGCCTACCCGCTCGGCCACCTGTCGACGCACGGCGG
Organism: Streptomyces sp. SolWspMP-5a-2; assembly: GCF_900091845.1. Lineage (GTDB taxonomy): Bacteria > Actinomycetota > Actinomycetes > Streptomycetales > Streptomycetaceae > Streptomyces > Streptomyces doudnae. Next base: position 46,199 of record NZ_FMCI01000390.1, read on the forward strand.
CGCAGCGGGCGCCGACGTCGCACGGGTAGTCGAGTTCGAGGTGGACCCTGACCCGGGCGGAGTGCTGGTGGACGACCACGGTGGCGTGCGGGGGCACGGTGTCCGGGGCCTGCTGTCCGAGCGCCTCACGGGCCGCCTGCCCGGCGATCTTGGCGACCACCCGGTCGGCGATCCGGTCGGCGCCGCGTTCGCCCGCCGGAACGGCGTCCGGTACGGCGTCCGGCGCGTCGGTCCCCTCGGTCACGGTCACCGTCGTCGGTCGTCACGGGTGCGGAAGAAGTCGCCCAGCTCCAGGTCCCCCGCCAGGAACCGGCCGACGACGAAACCGATGGCGCCCAACGCGGCCACCAGCACAAACGCGCCGAACCCGCCGAAGTACCCGGCGAAGCCCAGCGCCATCCCGGCGATCATGCCGGCCACGGCCATGCTCATGCTTGTTCCTTCGCTCGTCGGTCGGACCGGATCACTGGATCCGGGGCTCGGGTTCGTCGTCCTCCTCGTCGGGCAGCTTCACGTCGCTCACCGCGATGTTGACCTCGACGACCTCAAGTCCTGTCATCCGCTCGACGGCCGCGACGACGTTCTCGCGCACGTCCCGGGCGACATCGGCGATGGAGACGCCGTAGTCGACGACGATCTCCAGGTCGAGCGCGGTCTGCACCTCGCCGACCTCGGCCTTGACGCCGCGCGTCACGGACTTGGTGTTGCCGGGGACGCGGTCCCTGACGGCCCCGAACGTGCGGCTGATGCCGCTTCCCATGGCGTGCACGCCGAGGACGTCGCGGGCCGCGAGGCCGGCGATCTTCTCGACCACGCCGTCGGCGATGGTGGTGCGCCCGCGGGTGGCGGCGCCGCCCGTGCCGCGCCGCGTGGACCTGCGGGCGGCGGATTCCTGGGCACTGTCCGGGCTCTGGTTCCGGTTCTGTTCCGAGGTGTCGGTCATGACCGTACGTCCCTTCGGTCGTCGTCCTTTTACCACCGTATGCGCGGTTCGCGCACCGCGCGCCAGGGATACGGCAGGCTGGGGCAATGACGGCGGACTGGACACGTGCGGTACGGGAACAACTGGGGCTCGGCAGGCTGCTGCCGCTGGGCGGAGCGCGCGACGGCGCGTGGATCTCGGAGGCGGCGGCGGAGGCGGTGCTGCGGCGGGCGGCCGGGGAGGTGCCGGGGGTGCGGCTCGGCCGGCTGCGGCTGGCGCTCGCCGATCCCCAGGAGACGGCGGAACCCGTCGTCCCACCGCCGCCGAGCGGGCTGTGGCCGGGCCCGCTGCGGCTGACGGCGGAGTTCACCGCGACGGCGGCGCAGCCGCTGCCCGCGGTCGCCGAGCGGCTGCGGACGGCCCTGGCGGGCGCGGCGGACCTGCGGCTCGGTCTGCGGGTGGCGGAGGTGGACCTGCGGGCGACGGGCCTGCTGGACGAGGAGCCGGTCCCGGCACCGGCCGATCCGCCCGCGCCGCCCCGGCTGGACCGACCGGGTGACGCCGACGAGAACCGGGCGGCGGAGGCGGCCGGGGCGGTGCCGGGGGTGGTGGCGGTGACGCGGAGCCTGGACCGCGGGGTCCGGATCGAGGAGCGCCCCGCGGCCGAGGGGGCGGGTTCCGGGGGTGACGCGCTCGCCGGACGGCACGTGCGGGTGGAGATCACGGTGGCGGCGGGCCACCGCGCGGTGGAGGTGGCCGTCCGGGTCCGCGAGGCGGTGTCGGCAGCCCTGCCGGACCGCCCCACGGTGACGGTCCTGGTGACGTCGGTGGGGTGAGGGCCGGGGGGTGGGGTCCGGGCGGGGGCGACGGCCGGGCGCCGGGACCAATCCGACCCCGAGACAGGCGCCGGGGCCGGGACCAGTCGAACCGCGGGCCGGGCGGCCGCACTCCGGGGGCGATCGAACCCCGAGGCAGGAGCCAAAGGCCCGCGAAGAGTCGAACCGCGGGCCCGGTGGCCGAAACCCGGGAGCGATCGAACCCCGAGACAGGCGCCAAACGCCCGGGAACCAGTCGCACCCCGGGCCCGGTGGCCGAAACCCCACGGAGCAATCTGCCCCCGAGACCGGCACCGAGGGCCGGGACGAGTCGAACGCCGGGTCCGGTGGCCGATACCCAGGAGCGATCGAACCCCGGAACAGGAGCCAAAGGCCCGGGAACCAGTCGCACCCCGGGCCCGGCGGCCGAAAACCGGCCCGGTGGCCGGACCCCCGGAAGCGATCGGCCCCCGCCCCGGGCCCGGCGTCAGTCGCCGAGGCCCGCCAGGTCTCGCAGCCTGCGGGACTGGGCCGTGCGTTCCGCGGCGCGCTGTTCGTCATAGGTGCGGTCGGCCGCGCCCTGGAGCAGCGCCTTCGTCTCGATGAGGGCGTCGCGCGGGGCGGACAGCAGGGCCGCTGCGAGGTCCTGGACGGCCTCGTCGAGCTGGGCGGCGGGGACGGCGATGTTGGCGAGGCCGGTCGTGACGGCCTCGTCGGCGGTGACGAAGCGGCCGGTCGCGCAGATCTCCAGCGCGCGGGCGTAGCCGACGAGGCCCACCAGCGGGTGGGTGCCGGTCAGGTCGGGGACCAGGCCGAGGCTGGTCTCGCGCATGGCGAACTGCACGTCGTCGGCGACGACGCGCAGGTCACAGGCGAGGGCGAGCTGGAAGCCCGCGCCGATGGCGTGGCCCTGGACGGCGGCGATGGAGACGAGGTCGCTCCGCCGCCACCAGGTGAACGCCTCCTGGAAGGCGGCGATGCTCGCGTCGAGTTCGCCGTCGCTGCTGCGGGCGAGGTCGATGAAGGTGGGGTCGCCCTCGATGCCCTCCGGCGTGAACATCTGCCGGTCGAGCCCGGCGGAGAAGGACCGGCCCTCGCCGCGCAGCACGACCACGCGGACCGACCCCGGAAGGAGCCGTCCCGCCTCGGTGAGCGCCCGCCACATCGCGGGGCTCTGTGCGTTGCGCCTCTCCGGCGCGGTCAGGGTCACCGTGGCGATCGCGTCGTCCACGGTGAGCCGTACGCCGTCCTTGTCGAGTACCGGACCGAGGTCCTGGGCGGGCGAAGCCATGGGGTTGCCTCCGATGCGTGCGGTCAGCAGAGCGAGTGCTAAGCGACTGCACAGTAACCACCCGGTCGACCGATGGACCGACCGGGTGGCCACCATCGAAGCCGATGGGCCGCCCGGGGAGTCAGGACGAGGCAGCCTTCTTGCCCCGCGTCGCCCCGCCGCGTCCACGCAGCGTGACGCCCGACTCGCTGAGCATCCGGTGCACGAAGCCATACGAGCGGCCGGTCTCCTCGGCCAGTGCCCGGATGCTCGCACCGGAGTCGTACTTCTTCTTCAGGTCTGCCGCGAGCTTGTCACGCGCGGCGCCGGTAACCCGGCTGCCCTTCTTCAGAGTCTCGGCCACCCGTGCCTCCTCATGGGAAGTGCGCTCTGGACTTCTCATGATCACCCCTCCGGGGCTTCATGGCCACCCATTCGGCAAGGTCGGTGAGACAGGCTTTTGACGACAGGAGTGCGTCCCCACATACGGAGTCTTCAATTCCGGGAGATCGTGTTCCGCCCTCTGACCAGGGCCCACGAGAAAGTGCCAGGTCAGCGACGCGAGACGGCCGGGCCCCCGCTGATAAAGGGCCCGGCCGGAAAATCGATGGAGGACACACCTTGATACGAGGAGATCTCACACAGATGGTGGATCACCGATAGGCCGAATGATCCATACTCCGTGGATCAGCCCTCTCAGCAGGCAGGGTCACGCGAGCGAGACGAGATCGGCGTAGTCCGCGCCCCACAGGTCCTCGACGCCGTCCGGCAGCAGGATGATCCGCTCCGGCTGGAGCGCCTCGACGGCGCCCTCGTCGTGGGTGACCAGGACGACCGCGCCCTTGTAGGTGCGCAGCGCCCCGAGGATCTCCTCACGGCTCGCGGGGTCCAGGTTGTTGGTGGGCTCGTCGAGCAGCAGGACGTTGGCCGAGGAGACGACGAGGGTGGCGAGCGCCAGCCTGGTCTTCTCACCGCCGGAGAGCACCCCGGCCGGCTTGTCGGCGTCGTCGCCGGAGAACAGGAAGGAGCCGAGCACCTTGCGGACCTCGACCAGGTCCATGTCGGGGGCTGCCGAGCGCATGTTCTCCAGCACCGAGCGCTCGGGGTCGAGCGTCTCGTGCTCCTGCGCGTAGTAGCCGAGCTTGAGCCCGTGACCGGGCACGACCTCGCCGGTGTCCGGCTTCTCCGCGCCCGCGAGCAGCCGCAGCAGGGTCGTCTTGCCCGCGCCGTTCAGGCCGAGGATGACGACCCGGGAGCCCTTGTCGATGGCCAGGTCGACGTCGGTGAAGATCTCCAGCGAGCCGTACGACTTCGACAGGCCCTCGGCGGTCAGCGGGGTGCGCCCGCAGGAGGCGGGCTCCGGGAAGCGGAGCTTGGCGACCTTGTCGGACTGGCGGACCGCCTCCAGGCCGGAGAGCAGCTTGTCGGCGCGGCGGGCCATGTTCTGCGCGGCGACCGTCTTGGTCGCCTTGGCGCGCATCTTGTCGGCCTGCGAGTGGAGCGCGGCGGCCTTCTTCTCGGCGTTGGCGCGCTCGCGCTTGCGGCGCTTCTCGTCGGCCTCGCGCTGCTGCTGGTAGAGGCGCCAGCCCATGTTGTAGATGTCGATCTGGGCGCGGTTGGCGTCCAGGTAGAACACCTTGTTGACGACCGTCTCGACCAGGTCGACGTCGTGGGAGATCACGATGAAGCCGCCGCGGTACGTCTTCAGGTAGTCCCGCAGCCAGACGATGGAGTCCGCGTCGAGGTGGTTGGTGGGCTCGTCGAGGAGGAGGGTGTCGGCGTCCGAGAACAGGATGCGGGCCAGCTCGATCCGGCGGCGCTGACCGCCGGAGAGGGTGTGCAGGGGCTGGCCGAGCACCCGGTCGGGCAGGTTCAGCGCGGCGGCGATGGTGGCGGCCTCGGCCTCGGCGGAGTAGCCGCCCTTGGTGAGGAACTCCGTCTCCTGGCGCTCGTACTGGCGCATCGCCTTGTCGCGGGTGGCGCCCGTGCCGGTGGCGATGCGCTGCTCGTTCTCGCGCATCTTGCGGATCAGGACGTCGAGGCCGCGCGCGGACAGGACGCGGTCGCGGGCGAGGACGTCCAGGTCGCCGGTGCGGGGGTCCTGCGGCAGGTAGCCGACCTCGCCCGAGCGGGTGACGGTGCCACCGGCCGGGATGCCCTCACCGGCGAGGACCTTGGTGAGGGTGGTCTTTCCGGCGCCGTTGCGGCCGACCAGGCCGATGCGGTCGCCCTTGGCGATGCGGAAGGACGCGGACTCGATGAGGACGCGGGCACCGGCACGCAGCTCGATACCGGAGGCGGAGATCACGGACAGACTCCAGGGCGGAAGTGACTGACGGATGGGCGGCTGAGGACGGTCCCGCCGTCTAATGCGCGAGGAGTGGGGCCATGAGGGAAGTCTAACGGGGCCTCGCAAGCCCTTTTCCTGGGTCGCGGTGTCCGCCGCGGGCGCCGGGCAGGTCGTTGCCCAGGGGCGTGCGGTGCGGGGCGATCCGCCCCAGGTCGTCCACGGCGACGACCTGCGCCGTCCAGGCGTCGTCCCGGCAGGGCTGGGCGAGCAGCAGGGCACCGGCGTGACGCATCCCACGCGCGGGGCGGAAGGCACACCCCTCGCGGGCGGGCAGCACCCACCGCAGATCACCGTCCGCGACCCGGTACGCGGCCACCTGCCGCGGGGTGACGACGGCGAGGATGCCGTGTCCGAGGGGGCGCAGCACGCCGGTGCCGCCCTGGGCGGGGAGCCAGGCGGCGCTGGCGGGCAGGGTGCGGTGCCAGCGGACGGCGGGGGCGTGCGGGCCGGTGGTGGTGGCGGTGACCGTGCCGTCGTCCCAGAGGGCGAGGGCGTCCCTGTACGCGTGCCGGACGACGGTGAGCGGGCGGTGGCCGGTGCGGGCGTAGCGCCAGCGCAGGGCGCCGGTGGCCGGGTCGTAGCTCTCGACGGCGGCGGCGCGGGCGCGCAGCGC
>NZ_FMCI01000389.1 GCF_900091845.1 Streptomyces sp. SolWspMP-5a-2
GGTCACCTCGGTGGAACTCGACGACGACGGCTCCGCCGGGGCCTGGGAGGTGGAGACCCGCACGGCGTCGGGCGCGGAGCGTGAACTGCGGGTGGACCTGTCCACGGGGAAGGTCACCGCGGACCGCTCGGCGGACGACGGAGACCGGCACGGCCGCGACGACGACCGGCACGGCGAGGACGACGACGGCGTCCACCGGCACGGCGGCGACGACAACGGCGGTCACCGGCACGGGGGCGACGACCGCGGTCACCGGCACGGAGGTGACGACGACTGACCCCGCCGACTCCACCGACCCCAGCGTCAGCTCCGGGCGCCCGGTGGAGGGACTCCGCCGGGCGTCGCCGGTCCGTGGGCGGCGGCGCCCGGGGCTCAGCCCTCCGTCAGCCCCGCGACCAGTTCGTCGGCCGCGCGGTACGGGTCGAGGCGGCCTGCCACGATGCCCTCCGCCAGGGTGCTGAGGCGGCGGTCGCCGTGCAGGTCGGCGATGCGTTCGCGCAGCGCGGTGACGGCGATGGCCTCCACCTCGCGGGCGGCGCGGGCGAGCCTGCGGCGGTGCAGGGCGCCGTGCTCCTCCATCCAGGCGCGGTGCTTCTCCAGCGCCTCGACGACCTCGTCGACGCCCTCGGAACGGGCGGCGACGGTGCGCACGATCGGGGGCCGCCAGTCCCCGGGGCCGCGCGCCTCGCCCAGCCCCAGCATGTGGTTCAGCTCGCGCGCGGTGGCGTCGGCGCCGTCCCGGTCGGCCTTGTTGACGACGTAGACGTCGCCGATCTCCAGGATGCCCGCCTTGGCCGCCTGGATGCCGTCGCCCATGCCCGGCGCGAGCAGCACCACGCAGGTGTCGGCCTGGGAGGCGATCTCCACCTCGGACTGGCCGACGCCGACCGTCTCGACGAGGATCACGTCGCAGCCCGCCGCGTCCAGCACCCGGATCGCCTGCGGGGCCGCCCAGGCGAGGCCGCCGAGGTGGCCGCGGGTGGCCATCGAGCGGATGTAGACGCCCGGGTCGGAGGCGTGCTCCGACATCCGGACCCGGTCGCCGAGGAGGGCGCCCCCGGAGAACGGCGAGGACGGGTCGACGGCGAGGACGCCGACCCGTCTGCCCTGCTTGCGGTACGCGGTGACGAGGGCCGACATCGAGGTGGACTTGCCGACGCCCGGCGCCCCGGTGAGGCCGACGACGTAGGCGCCGCCGGTGAGCGGGGCGAGCGTCGCCATGATCTCCCTGAGCTGCGGGGACGCCCCCTCCACCAGGGAGATCAGCCGGGCCACGGCCCGCGGGCGGCCTTCCCTGGCCTGGGCCGCCAGAGAGGAGACGTCCTGCATCACAGCTCCGTTCCGCTTCGTCGTGCCGTCGTGCGTCGTGCCGCCGGGACCCGGGTCAGGACTTCGGGACCCGCACGATGAGCGCGTCGCCCTGTCCGCCGCCGCCGCACAGGGCCGCCGCGCCGACCCCGCCGCCGCGCCGCTTCAGCTCCAGCGCCAGGTGCAGCACCAGACGGGCGCCCGACATGCCGATCGGGTGCCCCAGGGCGATCGCACCACCGTTGACGTTCACCCGATCCGTGGACACGCCGAGGTCCTTCATTGACTGGACGGCGACGGCCGCGAACGCCTCGTTGATCTCGATGAGGTCGAGGTCGGCGACGTCCAGGCCCTCCTTGCCCAGGGCGTGCAGGATGGCGTTCGAGGGCTGCGACTGGAGCGAGTTGTCCGGTCCGGCCACATTGCCGTGGGCGCCGATCTCGGCGATCCAGTCGAGCCCGAGCTCCAGCGCCCTGGCCTTGCTCATGACGACGACGGCGGCGGCGCCGTCGGAGATCTGCGAGGCGGTGCCCGCGGTGATCGTGCCGTCCCGGGTGAAGGCGGGCCTGAGCCTGCCGAGGGACTCCGCGGTGGTGTCGGCGCGGATGCCCTCGTCCGCGCTGAACAGGACCGGGTCGCCCTTGCGCTGCGGGATCTCGACCGGGGTGATCTCGGCCTCGAAGATCCCGTTCTTCTGGGCGGCGGCGGCCCGCTGGTGGGAGAGCGCGGCGAACTCGTCCTGCTCGGGCCGCAGGATGCCCAGGCGGGTGTTGTGCTTCTCGGTCGACTCCCCCATCGCGATGTTCTCGAAGGAGTCGGTGAGGCCGTCGTGGGCCATGGCGTCGAGCATCTCGACGGCACCGTACTTGAACCCCTCGCGCGACTTCGGCAGCAGGTGCGGGGCGCCGGTCATGGACTCCTGGCCGCCCGCCACCACCACGTCGAACTCACCGGCGCGGATCAGCTGGTCGGCGAGGGCGATGGCGTCGAGCCCGGAGAGGCACACCTTGTTGACGGTGAGGGCGGGCACGGACATCGGGATGCCCGCCTTGACGGCGGCCTGCCGGGCCGGGATCTGCCCGGCACCGGCCTGGAGCACCTGGCCCATGATCACGTACTGCACCTGGTCGCCGCCGATCCCCGCGCGGTCGAGGGCGGCCTTGATCGCGAAACCGCCGAGGTCGGCTCCGGAGAAGGACTTCAGGGAGCCGAGCAGGCGGCCCATCGGGGTACGGGCTCCGGCCACGATCACGGAGGTCGTACTGTTCGATCCGGACATGAGGTGCGAACTCCTTTTCCGGCCTGACCGGCCGCGGAGTGAACGAGGGTTTACATCGAATGTACTGACCGGCCGCCCGGCTCGTCATCGTGCCCCAGGTGTGATCGCGCGCACGTTGCGTAACCGGCCGCCGGGCGCTCCACTGGGGCCATGCTGACGCGCATCGACCACATCGGTATCGCCTGTCTCGACCTCGACAGGACCGTCGACTTCTACCGTGCCACCTACGGCTTCGAGGTGTTCCACACCGAGGTGAACGAGGAGCAGGGAGTCCGCGAGGCCATGCTCCGCATCAACGGCACCTCGGACGGCGGCGCCTCCTACATCCAGCTCCTGCAGCCCGTGCGCCCGGATTCGACGGTGGCGAAGTGGCTGGAGAAGAACGGTGAGGGCGTCCACCACATCGCCTTCGGCACGGAGGATGTGGACGGAGATGCCGCGGACATCCGGGAAAAGGGCGTACGCGTCCTGTACGAAGAGCCCCGACGCGGTTCCATGGGGTCACGGATCACCTTTCTGCACCCCAAGGATTGCCACGGAGTACTGACAGAACTGGTCACTTCGGCGGCAGTTGAGTCACCTGAGCACTGACCCTCGTACATATGGGCCGGTAGGGTTGGGGGCGGTCGTCGCTCGCAACCAGGGCGACCGTATGCCGGGGTCCAGGTTTCGGGGGGCGAGCGTCGGGGCAGCAGCCTCTGCTCCCCCGCTGATCTGACACCATTCCCCGGGGGCACCGTCCGGCGGATGGACGGTGCTCGTTTGGAAAGACCTGCGACCAGGGGACGGATGGGACCGCGCAGTGCGGGGCTACGAACGCCAGGAGCGAGAGCCGGCGGCTGACGTCGACCACCTCTCTCGGTTCGAGGCCGAGATGGAGCGGCTGAAGACCGAGCGGGAGAAGGCGATCCAGCACGCCGAGGACCTCGGCTACCAGGTCGAGGTGCTGCGCGCCAAGCTGCACGAGGCGCGGCGCACCATCATGTCCCGGCCCGCCTACGACAGCGGTGGGGACCTCGGCTACCAGGCCGAGCAGATGCTGCGGAACGCCCAGGTGCAGGCCGATCAGCTGCGCCAGGACGCCGAGCGGGAGCTGAGCCAGGCCCGCGCGCAGACCCAGCGCATCCTCCAGGAGCACGCCGAACAGGCGGCCAGGCTCCAGGCGGAGCTGCACCAGGAGGCGGTGACCAGGCGCCAGCAGCTCGACCAGGAGCTGGCCGAGCGCCGTCAGACGGTCGAGTCCCACGTCAACGAGAACGTGTCGTGGGCCGAGCAGCTCCGCGCCCGCACCGAGTCCCAGGCCCGCAGGCTCCTCGACGAGTCCCGCGCCGAGGCCGAGCAGTCGATGGCCGCGGCCCGCGCCGAGGCCGAGCGGGTCACCGCCGAGGCCCGCCAGCGCCTCCAGGCCGACGCCGAGACGGCCCGCGCGGAGGCCGAGCAGATCCTGCGCCGCGCCCGCACGGACGCCGAGCGGCTGCTGACCGCCGCCTCCGTGCAGGCCCAGGAGGCCACCGAGCACGCCGAGGCGCTGCGCAGCTCCACGGCGAACGAGTCGGACAGCGCCCGCCGCCAGGCCGGTGAGCTGAGCCGGGCCGCCGAGCAGCGGATGACGGACGCCGAGGAGGCGCTGCGCAAGGCGCAGTCCGAGGCGGAGAAGCTGGTCAACGAGGCCAAGGAGGCCGCCGCCAAGGCGCTGGCCGGGGCCGAGTCGGCCAACGAGCAGCGCACCAGGACCGCCAAGGAGCAGGTCGCCCGGCTGGTCAGCGAGGCCACCAAGGAGGCCGAGAGCACCAGGGCGGACGCCGAGCAGCTCGTCGCCGACGCCCGCTCGGAGGCCGAGAAGCTCCTCGCGGAGGCGTCCGAGAAGGCGCGCACCATCACCGCCGAGGAGAGCGCCTCCCAGCTCGCCAAGACGGCCAAGACCGCCGAGGACGTCCTCAACAAGGCGTCCGAGGAGGCCAGGAACACCACCAAGGCCGCCGCCGAGGAGGCCGAGCGGCTGCGCGCCGAGGCCGAGGCCGAGGCGGACCGGCTGCGCGAGGAGGCGCACGACCTCGCCGCCCAGCTCAAGGGCGCCGCGAAGGACGACACCAAGGAGTACCGCGCCAAGACGGTCGAGCTCCAGGAGGAGGCCCGCCGGCTGCGCGGGGAGGCCGAGCAGCTGCGCGCGGACTCCGTCGCGGAGGGCGAGAAGATCCGCGCGGAGGCCCGCAAGGAGGCCGTCCAGCAGATCGAGGAGGCCGCCAAGACGGCCGAGGAGCTGCTCGCCAAGGCGAAGGTCGACGCCGACGAGCTGCGCCAGAAGGCGTCGGGCGACAGCGAGAAGGTCCGCACCGAGGCCATCGAGCGCGCCACCACGCTGCGCCGTCAGGCCGAGGAGACCCTGGAGCGCACCCGCAAGGAGGCCGAGCGGCACCGCGCCGAGGCGACCGAGCGGGCCGAGGGCATCACGGCCGACGCCGAGCAGGCCGCGCGCGAGCTGCGCGAGGAGACCGAGCGGGGCGTCGAGGCCCGGCGCGAGGAGGCCGCGGGCGAGCTGACCCGGCTCCAGTCGGAGGCCGAGGAGCGGCTGGCGGCGGCCGAGCAGGCGCTGTCGGACGCGCGCGAGGAGGCGTCCCGGATCCGCCGCGAGGCGGGCGAGGAGACCGAACGGCTGCGCGCCGAGGCCGCCGACCGGATCCGCTCGCTGCGGGAGCAGGCCGACGCGGAGGCCGAACGGCTGCGCACCGAGGCCGCGTCGGACGCGTCCGCGTCCCGGGCCGAGGGCGAGGCCGTCGCGGTCCGGCTGCGGTCCGAGGCCACGGCCGAGGCCGAGCGGCTGAAATCGGAGGCGCAGGACACCGCCGACCGGGTGAGGTCGGAGGCGCTGGCCGCCGCCGAGCGGCTCGGCGCGGAGGCGTCGGAGACGCTGGCCGCCGCCCAGGAGGAGGCCGCGAGGCGCCGCCGCGAGGCCGAGGAGCTGCTCGGCGCGGCCCGGTCCGAGGCGGACCAGGAGCGGCAGCGGGCCCGCGAGCAGAGCGAGGAACTCCTCGCGTCGGCGCGCAACCGCGTCGAGGAGGCGCAGGCCGAGGCGGTCCGGCTGGTCGAGGAGGCGGACCGGCGGGCGAACGAGATGGTGTCGGCCGCCGAGCAGCACGCCCAGCAGGTGCGGGAGTCCGTGGCGGGGCTGCACGAGCAGGCCCAGGAGGAGATCAACGGGCTGCGGTCGGCCGCCGAGCACGCGGCGGACCGTACCCGCAGGGAGGCGCAGGAGGAGGCCGACCGGGTCCGGGGCGACGCGTACGCGGAGCGGGAGCGGGCCACCGAGGACGCCAACCGGGTGCGGCGGGAGGCCGCGGAGGAGTCGCAGGCCGCGAAGTCCCTCGCCGAGCACACCGTCTCGGAGGCGATCGCGGAGGCCGAGCGGCTGCGCACGGACGCCACCGAGCACGCCCAGCGGGCCAGGACGCAGGCGTCGGACGCCGTCGCCGAGGCGGAGCAGGCCGCGTCGCGGACCCGGGCGGACGCGCGGGACGACGCCAACCGGATCCGCTCGGACGCGGCGACGCAGGCGGACACCCTCATCACGGAGTCGCGCGCCGAGGCGGAGCGGCTGACCAACGAGACGATCGCGGACACCGACCGGATGCGGTCGGAGACGGTCGCCAAGGCGGAGCAGCTGATCGCCGAGGCGACCGGCGAGGCGGAGCGGCTGCGGGCCGAGGCGGCGGACACCGTCGGCGCGGCACAGCTGCACGCCGAGCGGGTGCGGGACGAGTCGCAGCGGGTGAAGGCGGAGGCGCACGCGGAGGCCGAGCGGGTCACCGCCGCCGCCCGCGAGGAGTCCGAGCGCACCCTGGACGAGGCCCGCAAGCACGCCAACAAGCGCCGTTCCGACGTGGCGGAGCAGGTCGACACGCTCATCACGGAGACCACCGCCGAGGCCGACAAGCTGCTCGCCGAGGCGCAGCAGCAGGCGCACCGGACGACCGCGGAGGCGGAGACCCGGGCCGACCGGATGGTGGGCGGGGCCCGCACGGAGGCCGACCGGCTGCTGGCGGAGGCGACCGTCGAGGGCAACTCCCTGGTGGAGAAGGCCCGTACGGACGCGGACGAGCTGCTGGTGGGCGCCCGCCGGGACGCGACGGCGACCCGGGAGCGCGCGGAGGAGCTGCGGGAGCGGATCACCGGCGAGATCGAGGCGCTGCACGAGCGGGCCCGCCGGGAGTCGGCGGAGACGATGAAGTCGACCGGTGACCGGTGCGACGCGCTCATCAAGGCGGCGGAGGAGCAGCTCGGCAAGGCGCAGGCGAAGGCCAAGGAGCTGGTGTCCGAGGCCAATTCGGAGGCGGGCAAGGTGCGCATCGCCGCCGTCAAGAAGGCCGAGGGGCTCCTGAAGGAGGCCGAGCAGAAGAAGGCGACGCTCGTCCGGGAGGCCGAGGAGCTGAAGGCGGAGGCGATCCGCGAGGCGAAGCGGACGGTCGAGGAGGGCAAGCGGGAGCTGGAGGTCCTGGTGCGCAGGCGCGAGGACATCAACGCCGAGATCTCCCGTGTCCAGGACGTGCTGGAGGCGTTGGAGTCCTTCGAGACCCCGGGCGCGAAGGACGGCGGGGTCAAGGCGGGCGCGACGGTCGGAGCCCCCCGTTCGGGTGGCAAGTCGTCAGACAGCTAACGATCTCTGCCCGGTTCGGGTGCCTTCAGGTGGCTTTGACCTGACTCCTTGGCAACGTCTGCACCGGACAGCCACTCAAAAGGGGTGTCATTCTCCAGATCAAACACGTATCCGCTCGATGACACACCGCTTCGGCCCCTAGGATTCCCTCTATCACCTCACCGGTCTCATTCGACAGGAACCCCATGAGCGACACTTCCCCCTACGGCTTCGAGCTTGTGCGGCGTGGGTACGACCGCGCTCAGGTGGACGAACGTATCTCCAAGCTCGTCTCCGACCGTGACAGCGCTCTCGCCCGCATCACCGCTCTGGAAAAGCGCATCGAGGAACTGCACCTCGAGACGCAGAACGCCCAGGCCCAGGTAAGCGACGCCGAGCCGTCGTACGCCGGCCTCGGCGCGCGGGTCGAGAAGATCCTGCGCCTCGCCGAGGAAGAGGCCAAGGATCTGCGCGAGGAGGCGCGGCGCGCGGCCGAACAGCACCGTGAACTCGCCGAGTCGGCGGCCCAGCAGGTCCGCAACGACGCGGAGTCCTTCGCGGCCGAACGCAAGGCGAAGTCCGAGGACGAGGGCGTCCGGATCGTCGAGAAGGCCAAGAGCGACGCCTCTCAGCTGCGTTCCGAGGCGCAGAAGGACGCGCAGTCGAAGCGTGAGGAGGCCGACGCCCTCTTCGAGGAGACCCGCGCCAAGGCCGCCCAGGCCGCCGCGGACTTCGAGACGAACCTCGCCAAGCGCCGCGAGCAGTCCGAGCGCGACCTCGCCTCGCGTCAGCAGAAGGCGGAGAAGCGTCTCGCGGAGATCGAGCACCGCGCCGAGCAGCTCCGCCTGGAGGCCGAGAAGCTCCGCACGGACGCGGAGCGCCGCGCCCGTCAGACGGTGGAGACGGCGCAGCGCCAGGCCGAGGACATCGTGGCCGACGCGAACGCCAAGGCCGACCGGATCCGTTCGGAATCGGAGCGCGAGCTGGCGGCGCTCACCAACCGCCGCGACTCGATCAACGCCCAGCTGACGAACGTGCGCGAGATGCTCGCCACCCTCACCGGTGCCGCCGTGGCCGCGGCCGGTTCACCGGTCGAGGACGAGCCGATCTCCCGCGGGGTTCCGGCGCAGCAGACCCGGTAGTACCTCGGGTACCCGCAAGGCCCGCACGCCCCTCGGGGAGTGCGGGCCTTCGCCGTGCGGCGTGGCTCCTTTTCGAGTGGCAGCCGCCGAAACCCGGCCCTAGCGTGGCCCGCATGATCGAGCTGGAGGGGCTGACCAAGCGGTACGGCGAGAAGACGGCGGTGGACGACCTCACCTTCACGGTGCGGCCCGGCATCGTCACCGGGTTCCTGGGACCCAACGGCGCCGGGAAGTCGACGACGATGCGGATGATGCTGGGCCTGGACCGGCCGACGTCGGGCGACGTGCGGATCGACGGGCGCCACTACGACCGGCTCAAGGACCCGCTGACCGCGATCGGCGCACTCCTCGACGCGAAGGCGATGCACGGCGGGCGGACCGCCTACAACCATCTGCTCTGTCTCGCGCAGAGCAACGGCATCCCGCGCCGCCGGGTGGACGAGGTGCTGGACACGGTGGGCCTCACGGCGGTCGCGCGCAAGAAGGCCAAGGGGTTCTCGCTCGGCATGGGGCAGCGGCTGGGCATCGCGGGCGCGCTCCTGGGCGACCCGCGGATCCTGATGTTCGACGAGCCGGTCAACGGGCTCGACCCGGAGGGCATCCACTGGATCCGCAACCTGATGAAATCCCTCGCCGGGCAGGGCCGGACGGTGTTCGTCTCGTCGCACCTGATGAGCGAGATGGCGCTGACCGCGGACCACCTCGTCGTCATCGGGCAGGGCAGGCTCCTGGCGGACACCTCCATGCCGGACTTCATCGCCCGCAACTCGCGCGGCTACGTCCGGGTCCGCACCCCGCAGCGGGAGGCGTTCCTCGACGCGCTGCGCGCTGCGGGCATGGCCGTCGCCGAGGTGGACGGCGGCGCGCTGGAGGTGGACGGCGTCCCGGCGGAGCGGATCGGCGACCTGGCCGCGCAGCACCGGGTGACGCTGCACGAGCTGAGCCCGCAGCAGGCGTCCCTGGAGGAGGCGTTCATGCAGCTGACGGCCGAGTCGGTGGAGTACCACGCGCACGGTGCCGCCCCCTCCGACCGGCGGGACGGCACGGACCGGCCCGCGGCACCGCCCGGCGCGCGGGCCGGGGACGGGTGGGGCGCCGGCTGGGAGGGGAAGTGAGATGACGGCGATCCAGGTGATCAGGTCGGAGTGGACCAAGATCCGCTCGGTGGCGTCGACGGTGTGGACGCTCTCCCTCGCGGTGGTCGTCACCATCGCGCTCGGCATGCTGATCTCGGCCCTGTCCAGGCACGACTTCGACTCCATGACCCCGCAGGACCGGCTCACCTTCGACCCGACGTTCATCAGCTTCGCCGGGATGAGCCTCGGTCAGCTCGCGATGATCGTGTTCGGGGTCCTCGTGGTGTCCAACGAGTACAGCTCCGGCATGATCCGCACCTCGCTGGCCGCGGTCCCGCAGCGCGGCACGTTCCTGGCCAGCAAGCTCGCGGTGGCGACGGCGCTAGCGCTGGTGGTGGGGATGGCGACCAGTTTCGCCGCGTTCTTCCTCGGCCAGGCGATGCTGGGCCCGCACCGGGCCTCCCTCGGCGACCCCGGGGTGCTGCGGGCGGTGTTCGGCGGCGGTCTGTACATGACGCTGATCGCGGTCTTCTCGATGGGCGTCGCGACGATGCTGCGCTCGCCGATGCTGTCGCTGGGCATCCTGATGCCGTTCTTCTTCCTGATCTCCAACATCCTGGGCAACGTGTCCGCGACGAAGAAGATCGGCCGGTTCCTGCCGGACCAGGCGGGCAGCAAGATCATGCAGGTGGTGTCCCGGCCGGACGACAGCACGCCCTACGGTCCGTGGGGCGGGCTGGGGATCATGGTGCTCTGGGTGCTGGCGGCGCTCCTGGGCGGCTACCTGCTGCTGAGGCGGCGGGACGCCTAGGGCGGTGACGGGGGAGGTTGCGGAGCGGCAACCTTTTACTCTCCCTTGAGCGGAACCGTCAGCTCCTGGATATCCTCCTAACCCTTACGGGGGGCGTGCGCCCCGCTGTCCTGAACCTTTCGATGGGTGCGGAGCATGATCGAGGCAGTCGGCCTGACCAAGCGCTACGGCGACAAGACCGCTGTGTACAACCTCTCCTTCCAGGTGCGGCCGGGCGCCGTCACCGGGTTCCTCGGACCCAACGGCTCCGGGAAGTCCACGACGATGAGGATGATCCTCGGCCTCGACAACCCCACCTCGGGTCAGGTGACCATCGGCGGCTACCCCTACCGCAAGCTGCCCAACGCGGCCCGTCAGGTCGGCGCGCTGCTCGACGCCAAGGCCGTGCACGGCGGGCGGACCGCACGCAACCACCTGCTCAGCCTGGCGCAGCTGTCCGGCATCCCGGCCCGCCGGGTCGACGAGGTGCTCGGCGTGGTCGGCCTCCAGGACGTCGCCTCCCGGCGCTCCAACGGCTTCTCGCTCGGCATGGGCCAGCGGCTCGGCATCGCCGCCGCGCTGCTCGGCGACCCCCAGGTGCTGCTGTTCGACGAGCCGGTCAACGGCCTCGACCCGGAGGGCATCCTCTGGGTCCGCAACCTGATGAAGATGCTGGCCGCCGAGGGCCGCACGGTCTTCGTCTCCTCGCACCTGATGAGCGAGATGGCGCTGACCGCCGACCACCTCATCGTGATCGGGCGCGGACAGCTCCTCTCCGACATGAGCGTGCGCGACTTCATCGCGGCCAACTCGGCCGGGTTCGCGCGGGTGCGCACCCCGGACACCGAGCCGCAGCAGCGCGAGAAGCTGTCGTCCGCGCTGACCGAGGCGGGCGGCCACGTGCTGCCCGAGCAGGACGGCGCGCTAAGGGTGACGGGGCTGCCCATGCCGCGGATCAGCGACATCGCGCACGAGACCGACGTCCGCCTGTGGGAGCTGTCGCCGCACCAGGCCTCGCTGGAGGAGGCGTACATGCGGATGACGCAGGGCGCGGTGGACTACCGGTCGACCGACGACCAGAAGGCCGGGCTGATGCAGCCGCTGCCGCCGGGGGCGCAGCCGCCGGTGCCGGTCCCGGGGCAGGGCCAGCCCGGCTGGTACGCCCCGCCGCCCCCGCAGGAGGGCGGGCAGGCGTTCGCGATGCCCGACCCGTACGGCGGCCGGCAGGCCCCGAACCCGTACATGGCGCCTGGAGCGCCCGGCGCCACCCCGCCGAACCCCTACGCCCAGCCCGCCCCCGCCGCGCCGCAGCCGCCCGCACAGCCCCCGCAGCAGGCTCCCCAGGCCGCGTCCGAGGCTCCGGC
Source organism: Streptomyces sp. SolWspMP-5a-2 (assembly GCF_900091845.1). Classification (GTDB taxonomy): domain Bacteria; phylum Actinomycetota; class Actinomycetes; order Streptomycetales; family Streptomycetaceae; genus Streptomyces; species Streptomyces doudnae. The sequence goes on from NZ_FMCI01000389.1 coordinate 11,590, forward strand.
GGCGCCCGGCACTCCGCCCGCTGCCGCCGACCCGACGAAGCCCGAGGACGTCCGATGAGCACGCCACAGCACCCGACGCCGCCGTCCGCCGCGCCCCAGTGGCAGGCCGGGAGCGGGCCGTCGTACCCGGGGTACACCTCGCCGATCCCCGTCGTGCGCACGCATCTCGGGCACGCGATCGCCTCGGAGTGGACGAAGATCCGCTCGGTGCGCTCGACGATCTGGACGCTGGGCGTCTTCGTGGTGCTGGTCGTCGGCATCGGCCTCGCGGTGGCCGGGCTGGTGTCGGGCAGCGCGACCGAGGTCGACTACGGGCAGGAGAGCCCGCTCTCGTTCGGTTTCTTCGGAGTGCTGCTCGGCATGATGTGCGTGGTCACGCTCGGCGTCCTGACGACGGCGTCGGAGTACGGCACCGGCATGATCCGCACCACCACGACGGCGTGCCCCTCGCGCGGCCGGGTGCTGGCGGCCAAGTCGATCGTGTTCTTCGCGGTGGCGTTCACCGTGACGTTCGTGTCGGTGACGCTGGTCGGGCTGATGGACGTGGCGATGCTGGACGGCGCGCGGCAGCCGACGGGCCAGGAGTGGCTGAAGGCGACGCTCGGCGTCTCGCTGTACGTCGCGCTGCTCGGGCTGCTGTCGCTGCTGGTCGGCTCGATCATCCGGCACTCGGCGGGCGCCATCACGCTGATGATCGCGCTGGTGCTGGCCCCGCTGGTGATCGCCCTGTTCATGGTCGCGCAGGCCCTGGAGTGGCTGCGCAGCGGCCTGTTCTCGTACTCGATCCCCAGCCAGATCGGGGTCTTCTACTCCACCTCGCTCGGCGACAGCGGCCCCAGCGGCTGGGACCCGCTGTGGATCGCGGTGGGCGTCACGGCCGTCGCGTTCGCCGGCGCCGTCGCCCTGCTCCACCGGCGGGACGTGTAGCGGATCAGAACCTCGGCGCGTTGCGGGACCGCTGCACCCGGGTGGTGCGGCGGTCCTTCGCGTTCCAGCAGGCCTTGTGCCAGTGGCGGCGCTCGTCGACGCCCGAGTGCTCGGGCCAGGCCACCACGTGCGGGACGCCGGAGGCGATCATCTGGTCGCACCCCGGGCAGCGGTACGTCTTGCCCTGCGCGCTGGCCCCCGCGACGTGCCGCACGCTCCACTCCTCGCCCTGCCAGCTCTCGGTCGCCTGCCAGCCGCCGTAGCGGCCCGGCCGGTCGTCCTCGGCACTGCGTCCGGACGGGCCCGACGGGTCGGATCCCTTGGGTCGGTTGCGACGCGGGGACACGGGACACCTCACGGGGCTGTCAGGGGGCAAGGGCGCCCTCCAGCCTAAAGGGCGCGGACACGGGTAGGCGTAGTACGGCAATCCCCGCAAGTCCCCCTTCCCGGACCCGCATTCTGCAGACAATCCGCAAATCTCCTCGCCAGGCCGTGTCCTCGGCACGTGTCATCCGGTTATGCGGGTGTGGGGGAGCTCCCGGTCGGAGCCAAGGAAGCAGGAACAGATCAATGCACGTTGGAACTTTCGTGTTGGCGGCCCAGTTCCCCGGACAGGGCCAGGGGGAGGCACTGCACCGCGCGGTCCGCTCGGCGGAGACGGCCGAGGAGGTCGGCCTCGACTCGGTCTGGCTGGCCGAGCACCACTTCGTGCCGTACGGCACCTGCCCGTCGGCCATCACCCTGGCCGCGCTGCTGCTCGGCCGCACCGAGCGCATCCGCGTCGGCACCGCGGTGACGGTCCTGCCCACCGCCCACCCGGTGGCCGTCGGCGAGCAGGCCGCCTTGCTGCACCTCGTCTCGGGCGGCCGCTTCTCGCTGGGCGTCGGGCGCGGCGGGCCCTGGGTCGACCTGGAGGTGTTCGGGTCCGGGCTCGACGCGTACGAGGAGGGGTTCCCCGAATCCCTCGACCTGCTGACCCGCTGGCTGCGGGAGCCGTCGGTGTCGGGCCGGGGCACCCGCTTCGACTTCCGCGAGGTCGCCGTCGTCCCCCGGCCCGACGAGTCGCTCACCGAGGCTCCCGGGCCCGAGGTGGTGGTGGCGTGCACCTCCCCCGCGAGCGTGCGGCTGGCCGCCGAGCGCGGGCTGCCGATGCTGCTCGGGATGCACGTCGGGGACGAGGAGAAGGCCGAGATGGTCCGGCTCTGGGCGCGGCACGCGCGGGCCGCCGGGCTCGACCCCGACGAGGTGCGGGCGGCGGCCCATGTGTCGGCGGGCGTCTGCCAGGTCGCGGACCGGCGCACCGACGCGGTCGAGGCGCTCACCAAGTCGATGCCCGGGTGGCTGCGGCAGGGGCTCGGCGCGCACGTCACGGTCGACGGGCGGCCGCGGCGGATGCGCGACCCGCTGGAGTACACCGAACTCCTCTGCGGGCTGCACCCGGTGGGCACGCCCCGGCTCTGCGCCGACCGGCTCGCGGCGACCGGCGAACGCACCGGGGTGTCCCGTTTCGCCCTGCTCGTCGAGGGGTCGGGCGATCTCGCGGCCACCGAGGAGAACGTCCGCAGGCTGGGTACCGAGGTGCTGCCGCACCTGCGGTGAGCGAGACGGCGGGAAGGGCCGGGACGTGCCTGCCGCTCCGATGCTGATCGCACCTCCCGCGCACGGAGCGGCAAGCAGGGTCCCGCGGCTCAGCAGTCCCGGAGTTCCGGGGACTGGTTGAGCAACTGGCCCCGGATCGACGTGAAGCGGGTGAGCCTCTCGTCGGCCGAGGAGTCCAGGGGGAACACCGCCACCCGGTGGCAGTTCTGGAAGGCCAGGCGCACCCCGAAGTGGCGCTGGAGCGCGCCGCGTATCGCGTCGCTGGCGAGGGCACGCAGCAGTTGGCCGCGCGCCTGCTCGTTCGGAGGGGGCGTCTGGTTGTCGGCGAATTCGCCGCCGTCCACCTTCAGTTGGGCCACCAGAGAGCTGATCATCTCCCACGCGTAGGGAAGGGAGGTCCGGACGCAGTCGACGAAGGCGGCTTCGTCGACCTCGCCTCGCTCGGCCTGTTCGAGTAGGGCCGGTGAGACGTCGAGCGACATGGGTACTCCTCTCGCACCCCCGCCGAGCGGGGGTTGCCGGACAGATGAGGGAGCGCGCGGGGTCGAGCACGCTGAGTACACGCCTCGCGACCTCCCGTTCACTACGGTAAGCAACGGCCGGGAGCGGCACCAGGAGAATGCGTACATAGGGCGCTCCCGTTAGGGGCACAATCGGCCATAAACGAACAGACGAATTCCAGGGCGAATCGCGTGCACCCACGGGCGTCGAGTAGCGTTGCCGACCATGCGTCTCGTCATCGCCCGGTGCTCCGTCGACTACGCCGGCCGGCTCACCGCCCACCTTCCCTCGGCGCCCCGCCTGATCCTCGTCAAGGCCGACGGCAGCGTCTCGATCCACGCGGACGACCGCGCCTACAAGCCCCTCAACTGGATGTCTCCGCCGTGCACCTTGAAGGAGGGCGCCGGGGACGACGAAGGGGTCTGGACGGTCGTCAACAAGGGGGGCGAGAAACTGATCATCACGATGGAGGAAGTCCTCCACGATTCGTCGCACGAACTCGGCGTCGACCCCGGCCTGATCAAGGACGGCGTGGAAGCGCACCTCCAGGAGCTGCTCGCCGACCGCATCGAGACGCTCGGCGACGGCTACACGCTCATCCGGCGCGAGTACATGACCGCGATCGGCCCGGTCGACATCCTGTGCCGGGACGCCGAGGGGAAGACCGTCGCGGTCGAGATCAAGCGGCGCGGCGAGATCGACGGCGTCGAGCAACTGACGCGCTACCTGGAGCTGTTGAACCGCGACCCGCATCTCGCGCCGGTCCGCGGGGTGTTCGCCGCCCAGGAGATCAAGCCGCAGGCCCGGGTGCTCGCCACCGACCGCGGCATCGGCTGCCAGATCCTCGACTACAACGCCCTGCGCGGAATCGAGGACGACAAGCTGCGCCTGTTCTAGGACGCGACCGGAACAGGTACGACCGGAAAGGGCCGGATCCATCGACGGATCCGGCCCTTTCGCGTACGCCGCGCGCTCAGATCACGTCGACGGAAGCACTCGGCGAGGCCGACGCGGAGGCCGTACCGTCGCTGCTCTGCACCGGCGTGGACGGCGTGCCCGGCCCGCTGGCGGAGTCGGTGGTGCTGGGCTCCCCGGTCGCGGAGCCGGTCGGGTCGGGCGTCTCCCCGTCGCTCGGCGTCGGGCTGTCGCTGGGCGACCCGGAGCCGCCGGACGGCGGGTCGGACGGCCTGGGCGTCGTCGGGGAGCCGGAGGACGGCCGCGACGACGGCGGGCGGGACGACTGGCCCTGCCCCGCCGAGCCGCTCGGGCCCCGGCTGCCGGTCGGGTCGGCCGAGGGGCGCCCGCTGCCGGAGGGCGTCGGGTCGTCCGAGGTGCCCAGGGTGCCGTCGGGGCCGGGGTCGGTGGCCCGTCCGGTGGCCGTGCCGGTGTCGGTGGTGTGGCTGTCGCCCGCGGTCGGGGCGTCGGCGCCGACGCTGCCGTCGTCCAGGTCGACGCCCGCCGTCGGGTTGACGCCGACCCGGTCGGAGGGGGTGTCGGCGTCGTTGTTCGAGGTCGCCCCGAGCGTCACCACGGTGCCGAGGACGGCGACGAGCAGCGCGCCCGCCCCGGCCGCCACCAGGTTGCGGCGGGCCAGCGCCTTCAGCCCGGCGGCCCGGCCGCGCGCGGCGGGCTTGCCCGCCACCGGCGCCCGGTGGGTGACGACGGTCGGCGCGCCGTCGCCGAACGG
>NZ_FMCI01000388.1 GCF_900091845.1 Streptomyces sp. SolWspMP-5a-2
CCGGGGCCTCCTGGCTCGGGGCGGCCGTGGCGCCGCCGTCGCCCGCGCCCGTGTCCGCGCCGGTCCCGGCCGCGCCGAGGGCGCAGGGCGCGAGCGCGTCGAGGCCGGTGGGCTTGGCGGCGGTGCGGCCGATGGCGGTCGCCATCCGGTTGATGGTGGCCACCCGCTTGTCCTTCAGCGGGCCGAGGATCGCGTTGTCGACGAAGTTGGGTCCGCCCTGGCCGACGGTGTCGACGAGGCGCTTGTTCGCCTCGTCGATCTGGGTCTGGAGGAGGGCGAGGTTGCGGTCGATCTCGGCCTGCGCCGAGGCGGGGACCGCGGGCAGTCGCGAGGCGACGTCCGGGCAGCTGATGGTGCCGGGGGAGGCGGCCAGGGTGCGGGCCCCGGCGGTGCTGTCGTGCCGGGAGCTCTCCCCGGCGAGTGCGCTGCCGGCGATCACCGCTCCGGACAGGACGACCGCGGCGGCACCGCCGATGACGGCGACGCGGCGCTTGTTGTACTTCGGAAGGGCCCTGGACATGGGGATGCCTCGCTTGGGTCGGGAGGGGATGTGCGGACAACGCGGCGCCGTTCGCGGGTGAGTACGGGAAAGCGGTTTCGTTTGTTCAAGCCCCCTGCGGAACGCGCGAGAATTTCCGCGCGCCCGCCGCCCGCCGGGTCAAATTGACGAATCATGCAAAGCTCTGCATACTCATGCAGAGCAGTCGGGTCAGTGTCCGGTCGGTGTGAGGAGCAACGCGAGTGAGCAGCAACAGCGGTGACGTTCGGCTCTGGGGCGGCCGTTTCGCCGACGGTCCCGCGGAGGCCCTGGCCAAGCTGTCCGCGTCCGTCCACTTCGACTGGCGCCTCGCCCCCTACGACATCGCCGGTTCCCGCGCCCACGCGCGCGTGCTGCACACCGCGGGGCTGCTCACCGAGGACGAGCTGACCCGCATGATCGCCGGGCTCGACCTGCTGGAGACGGACGTCGCCGACGGCTCCTTCACCGGCACCGTCGCCGACGAGGACGTCCACACCGCCCTGGAGCGCGGCCTGCTGGAGCGGCTCGGCCCCGACCTGGGCGGCAAGCTGCGCGCCGGCCGGTCCCGCAACGACCAGGTCGCCACCCTCTTCCGGATGTACCTGCGCGACCACGCCCGGATCATCGGCGGCCTGATCGCCGACCTCCAGGACGCGCTGGTCGGTCTCGCCGAGGCCCATCCGGACGTGGCCATGCCCGGCCGCACCCACCTCCAGCACGCCCAGCCGGTCCTCTTCGCCCACCACGTCCTGGCGCATGTGCAGGCGCTCTCCCGGGACGCCGAGCGGCTGCGCCAGTGGGACGAGCGGACCGCCGTCTCGCCCTACGGCTCCGGCGCCCTCGCGGGTTCCTCGCTGGGCCTCGACCCGGAGGCGGTCGCCCGGGACCTCGGCTTCGAGCACGGCAGCGTCGGCAACTCCATCGACGGGACCGCCTCCCGGGACTTCGTCGCCGAGTTCGCCTTCGTCACCGCGATGATCGGGGTGAACCTCTCCCGGATCGCCGAGGAGGTCATCATCTGGAACACGAAGGAGTTCTCCTTCGTCACCCTGCACGACGCCTTCTCCACCGGCTCCTCGATCATGCCGCAGAAGAAGAACCCCGACATCGCCGAGCTGGCCCGGGGCAAGTCGGGGCGCCTGATCGGCAACCTCACCGGCCTCATGGCCACCCTCAAGGCCCTGCCGCTCGCCTACAACCGCGACCTCCAGGAGGACAAGGAGCCGGTCTTCGACTCCTGCGACCAGCTCGAGGTCCTGCTGCCCGCCTTCACCGGCATGATGGCCACCCTCACCGTCCACCGCGCGCGGATGGAGGAACTGGCCCCGGCCGGTTTCTCGCTCGCCACCGACATCGCGGAGTGGCTGGTCAAGCAGGGCGTGCCGTTCCGGGTCGCGCACGAGGTGGCCGGTGAGTGCGTCAAGGCCGCCGAGTCCGAGGGCAAGGAGCTGGACGAGCTGACCGACGAGCAGTTCGCGAAGATCAGCGCCCACCTCACCCCCGAGGTCCGCGCCGTCCTCAACGTCCCCGGCGCGCTCGCCTCCCGCGACGGCCGCGGCGGCACCGCCCCGAGCGCCGTCGCCGTGCAGTTGGCCGAGGTCAAGGCCGATCTGGCGGGCCAGCACCGGTGGGCCGAAGCCAAGAAGTGAGGGAGCGGGCATCGCGGGTAGGTTGGTCGGGCAGCCGCAAGGAGCCGACCGACGGGAGCCCGTGATGCCCTTCGCCCGACTGGCGTCAGCCACCACCCCCACCTGCCACATCGGACTGGGTCTCGCCGCCGTCGGCCGTCCCGGCTACATCAATCTGGGCCGGGAGCGGGACCTTCCGGCCGACCGCAGCGTCGCCGCGCTGCGCGAGCGCACCCACGAACTCCTCGACGCCGCCTACGCCCAGGGCGTGCGCTACTTCGACGCCGCCCGCTCCTACGGCCGCTCCGAGGAGTTCCTCGCCGACTGGCTGACCGACCGGCCCGCGGTGGACGACGTCGTCGTCGGCAGCAAGTGGGGCTACACGTACACCGCGAACTGGTCGACGGACGCCGAGCGGCACGAGGTCAAGGACCACACGGCGGAGACCTACGAGCGCCAGCGCGCCGAGACCGAGGCGCTGCTCGGTGCCCGGCTCGACCTCTACCAGATCCACTCGGTGACCCCGGACAGCCCGGCCCTCACCGACAAGGAACTGCACGCCCGGCTGGCCGACGCCGCCGCCCGCGGGGTCACCGTCGGGTTCTCCACCAGCGGCCCCGACCAGGCCGAGGCGGTCCGCGCGGCCCTCGCCGTGACGGTCGACGGCGAGCCCCTCTTCCGGACCGTCCAGTCGACGTACAACGCGCTGGAGACCTCGGCCGGGCCCGCGCTCGCCGAGGCCCACGAGGCCGGTCTGACGGTCATCGTCAAGGAGGGCGTCGCCAACGGCAGGCTCGCCGGGGAGCAGGCGCCCGAGGCGCTGAAGGCGGTCGCCGAGGAGACCTCGTACGGCTCCGACGCGGTGGCCCTCGCGCTGATCCTCCAGCAGCCGTGGGCGGGCGTGGTCCTCTCCGGCGCCGCCACCAGCCCGCAGCTCGTCTCCAACCTGCACGCGGCCGCCGTCGACCTCGACGAGGACCACCTCGCGCGCCTCGCGGCCCTGGTCGAGGACCCGCACGTCTACTGGGAGCGGCGCGCGGCCCTGCCCTGGCACTGACCCGCGGGTCCCTCGGGACCACACCCCCTCCGCAGCCATGAGGCGTGCGTGCCCACGGTGAGACATTCATGTCTCACATGGGTTACTCTCGTCTCATGGCTGTCGACCGTGACCACGTACTGCGCACCGCCGCCGCCCTGCTGACCCGGAAATCCACCGCCACGATGGACGAGGTCGCCAAGGCCGCGGGGATCAGCCGCGCCACCCTGCACCGCCACTTCGCGGGCCGGGACGCCCTGGTCAGAGCGCTGGAATCGCTCGGCATCGCCGAGTGCGAGGCGGCCCTCGACGCGGCCCGCCTGGACGAGGGACCGGCCGCCGACGCCCTGCGCCGCCTGGTCCGCGAGACCGAACCGGCCGCCGGGCTCATCGCCTTCCTCTACACCGAGAACCAGCTCTTCGAGGGCGACGAACGCAACGACGGCTGGGCCCGCGTCGACGACCGGATCGCCGCCCTGTTCCGGCGCGGCCAGGAATCCGGCGCCTTCCGCATCGACCTCACCCCCGCCTGGCTCACCGAGGCCCTCTACGGCCTGCTGACGGCCTGCGCCTGGGCGGTGACCGAGGGCCGGGTGGCCCCCAAGGACTTCACGCACATGACCGTCGAGCTGCTGCTCGGCGGCGCACTGAGGCAGGACGCCTCACCGAGAGAGGAATCATGACCAGCACCCTGCGGCCGGCGGAGACGACCGGGACGGCACCGCGCCCCGGCCGGTGGCTCGCGCTGTCCGTCCTCGTCCTCGCCGTGCTGCTGGTGGCCGTCGACGCGACCGTCCTCGGCCTCGCCACCCCGTACATCAGCGAGGACCTGAAGCCCTCGGGCACCCAGCTCCTGTGGATCGGCGACGTCTACTCGTTCGTCATCGCCGGACTCCTGGTCTCCATGGGCAGCCTCGGCGACCGCATCGGACGCAAGCGCATCCTGCTGATCGGCGCCACCGCCTTCGGCGCGCTCTCCGTCCTCAACGCCTACGCGACGACGCCCGGGACGATGATCCTGGCGCGCGCCCTGCTCGGCGTCGCGGGCGCGACCCTGATGCCGGCCACCCTCGCCCTGATCCGCAACCTCTTCCACGACCCGCGCGAGCGCAGCTTCGCCATCGGCGTCTGGGGCGCCACCGCGTCGGCGGGCACCGCCGTCGGCCCGATCGTCGGCGGGTTCCTGCTCGAACACTTCTGGTGGGGCTCGGTCTTCCTGATCAACCTGCCGGTGATGGCGGTCCTGGTCGTGGTCGGCGTCAAGCTGCTGCCGGAGTCGAGGAACGCCCACCCCGGCCCCTGGGACATGGCGAGCGTCGCCCTCTCCCTGGTCGGCATGATCGGCGTCGTCTACGCGGTCAAGGAGGCGGCCGCCCACGGCTTCGCCTGGACGACGCTCGCCGTCGGCCTGCTCGGCGCCGCCGCCCTGTACGGGTTCGTGCGCCGCCAACTCACCCTGCCGACACCGCTGCTGGACATGCGGCTGTTCCGCAACCGCGGCTTCAGCGGCGCCGTCCTCGCCGACCTGCTCACCATCTTCGGCCTCGCCGGGCTGGTGTTCTTCCTCTCCCAGTACCTGCAACTCGTCCAGGGCAGGCGCCCGTTGGAGGCGGGCCTGGCCGAACTGCCCGCCGCCGTCGGCGCGGTGGTGGCCGGACTGGTCGCGGGACGCGCCGCCCGCCGCTTCTCGGTCCGCTGGGTGGTCGCCGGCGGCCTCGCCGCGATCGGCCTCGCCCTGGCCGCCCTGACCACCCTCGAACGCTCCACCGGCTACCCGCTGCTGGGCGCCGCGCTGCTGGTCGTCGGCGTGGGCGCGGGCTTCTCCTTCACGGTGACGGCCGACGTGATCCTCTCCGCCGTCCCCACCGAGGAGGCCGGTTCGGCGTCGGCGGTCTCGGAGACCGCGTACGAACTCGGCGCCGCCCTCGGCATCGCCGTCCTCGGCTCGATCGTCACCGGCGTCTACCGCGGCTTCGCGTCCCCCGTAGGCACGCCGGAGGGAGCGCACGAGTCGCTGGGCGGTGCCGTGGAGGCCGCGGCGGGGATGCCGCCGCAGGCGGCCGAGGCGCTGCTGACGTCGGCCCGCCAGTCCTTCGTGGACGGCCTGGGCCTTGCGGCCGGGGCGGGCGCGGTGGTGCTGCTGCTGACGGCGGTCGCGGCCTGGTTCATGCTGCGCGACGAACGCCTCGACGGCGGCGACGGCGACGGTGGTGTCCCGTCGGCGGAGTGACGGGTGGCGGCGGCCCGTCGGGGGAGTGACGGACGGCGGCCGGGGAGCCGGAGAAGACGGGTGCGGGCCGCGCGCGGTCGGTCGCGCACGGCCCGCACCCGCTCGGAGAGCTTAGGCGGCCTTCGCCTTGGTGGCGTACATGTCCACGTATTCCTGGCCGGAGAGTCGCATGACCTCGGTCATCACCGAGTCGGTCACGGCCCGCAGCACGTACCGGTCCCGGTCCATGCCCTCGTACCGGGAGAACTCCATCGCCTCGCCGAAGCGCACCGTCACCCGGCCGGGCCGGGGCAGGCCCGAGCCGCCGGGCTGGAGCTTGTCGGTGCCGATCATGGCGAACGGGACCACCGGCGCGCCGGTCATCAGCGTCAGCCGCGCGATGCCGGTCCGCCCCCGGTACAGCCGCCCGTCGGGCGAGCGGGTGCCCTCGGGGTAGATGCCGAACATCCGGCCCTCCTCCAGGATGCGGCGGCCGGTCATCAGCGCGGCCACCCCGCCGTTGGCACCGTCCCGGTCCACCGGGACCATGCCGACGCCGGTGAAGAACCAGGCCATCAGGCGGCCCTTGAAGCCCTTGCCGGTGACGTACTCGTCCTTGCCGATGAAGACGACCTGCCGGTCGCAGACCAGCGGCAGGATCATCGAGTCGATGAACGTGAGGTGGTTCCCGGCGAGGATGACGGGACCGTCACCCGGGATGCGCTCCGCGCCCTCCACCCGTGGGCGGAACATCAGGCGCATGATCGGTCCGAGCACTGCCTTGATGAGCACGAAGCGGGACAACGGGCCCTCCGGTGTCGAGGAAAGTCAACGAAAGTCAAGGAAAGCAGTATGAGTCTGTGCAGGTGAGGACGATACTCGCGGTTCCGGGGGTCGCGCACATCGGGTTCACCGAGGTCTTACGTGAAGTTGACGCGGGTTTACCTGCGACAAGGCCGTGCGGCGGGGCCGTCGTCGGCCTCCGCGCGTGTGACGGAGGTCGCGCTGCGGCGAAAGGGTGAACAGGTGTGCCCACACCGCCGTTTCCCCCGCACGGCTCACGGCTCACGCGCTGTCCCTGCCGTCCCCGCCGTCCGGCCGGTACCGCGTCCAGCCGACATCCCGAACCACCCGCGCGTTCCCGCCGGGGTCTCCCTGGTGTCATGTGCGCGCCCCTACGATCGGCCCGCAGCGGCGAAGACGACGGCAGGAGGCGCGGGATGGCGACGCAGGGGTCGGACGAGCGGACGGGCGGGACCACCGGGCGGCGGACGCTGCTGGGCGCCGCGGTGCTGGGCGCGGGCGGCGCGGTCCTCGGGCTCGGCACCGGCACGGTGGCGGCCGGGACGCGGCCGGGCGGCGGCCTCCGGAGCCTGCCGAGACCGACCATCGTCGGCCACCGCGGCGCCAGCGGCTACCGCCCCGAGCACACCTTCGGCTCCTACCAGCTCGCCCTCGACATGGGCGCCGACATCGTCGAGGCGGGCGACCTGGTGCCCACCAGGGACGGCCATCTGGTGTGCCGTCACGAACCGGAGATCGGCGGCACCACGGACGTCGCCGACCACCCCGAGTTCGCCTCCCGCCGGACCACCAAGTCGCTGGACGGCGTCCCCACCACCGGGTGGTTCACCGAGGACTTCACGCTCGCCGAGCTGAAGACGCTGCGCGCCACCGAGCGCATCCCGGCCAACCGCCCGCACAACAGGCTCTACGACGGCCGCTGGGAGATCCCCACCTTCGAAGAGGTCCTGAAGTGGCAGGACGAGCAGACCCGCAGGCGCGGCAAGCAGGTGTGGATCTACCCCGAGACCAAGCACCCCACCTACTTCCGCAAGCTCGGCCTCGGCCTGGAGGAGCGGGTCGCCAAGCTGCTCCACAAGCACGGCAAGGACAGGCGGGACTCGCCGGTCGTCCTCCAGTCGTTCGAGCCCACCGGCGTCCAGCGCCTCAACACCCTGGTCGACAACCCGCTGGTGGTGCTGCTCTCCGGCGCCGGCACCCGGCCCTGGGACTTCGTGGAGACGGGCGACCCGCGCACCGTCGACGACCTCGTCACCCCCAAGGGCCTGCGGGAGATCGCCGGTTACGCGCAGGGCATCGGCCCCACCCTCGACCTGGTGATCCCGAGGAAGGCCGACGGCACCCTCGCCACCCCGACCAGCCTGGTCAGGGACGCCCACAAGGTCGGCCTGATCCTGCACCCCTACACGATGCGCAACGAGAACCCGTTCCTGCCGGCCGAGTTCCGCAGGGGCACCGACGCGGACGGCTACGGCGACCCGTTCGGCGCCTTCCGCGCCTACTTCGCCACCGGCATCGACGGCGTCTTCACCGACAACGCCGACACCGGCGTGCTGGCCCGCGCCGACTTCCTCGCCCGCTGACGCCCACGCCGCCCGCCGCGGTGACCACCGGCCGCCCGGTCGCCTCCCGGGCGGCCGGACGCGTTCCCGGACCGCCGCCGCGGGGACAGTCGGCCATCTCACACGGGCGCCATGACCCGGAACACGCCGGATGCCCGGGTTGTCCGTGACGAATACCGGCGCCGGAGGTTGCGGCGCGGCCGGTGCGGGGATAGGAGTGGGAACAACCGGCGATCAGGTGAGCGGGAGGCGTGCGCACATGGGCATGAGCGTGACCATCTCGGTGGCGACCGAGCAGGACGCGGAGCAGATCTTCAGGCTCCAGTACCTGTGCTTCCAGCGCGAGGCGGCGCTGTACGGCAACTACCGCATCGACCCGCTCGTGCAACCACTGGACGAGGTCCGCCGCGAGGTGAGCACCGACTGCGTCTTCGTGGCCCGGCTCGGCGACGAGGTCGTCGGCTCGGTCCGCGGCCACCTCGACGAGGACGGCCCCGCCTCCATCGGCAAGCTCTGCGTCCACCCGCGCCTCCAGGGCCACGGCATCGGCGCCCGGCTGCTCCGGGCGGCCGAGTCCGCCCTCGAACAGGAGCGCGGCGCGACCCGCTTCCGGCTGCACACCGGCCACCGCAGCGAGAACAACCTGCGCCTCTACCGCCGCGTCGGCTACGAGACGGTCGGCACCGCCGAGGGCGCCGACGGCGTACCGATGATCGTCCTGGAGAAGGCGGCGGACGCCTTCGCCACCACCGCCTGACGCGGCCACCACTGCCTGACGCAGCCGCAGCCGCAGTCGCGGACTCGGACGCACCGGCGCCGCGCGACCCGTGAGGGCCCGCGCGGCGCCGGTGCGTCCGGGCTCAGCCCTGTCCGGCGTCCGCCGCGGCCGACCTGCGCAGCCAGTGCAGCGCCGACAGCGGCAGCAGCACCGGGATGAACACGTACCCCATGCCGTAGTCCGACCAGACCGTCGAGTCCGGGAACGCCGAGGGGTCGAGCAGCGTCCAGGTGCCGACGACCAGCACCCCCGCCAGCTCGGCCGCGCAGCACACCAGCGCCGCCCTGCGGGCCCGCTCGCCACCGCGCACCAGCGAGTACGTGATGAACGCGTAGACGAGCCCGGCCAGCGCCGACAGCGCGTACGCCAGCGGCGCCCGGTCGAACTTGGTGGCGATCTCGTAGACCGAGCGCGACAGCGCGCCGACCACCATCACGCCGTAGAACCAGACCAGCAGCATGCCCGGTCCGCTGACGAGGCTCCTGGGCCTCTCCTGCGACACGGCGGTCATCTCAGCCTCCCCAGATGTCGTACAGCCGTACTTCCAGCACCGCGAGCACCACGCCGCCCGCCGCCGCCGTCACCGAACCCCACCGGCTGCGCTCGGCGAGCGACATGAAACCGGCCGCCGGGACGCACGCGGCAGCGCCCAGCAGGTACGCCACGAAGATCGCCGTGCCCTGCTCCGGCTCCTCGCCCCTGGCCAGCTGCACCACCCCGATCACCAGCTGGACCGCCGCGAGCAGCGAGACCACGGCCATCCCGATGAAGTGCCAGTCCTTCGTCGGCTGGTCGCGGTAGGCGGCCCAGCCGCACCAGGCGGCGAGCAGCAGCGCGGTGACGGCGGTCACCACGGTCAGGGCATCAAGCATGCCGCGACCCTATTACGGGCGGAAAGGCCCGCCGGTGTCGGCCCTGGCGCGCGCCGTAGGGTCGGGGGCATGACCCTCCGCGCACAAGCACTCCTGTTCGACAACGACGGCACCCTCGTCTCCTCCCTCGCCTCCGTGGACCGCTGCTGGACCCGCTGGGCCGGGGAGTACGGCGTCGGCGCGGAGGACTTCGCCCGCGTCGGACTGCACGGCAGGCCCGCCGCCGAGATAGCCGCCGACCTGCTGCCCGCCGACCTCGTCCCGGCCGCCGTCGCGCGGATCGAGGAGCTGGAGGTCGCGGACGTGCCCGGCGGGGGCGTGGAGCTGCTGCCCGGCACCCTGGAGTTCCTCGGCGCGCTGCCCGCCGACCGCTGGGCCGTCGTCACCTCCGCCACCCGGCGGCTGGCCGAGGCCCGGCTCGGCGCCGTCGGCATCCTGCCGAAGACGATGGTCACCGCCGACGAGGTCACCCGCGGCAAGCCCGACCCCGAGCCGTATCTGCTCGCGGCCCGCGCCCTGGGCGTCGCACCGGCCGACTGCGTCGTCTTCGAGGACGCGCCCGCCGGTCTCCTCGCGGGCCGCGCGGCCGGGATGACCACCGTGGCGTTGGCCACAACCCACACCGCGGCCGAGCTGGACGCCGACCTCGTGGTCGGCGACCTGTCGGCCTTGGCGGCGCTGGTCACCGACGGGGGAGTGGAGATCTCCGTCCGCTCCTGACCCCTGTCCGCCGCTGTCCGGCATGTGGACAGCGGCGGGCCGCCCGCACCACCGGTCTGGTTTACTGACCGCATGACCACGACGAGCAGCCGCACCCTTGCGACCGAGGCGACCCTGACGCCCGGTGCTCGTTGTACGGGTCGAATGCGCGCCTTCTAGAGGGCCCCCGCACCACCTGAGCTCGCGCCCCGAAGCGAGACGCCGTGGCGTGTCCGTGCGGCCCCGCACCGGACGCAAGCCGCCCGCGCGCACCCGTTCTCCCCGCACTCCTCGCCACCGCGAGAACCGTGCCGCGTCCCTGACCGAAAGCCCCCGCGCCCCGACCCGCGTCGAGCGCGGGAGACCGCATCGGGCACACCCACGCCCGCCCCTCGACAGTGACGGAAACCCCAGTGATCACCACAACGGGCCTGACCAAGGTCTACCGCTCGCGCGGACGAGACGTCACCGCCCTGGACGGCGTCGATCTCCACGTCCGCGAGGGCGAGGTGTTCGGCGTGATCGGCCAGTCCGGCGCCGGCAAGTCCTCGCTCATCCGCTGCGTCAACCTGCTCGAACGCCCCACGGCGGGCACCGTGACGGTCGACGGCCTCGACCTCACCGCCCTCGCCGGACGCGGTCCGCGCGCGGGCCGTGAGCTGCGCCGGGCCCGCAGCCGGATCGGCATGGTCTTCCAGCACTTCAACCTGCTCTCCTCGCGGACGGTGCAGGACAACGTCGAGCTGCCGCTGGAGATCCTCGGCCACTCCGGCGCCGACCGGTCCCGCAAGGCCCTGGAACTCCTCGACCTGGTCGGCCTCGCCGACAAGGCGAAGTCCTACCCGGCCCAGCTCTCCGGCGGGCAGAAGCAGCGCGTCGGCATCGCCCGCGCGCTGGCCGGGGACCCCAAGGTGCTGCTCTCCGACGAGGCGACCAGCGCCCTCGACCCGGAGACCACCCGCTCCATCCTGCGGCTGCTGCGCGACCTCAACCGCCAGCTCGGCCTGACCGTCCTGCTCATCACGCACGAGATGGACGTCGTCAAGTCGGTCTGCGACTCCGCCGCCCTGATGGAGAACGGGCGGATCGTCGAGTCCGGCACGGTCGGCGAGCTGCTCGCCACCCCGGGCTCGGAGCTGGCCGCCGCGCTCTTCCCGGTCGGCGGCGCGGCCAGCGGCGACGACCGCACCGTCCTCGACGTCACCTTCCAGGGCGAGGCCGCCACCCAGCCGGTCATCTCCCAGCTCTCCCGCACCTACAACATCGACATATCGATCCTGGGCGCGGCGATCGACACCGTCGGCGGCCTCCAGGTCGGCCGGATGCGCATCGAACTGCCCGGCCGGTACGAGGACAACGTGGTCCCGGTCGGCTTCCTGCGCGAGCAGGGCCTCCAGATCGACCTCGTCGGGCAGGAGCCCGCGCTGGTGAAGGAAGGTGCCAAGTGAGCTGGTCCGAGATGCAGCCCCTGCTCTCGCAGGCGTGTTGGGACACCCTCTACATGGTCGGCTGGTCCACCCTGATCGCCGTCGTCGGCGGTCTGCCGCTCGGTGTCCTGCTGGTCCTCACCGACCGGGGCGGCCTGCTCCAGAACACGGTCGCCAACAAGGTCATCGGGCAGATCGTGAACGTCGCCCGGTCGATGCCCTTCATCATCCTGATGGTGGCGCTGATGGGCTTCACCCGGTCCGTCACCGGCACCACCATCGGCCGCGAGGCCGCCATCGTGCCGCTCGCCATCGGCGCCATCCCGTTCTTCGCGCGGCTCGTCGAGACGGCGGTCCGCGAGGTGGACGGCGGGCTCGTCGAGGCCGTGCAGTCGATGGGCGGCAACACCTGGACGATCGTGCGCAAGGTCCTCGTCCCCGAGTCGCTGCCCTCGCTCATCTCCAGCACCACCACCACGATCGTCGCCCTCATCGGCTACTCCGCGATGGCCGGCACGGTCGGCGCGGGCGGCCTCGGCGACATCGCCATCCGCTACGGCTACCAGCGCTTCGAGACCGAGCTGATGTGGATCACCGTGGCGATCCTCGCCGTCGTCATCTCGCTCATCCAGTTCGCCGGCGACCTCGCCGCCCGCTCGCTGCACCGCCGCGGCGGACGCTCGGGACCCGGGCCCCGGCTCAGGTTCCTGCGCGCCGCGCCCGCGCCGGAGACCGAGACGGTCTGACCCGGCCGCTCCACCTCCCCCAAAAGACTCCCCGCACCACCGACCGCGGGGCGCTCCACCCTGATGGAAAGGCACTTTTCGTGCGTAACACCGCCAAGCTCACCACCGCCGTCCTCGCCGCCGGAGCCCTCACCTTCGGGCTCTCCGCCTGCGGCGGCTCCGACAAGGACGCCTCCTCCGACTACAGCGGACCGCTGGTCGTCGCCGCGAGCCCGACCCCGCACGCCGAGATCCTCGACTACGTCAAGGACCACCTGGCGAAGAAGGCCGGACTCGACCTGGAGGTCAAGGAGTTCACCGACTACATCACGCCGAACACCGCCACCCAGGACGGCTCGGTGGGCGCCAACTACTTCCAGAACCAGCCCTACCTGGACGACTTCAACAAGAAGCGCGGCACCACCATCGTGCCCGTCGTCACGGTCCACCTGGAGCCGCTCGGCCTCTACTCCCACAAGGTCAAGAGCGTGGACGCCCTCAAGAGCGGCGCGACCGTCGCCATCCCCAACGACACCGTCAACGAGGCCCGTTCGCTGAAGCTCCTCGCCGCCAAGGGACTCATCACCCTCAAGGACGGCGTCGGCTCCGAGGCGACCCCGCAGGACATCACCGCGAACCCCAAGAAGCTCACCTTCAAGGAGGTCGAGGCCGCCCAGACGGTGCGCTCCCTCGACGACGTGGACGCCGCGGTGGTCAACGGCAACTACGCCATCTCGTCCGGCATCAAGCCCGCGAAGGAAGCCCTCGTCCTGGAGTCCGCGAAGGACAGCCCCTACGGCAACTTCCTCGCGGTGAAGAAGGGCAACGAGAAGGACCCGCGGGTCGAGAAGCTCGCCAAGCTCCTCACCTCGCCCGAGGTCAAGAAGTTCATCGAGGACAAGTACCAGGGCTCGGTCATCGCCTCCTTCTGACCGGCCGCGCCGACCCGGCCAGGGTCCCGCGAGGCGCCCACCGGCCTTGCCCACGCACGGGGTTCGCTCCCTCACGAGGAGTGGACCCCGTCGTGCGGCGCGGTGGTTCCATGCTGCATGCTGGACAGTTCGCGGTCCCCGCAGGATTTTCCCGAAGGTTACGGAGCGGCGCATGACGAGCACCTTCCCCACCATCTCCATCAGCACGGAGCGGTTGGTGCTGCGTCCCCTCGACGAGGACGACGTCCCCGCGCTGACCGAGATGATGAACGACGAGCAGGTCGCCGCTTGGACCGACGTCCCGCAGCCCGTCACCGAGGACGCCGCCCGCTCCTGGGTCACCGACCGGGCGCCCGCGCAACGCGGTTCGGGCCGCGGCGTCGACCTCGCCGTCACCGAGTTCCTCACCCAGCGGCTCGTCGGCGTCGTCCAACTCGCCAGAACCGACTGGAAGATCAGGTCCACCGAACTCTCCTACATCGTGGCCCCCTGGGCGCGCGGCGAGGGCTACGCCTCCGAGGCCGCCCTCGCCACCGCCCAATGGCTGTTCGCCACGCAGAAGTTCGAGCGCGTCGAGCTGCGCACCCCCGCCGACAACACCGCCGCCCAGCAGGTCGCCCAGAAGATCGGCTGCATCAGCGAGGGCGTGCTGCGCAACGCCTGCATAGTCCACGTCAGGACCGAGGACGGCGGCTGGACCGACCTGCGCTCCGACTACATCCTCTGGAGCCTGCTGCCCGAGGACCTCGCGGGCGCGGGCGAGGAACTCGCCGGGAGCGGCGGCTTCCGCCCCTACTCGGGCTGGAACTGACCGGCCCGGCGCACCGCACGGCAGTTCCACCCGGTACCCTCACCAGACCCCCGCACGGGCCACCGGCCCCTGACGACCCGCGAAGACCTGGAGACTGACGACGATGGCCGACCGGGTCACGGTGATCGGCTGGGACGGCTCCCCCCTGAACGCGGCGGCACGCTCCGCCCTCGGCGCCGCCACCCTGGTCGCGGGCGCCGCCCACCACCTCGAACTCCCCGAAGTGCCCCGGACCGCCGAGCGCATCCGCCTCGGCAGCGTCGCCCTGGCCGCCCGCCGCATCGCCTCCCACCGGGGCACGGCCGTCGTCCTCGCCGACGGCGACCCCGGCTTCTTCGGCACCGTGCGCACCCTGCGCGGCCCCGAGCACGGCCTGGAGGTGGAGGTCGTCCCGGCCGTCTCCTCCGTCGCCGCCGCCTTCGCGCGGGCCGGCATGGCCTGGGAGGACGCCCAGGTCGTCGTCGCCCACCCGCGCACCCTGCGCCGCGCGGTCAACGTCTGCCGCGCCCACGCCAAGGTCGCCGTCCTCACCTCGCCCGGCGCGGGCCCCGCCGAACTCGGTCTGCTCCTCGAAGGCGTCCACCGCACCTTCGTCATCTGCGAGGAGCTGGGCACCGAACGCGAACAGGTCAGCGTCGTCACCTCCGACAAGGCCGCCGACCGCGGCTGGCGCGACCCCAACGTGGTCATCGCCATCGGGCCGGTCCCCGCCGCCGCCGACAACGGCTGGCTCGCCGGACGCGACCCGGGCACCGGCCCGCGCGGCTGGACCCTGCCCGCCGAGAGCTACGACGGACCCCTCGGCGAGGGCGAGACGGACCTGCTGCGCGCCGCCCAGCTCGCCCGGCTCGGCCCCCGCACCGGCGACCTGGTCTGGGACATCGGCTGCGCCAGCGGCGCCTTCGCCGTCGAGGCCGCCCGCGCGGGCGCCGCCGTCATCGCCGTCGACCGGGTCCTGGACGCCTGTGCCCGCGCCGACGCCGCCGCCCGCAGGCACGGGGTCCAGCTCCAGATCGTCCAGGGCCTCGCCCCGCACGTCCTGGAGAACCTCCCGGAACCCGACGTGGTGCGCGTCGGCGGCGGGGGAGCGGCGGTGGTCTCCGCCGTCGCGGACCGCCGCCCGCAGCGGATCGTCACCCACGCCGCGACCCGGGACGCCGCCGAACTCGTCGGCCGCGACCTCACCGAGCACGGGTACCGGGTGGAGTGCGCCCTCCTCCAGTCCGTCGAACTCGACACCAGGGCCTGGACGGAGACGGAACGGAGCGTCGCGTTCCTGCTCAGCGGCGTGCTCCCCGAGCGCGAGCGCTGACCGGGGCCGTCCCCCGCCCTGTCCCGCTGATCCTGTTTTACGCCCTACCGGTGATCCTGTTGTCGTACCGCGCGCGGTAGGCTGGCCGATCGTTGTACCGCTCTCGGCTGCCCGGCGCTTCGTCGGCCAATGTCCCAGAAGGACGCCCGTTTTGGGGTGAGTGCGGTACGGCGGAACCGGAGGACGCGCAACGTGGCGCAGTCCACAGCGGGCCGTCGCCGATCAAGCTGACGCGGCGGGGAACGACCGGGACAATGCCAGTTAATGGCTTTGTCGTCTTTCCCGGCGGATCGTTCGTGCCGCTGGGCAGGCATGCTCGTTCTTCACTGGGGGCGGTCGGTGCGCCGTCCCCGGTGAGCTGGTCGCAGAAGCACTAACCGATGGGCGAGGGGTACGCATGACCGACACCGGCCAGGTCCCGGGCGAGGGACTGCCGGAGACCGCAGGCACGGCGGAGCAGCCGGGCGTCCCCGCCCACGCCGCGTACGCCTACCTCTCCGAGACCAACGCCCAGGACGAAGACCAGCTGCTGCTGCCCGGCGCCCAGAGCCCGTGGGGCAACGAGGTCGCGCCGCCCGCGCCCGAACCGGTCGTCGAGGCCGTCCACCAGCCGGGCCCGCACGAGACGGACGGCCGCGACAGCGGTTCCGTCGACCTCGGCGGCGTCCGCCTGCCCGAGCCGCCGCCCGTCACCTCCCCGACCCTGGCCGCAGCCCCGACCCGCCGCCCCCTGCACCTCGGCCCGCCGACCCCGGACGCCTCCGCGAGCCCGGTCCGCTCCCTCGCCGACCGCGGCCCCGCCGGGGCACCGGTCCGCCAGCCCGTCGTCGCGCCGCCGCCCGGCCCCGAGTACCTCGAGTCGTCCCCGCTGCGCGACGTCCCCCCGCAGAGCGGCGCCCCCTGGGGAGCCCCGGCGCCGGTCCCGGCCACGATCCGCACCCAGGTGGCGATGGAGACCTGGCCGGCCGGAACGGTGGGCCAGGTCGGACAGCCGGTCCCGCAGCCGGTGGAGCCCCCGGCGCCGGAACCGGCCCCCGCCCCGGCGGAACCGGTCGCCGAGCAGCCGACGGCACAGCCGGTGGCCGAGCAGGCACCCGAGCAGACCCCCGACGAGGCGCCCGAGCAGACCCCGCAGCAGGCGGCGGAGCCGATCGCCGAGCCCGCCGCCGAGCCGGTGGCCGAACCGATCGCCGAGCCCGTGGCGGAGCCGGTCGCCGAAGCGCCTGCCGAGACGCCCGCCGAGCAGACGCCCGTCGAGGAGACGGTTCCGCAGGCGGCCGAGCCGGTCGCGGACCCCGTGGCCGAAGCGGTCGCCGAGCCGGTGGCCGAGCCCGTCGTGGAACCGGTCGCCGAGCCCGTCGCGGAACTGACGGAACCTTTCGCGGAGCCCGCGGCGGAGCCGCTCGCGGAGCCCGTCAGCGAGCCGGTCGCGGAGCCCGTGGCCGAGCTGGTCGCGGAAGAGGTCGCCGAGCCCGCCGTCCAGCCGGTCGCCGAGCCCGTCGTGCAGCTCGTCCCCGAGCCCGTCCCCGATCCCGCCGACCAGGCCGTCGCCGGGCACGCCGGGCCGGACGAGGTCGTCGCACACGTGGTGGAGCCGTTCTCCGAGGCGGTGGCGCCGCTGGCCGAGCCCGTCACGGAACCGATGGCGGCCCTGATCGCCGAGCAGCCCTCCGTCCCGCTCTCCCAGCAGTTCGCGGAGCCGGTCGCCGTGCCCGTCGGCGCGTCGGTCGTCGGCGCGCTCGCCGAAGCGCCGGTCGTCGGGCTGCCCGTCGCGGCCCCCGTGGACGTGCCGGTCGGGGTGGCGCAGGCCGCGCCCGCGGGCCCCGCCCCGGAGGCGCCCCAGCCGCCCGTCGCCCTCCCCGCCGAGCCCGCCGGGTACCCGGTCGGGACGCCCGGCGTGCCCCGGCAGGTCCACCCCGGTGACCTCGCCGCGCACGACGGACAGGGCCACCCCCTCCAGCAGCCGGACGCCGAACCGATCGCCGAGCCCGGGGGGCACGCGCCGGTGCAGGACGCCGACGACGAGGACATCGTCGTCGCCCCCGCCGTCGCCGTGGCCGGACCCGTCGCGGACCTGCCGCCCGCCCCGCAGGACGGCCAGGAACCGGCCGCCGGGCCGACCGCGGAGGCGCAGCCGCCCGCGGAGCAGGTCCCGGCGCCCCCCGCCGACCAGGCGGACACCGCGGCCGGGCCGCAGCCGGAGTCCGAGGCGCTCGCACCCGCCGTCCTCCACCCCGAACAGGGCGGTCCGGTCGGCGAGTTCACGGTGACCGAGGGGGAGCAGGCGCTCCTGGTCCCCGGCTCCCCGGAGTCGGAACAGACCGTCCCGCAGCCCGCCGAGGAGCAGGAGGCCGCGGCCGCCGAGGTCCGGACGCAGCCCGCGGGCCCCGCCGCGCCCGGCTACGACGAGGCCGAACGCGCGGCCGTCCTCAAGGTCATGCGGGAGCGGCGCGACATCCGCAACGGCTTCCGCGACGACCCGATCCCCCACGACGTGCTGCTGCGCGTCCTGGAGGCCGCGCACACCGCGCCCTCCGTCGGCCACTCGCAGCCGTGGGACTTCGTGGTCATCCGCTCCGCCGACACCCGGCGCACCATGCACGAACTCGCCGAGCGCCAGCGCGACGCGTACGCGAAGACGCTGCCCAAGGGCCGGGCGAAGCAGTTCAAGGAACTGAAGATCGAGGCCATCCTCGACACCCCCGTGAACATCGTGGTCACCGCCGACCCCACCCGGGGCGGGCGGCACACCCTCGGGCGGCACACCCAGCCGCAGATGGCGCCGTACTCCGCGGCGCTCGCCGTCGAGAACCTGTGGCTCGCCGCCCGCGCCGAGGGCCTCGGCGTCGGCTGGGTCAGCTTCTTCGACGAGCGCGAGATGGTCCGCGCCCTCGGCCTGCCCGAGCACCTGGAGGTCATCGCCTACCTGTGCGTCGGGTACGTCGACGAGTTCCCGGACGAGCCCGAGCTGATGCAGGCGGGCTGGTCGAAGCGGCGCCCGCTGTCGTGGGTCGTGCACGAGGAGACGTACGGACGGCGCGCGCTGCCCGGCGAGGACCCGCACGACCTGCTCGGCGAGACGGTCTCGCAGATCCGCCCGCTGGACGCCAAGGCGCTCGGCGAGGCGTGGGAGCGGCAGAAGCGGATGACGAAGCCGGCCGGGGCGCTCGGCATGCTGGAGATCATCTCCGCGCAGTTGTCCGGCCTGTCCCGGCAGTGCCCGCCGCCGATCCCGGAGCCCGCGGCCGTCGCGGTCTTCGCCGGTGACCACGGGGTGCACGCCCAGGGCGTCACGCCGTGGCCGCAGGAGGTCACCGCGCAGATGGTGGCCAACTTCCTCGGCGGCGGCGCGGTCTGCAACGCCTTCGCCACCCAGGTCGGCGCCGAGGTCTGCGTCGTCGACGTCGGCGTGGCCACCGACCTTCCGGCCACCCCGGGCCTGCTGCCCCGCAAGGTGCGCGCGGGCACGTCCGACATGACGACCGGGCCCGCGATGACCCGCGAGGAGGCCAAGAAGGCCATCGAGGTCGGCATCGAGACCGCCCGCGACCTGGTCGCGGCGGGCAACAAGGCCCTGCTCACCGGTGAGATGGGCATCGCCAACACCACCGCGTCGGCCGCGCTGATCTCCGTCTTCACCGGGGCCGACCCGGCCGAGGTGACGGGCCGGGGCACCGGCATCAACGACGAGACGCTGGCCCGCAAGACCGAGGTCGTGCGGCATGCGCTCGAACTCCACCAGCCGGACCCCGCCGACCCCATCGGCGTCCTGGCAGCGGTCGGCGGGTTCGAGCACGCGGCGATCGTCGGCCTGCTCCTGGGCGGTGCCTCGCTGCGCACGCCGGTGATCCTGGACGGCGTCAGCGCGGGGGCCGCCGCCCTGGTCGCCCGCGCGATCGCCCCCGAGGTCCTCGCGGCCTGCATCGCGGGCCACCGCAGCGCCGAACCCGGCCATGTCGCGGCCCTCAACAAGCTGGGCCTGCGCCCCCTGGTCGACCTGGACCTCCGCCTCGGCGAGGGCACCGGAGCCCTGCTGGCCCTGCCGCTGGTCCAGAGCACGGCACGGGCCATGCACGAGGTGGCGACCTTCGACTCGGCGGGCGTGACCGAGAAGTAGGACAGAGGGGGGTGGGACCGGCCCCGGGGCTGGCCCCACCCTTGTGGTCAGCCGGACAGACCCTCGACCGGTCCACCCCTTGCCGTCGGCCGGACGGGACCCGCGGGCGATCCACCCCCTGCGGGAGGCCGGATGGGCCCCACGACCGGTCCACCCCTTGCCGTCGGCCGGACGGGACCCGCGGGCAATCCGGTCGCGGCCGTTCCGCACCCCCGTCGGCCGGGATGGAACCCGCAGACACCCCGACCCGTGGCCCGGGACGGAACCCGCAGACACGCCGTCCCGCCCGGTCCCACCCTCTCCTCCCGCCCCCTCCCGGATCGGCGGGGCCCTCGCCGAGGCACCCCCGCCCAGGCCCCCCGCGCAGGCCACGTACGCTGAACGCGACCTAAAATGCGCATGTCAGCCCCCTTCCCCCCTGCCCGTACGAGGAGCCGCCCGCTCATGGCCGAACATCCCGCCTACCCGGTAGGTCTGCGTCTGTCCGGGCGCCGCGTGGTCGTCCTCGGCGGCGGCCAGGTCGCCCAGCGCCGCCTCCCGGCCCTGATCGCGGCGGGCGCGGACCTGGTGCTCGTCTCCCCGGAGGCGACCCCCTCGGTCGAGGCGATGGCGGACGCGGGAGAGATCACCTGGGAGCGGCGCGGATACGCCGACGGCGACCTCGCGGGCGCCTGGTACGCGCTGATCGCCACCAGCGACCCCGACGCCAACCGGGCCGCGTCCGCCGAGGCGGAACGGCACCGGGTGTGGTGCGTGCGCTCCGACGACGCCGACGCGGCGACCGCCTGGACCCCGGCCACCGGACACAGCGAGGGCGTCACCGTCGCCGTCCTCACCACGGACGCCCGCGGCCGCGACCCCCGGCACACCGCGGCCGTCCGGGACGCCGTCGTCGAGGGACTGCGCGACGGCACCCTGGTCGCCCCGCACCACCGCACCCGCACCCCCGGCGTCGCCCTGGTCGGCGGCGGGCCGGGCGACCCGGACCTCATCACCGTGCGCGGGCGCCGCCTGCTCGCCGAGGCCGACGTCGTCATCGCGGACCGGCTCGGCCCGCGCGACCTGCTCGCCGAACTCCCGCCGCACGTCGAGGTGATCGACGCGGCGAAGATCCCCTACGGCCGGTTCATGGCGCAGGAGGCGATCAACGACGCGCTGATCGAGCACGCCAGGAAGGGCAGGTCCGTGGTCCGCCTCAAGGGCGGCGACCCGTACGTCTTCGGGCGGGGCATGGAGGAGGTGCAGGCCCTCGCGGAGGCGGGCATCCCCTGCACCGTCGTCCCCGGCATCTCCAGCTCGATCTCGGTGCCCGGCGCGGCCGGCATCCCCGTCACCCACCGGGGTGTCGCCCACGAGTTCACGGTGGTGAGCGGCCATGTCGCCCCCGACGACGCCCGCTCCCTGGTCGACTGGCGGGCGCTGGCCGCGCTGACCGGCACCCTGGTGATCCTCATGGGCGTCGACAAGATCGGCCGCATCGCCGAGACCCTGATCGCGCACGGGCGGTCGCCCGACACCCCGGTGGCGCTGGTCCAGGAAGGCACGACGGCGGCTCAGCGCCGGGTCGACGCGACGCTGGCGACGGTCGCGGAGACCGTCACGGCCCAGGACGTGCGGCCACCGGCGG
The DNA here is from genome assembly GCF_900091845.1 of Streptomyces sp. SolWspMP-5a-2. Taxonomy (GTDB): domain Bacteria; phylum Actinomycetota; class Actinomycetes; order Streptomycetales; family Streptomycetaceae; genus Streptomyces; species Streptomyces doudnae. The sequence continues at coordinate 21,060 of NZ_FMCI01000388.1, forward strand.
TCATCGTCGTCGGCGAGGTGGTGGCGGTGGGCGCCGGTGCCCCGCCCGACGCGGCCCGGCCCGCCCCGGCCGGATCGGACCCCCAGAAGTAACCCCGGGTAACCCACCCGTTCCCAACCGTTGGCACCGAACCCAGGACAAGGCAGTATCACCCTGTGGCCGATCTCATCACCGTCGAGGACCCCGACGACCCCCGTCTGCGCGACTACACGGGCCTGACCGACGTCGAGCTGCGCCGCAAGCGCGAGCCCGCCGAGGGCCTGTTCATCGCCGAGGGCGAGAAGGTCATCAGACGCGCCAAGGACGCGGGCTACGAGATGCGCTCCATGCTGCTGTCGGCCAAGTGGGTCGACGTCATGCGGGACGTCATCGACGAACTCCCCGCCCCCGTCTACGCGGTGCGCCCTGAGCTGGCCGAGCAGGTCACCGGCTACCACGTGCACCGCGGGGCGCTCGCCTCCATGCAGCGCAAGCCGCTGCCCACGGCGGCCGACCTGCTCCAGAGCGCCCGCCGGGTCGTCGTCATGGAGTCGGTCAACGACCACACCAACATCGGGGCGATCTTCCGCTCGGCCGCCGCCCTCGGCATGGACGCCGTCCTGCTCTCACCGGACTGCGCCGACCCCCTCTACCGGCGCAGCGTCAAGGTGTCGATGGGCGCGGTCTTCTCGGTGCCGTACGCCCGCCTGGAGAGCTGGCCCAAGAGCCTGGAGTCGGTCCGCGAGGCCGGTTTCACGCTCCTCGCGCTCACCCCGGACGAGAAGGCCCGCAGCCTCGACGAGGCCGCCCCGCACCGGATGGAACGCGTCGCCCTGATGCTCGGCGCGGAGGGCGACGGCCTCTCCACCCAGGCCCTGGTCGCGGCCGACGAATGGGTCCGCATCCCGATGTCGCACGGCGTCGACTCCCTCAACGTCGGCGCGGCGGCGGCCGTCGCCTTCTACGCCGTCGCCACCGGCCGCCCCGAGGCGTAACCCACCCGGGACGGAGGGAGACGCCCACCCGGGACGGACGGAGACGCCCGCCCGGGACGGACGGAGACGCCCGCCCGGTACCGACACCGACGCCCGCCCGGTACCGACACCGACGCCTGCGTGGGACCGACACCGACGCCCGCCCGGGACAACGGCCCACCGGCGGACGGGATCCGGGCCCGGCGGAGCGGGACCACGGGGACACGGGGTTCGGGCCCAGCGAGCGGTACTGCGCGGACGCCGTCCGGCCCCGGCGCAGCGGAAATGCGCGGACAGGACCCAGGCCCAGCGAGCGGGACGGCGGAACCGGCGTCCTGGCCCGGCGGAGCGGGGCTACTCGGGCGCGGTGACGGTGTCCGCGTCGTGCCGGAGCGACGGCGGAGCCCCGCCCGGCCGCAGGTCCGCCTGCTGGACGCGGACCGCCCCGGTGCCGTCGGACCCGTCGGGCCCGAGCCCCCGCGAGGGCCCCTGACAGCCCTGCGCGAGCGCGATGCCGAGCGCCACCAGCAGGGTGACGACGACGAACACGAACAGCCGCTGCCGCAGCAGCCGGGGATTGGCGGGCCGCAGGCCGGTCCCGGTGGTCCGCGGCCCGGTGCGCCCGGTGCCGCTGCGGGGCGCGGGC
>NZ_FMCI01000387.1 GCF_900091845.1 Streptomyces sp. SolWspMP-5a-2
GGAGCGTGCCGCGATGGCGTCGCGTTCGGTGTCGGTCAGGGGTGCCGGTCCGGGGCGCATCTCGGCCGCGTGCAATCGCTCGAAGGCGAGCATCGCCTGCGCGGGTGAGTCAAAGGTATCGGCGATCTGGCGCAGGTGGTTCTCGCCGTGCAGGTGGACGGACTTGCCGCGCCGGTCTAGGTAGGTGCCGACGGCGACTGTGGTGTGGCCGTCGTGGGCGTGGGCGTGGATGAGGAGCTGGCCGCGATGGATGTCATCGTGGATCCTCTGTGCTTGGTCGGAGACCTCGCGGATCTCGCTGCGGGTGAGCCACGGCATGGGGTAGTTCGGCCAGGTCCATTCCTCGTCGATGGCCGCTCGGAGTTGTGGGGTGATGTCGACGGTGATGCCTTCGGCGACGAGGTGCTTCGCTGCGTCGTTGGCCCAGTAGGGCTCCTCGTGGTCGATGCGGGCGAGGACCAGGCTGCCTGGGTCGGCGATGCTCCAGCCGTCGGCCTCCAGGGCCGTGACGGCGATATGGGCCTGTGAGCCGGTCAGGTGGGCCTGCACGGCGCTGGGGTGAGTGGGGTGGGTGTCGAGGCGGACATGGGCGTCGATGGCTGAAGTCACGTGGGGGTCTCGTCTGTTCTGCCGGTGGCCGGGCCTGGGGGTCCGGCCACCGGCGTACCTGGCAGTTATCGGGTTGCTCGTGTGGATCGAGCGGCGTGTGCGGACGTGGTGGTCGGTGGGCCGGCGCGTATGGCGGGTGCCGGTCGCTGCTGCTGTGGCGGGGTGGCTTGGGTGGCGTTCTGCCAGCGGGTGCGGACGGCGTCGATGTCTGCGAGGGCGCGGCGGGCGCCGACGACGAGTTGGAAGGGGGTGTTCGCCGGGTCGTCGGCGTATGCCTCGATGCGCCGTGCGGTGTGCTCGGCCGTGGCCAGGAGCGAGCGCTGCAGGGCGCGTTCGGCCCAGTGCTCGACGAATCCGGCTGGTTCGGCCAGCATGCGCAGGACGTCGCCTGGTTCGCTGCCGTCGTCCAGCAGGCCGCGCTGTTGGGCTTCCCACAGGACCGTGACGGGGTCGACGGGCTCGTTGCGGCGGGCGAGGGTGGTCAGGCACTGCCAGAGGCCGGCGTGCAGCGGCAGGGTGAGGTCTGCGGGGATCAGCCACCGGATGGACTCGATGTCGGCAGGGCGGGCGGTGGCGGTGGCGAGGAGCAGTTTCTCCTCCTCGACTGCCTCGGTGGGGTCCGGGGTGCGAACGGAGGGCGGTGCCGCGGTGCGGGGGAGGACGCCGGAGCGCGGGGGAAAGCGGTTCGCGATGTCGTCCACGACGGTGGCGAGCGCGTCGGCTTCGGTGAGCACCGTCTGGACGGGGAGCGGGAGGCTGGCGTCGTGGACGGTGTGCATGAGGCTTTCGGCGGCCGTCAGCAGGCGGCGGCGGGCGCGCTCGGCCTCGATCATGCGTGCGTAGGCGGGGGCGTGTCTGTGCCAGGGGCAGACCTGGATGAGGGTATGCAGGTAGGTGGCGTCCAGGCCGCGCGCCTCCTTCAGAGCGGTGGCGCGGACGCGGTCGAGCCACTTCGTGTTCTTCGCGTGCTCGGCGGGGTCGGGACGCGGCACCGTGCTGATCGCGGCGTACAGGGCTGCGTGTGCGGCGGTGGAGAACGAGTCGGCGGCGATGCCGCTCACCTCGTCTAGGAGGCGAGGGTCGCGGAGGAGGGCTCCCAGGAGGGCCTGCTCGACGTGGAACACCGGCTGGGGCGGTGGGACGGCGTTGAGCTCATCTTTGTCTGGTTCGGGAGTGGGGGTGGGTGACATCAGGCAGCGAGGGTGAAGTCGTCGGGGTCGAGGGTGACGCCGATGTGCGGAGCGAGGAGGTGGCCGGCCAGCAGCGGGGGCACGGCGTTGCCGATCTGGGAGAACTGCTGGCCCTTGTTGCCGGCCCAGGGATAGTCGGCGGGGAAGGTCTGCAGGAGACCCGCTTCGCGGGCGGTGATCCGGATCGGCTCGGGAGTGGTGGGCGCATCGGTTTCTTCAGCCAGCGGTGAAGCGGGCTCGGCGATCCAAGTGCACTCGTTCGCGCGGTGACCGAAGAACAGTGTGCCGGCTGGCTCGGACAGCGGACGGACAGTGGCGTTTGCCTGATTGTTACTGCGCAGGGACCACGACCAGCGGTGCGCCTCGGCGGTGAACGTCGGCGCCGGAGCGTTGGCGGCTCGGTTCTCGCGTGTGCCGTGCCCTGCCAATCCGGCACCTTCGCGGCGGGACTGCAGGACCACTCCGTCGGGCCGGGGCATCCAGGTACCGCGCTCACGGGCGTCGGACAGCGTCTTGCGTGAGCCTGACGGGAACGGTTCGGGGCCACCGCCTGGCCCGCCGCCTGCGCAGACGGTGGGGACGGGCCGGTCGGTCGCGCCCCATCCCAGGGCATCGGCCATGCTGACCCAGCGGGCGCGGCCCGGACCGAACAGCGTTTCCGGCTCGGCGAACTGGGCGTGCGTGAGTGTCGGGGGCTGCGCCGTACGGACGCGGGAGGCGAGGAGGATCGCTCGCTTCCTGGTCTGCGGGACGCCGACGTCGGCGGCGTTGAGGATCCCGTACCAGACGGAGAACCCCCACCCGCGCAGGACAGCCGCGTACTGCTTCCACAAAGGCAGCACGTCCGGTACTTCCTCCATGGCCACCCAGTCGGGCTCGCCGACCGTGTTCAGCGCGTACAGGTAACGCATCGGCTCAGCGGCGAGCAGGGAGCGCTTGTCGCGGCAGGCGGCGAGGAGGCGTTCGCGGGTGTCGCGGCCGGCGGCCAGGTCCTCGACCGCGGCGTGCACCAGAGGCTGGTCGAGCAGGCCCAGACGCTTGCCGGCCATGCTCCACGCCTGACACGGCGGCGAGGCGATCACCCCGCGGGTGCGGCCGATGAAAGGCCAGGTCGGATACGACGCCACGTCGCACCGGATGGTCAACTGCCCCGCCGCAGCGCGGGTCTTGCATGACCAGTGGTCCCATTCCAGGCCGATGTCGCGCACGCCCAGGACAAGCAGTGCCCTGCTCCAGCCACCGGCACCCGCGAAGAGGTCGAGTATCACGTGGCCAGCCCGAAGTCGTCCGGAGTCAAAGCGTCTGCGTCGCCGCGGCACGCCCAAGGCGAGCAGCCGTCCTCGAGACCGTTCTCCAGGACGTCGGCCTCGTCCGCGCTGATTCGCAAGGCGGCCCGTTCGGCGGAGGTGACGTGGTCGATCGGCGCCTGGCTCAGTGGGACGCGGGAGCGGTGCAGGAATGCCTCGCCGAGCAGCTTGTTTCCGGTGACATTGGCGCGAGCATTGCCCTGCCGGATGGCCGCGTCGAACTCGACGACGTCTGTCCACTCGGACGGAGAGGTGTCCCTAATCTGCCGCCACTGCGCATTTCCGTGGAACGGGCATCCCAGGCAGCTCGATTTCGGAGTATCGGCGAGACCCAGAGAGGTCAGATAGCGCACGCAGTCGGCCCTGCTCCAGGACATGTCCAGGAGGGGGTGCCGGTTGCGCATGTACTTGACGTCCGCGTCCTTCGCGCGATGGAATTCATCCGTCGAGATCCCCACCCACTGCTCAACGAAAACGTGCTTCGGGATGCGATTCGGGTAGGGGTAGCCGAGCAGTTCGCGAACTTTCTTTTTAATCGGCTTGATCTTGTATTCTCCGGTGCACTGCCGTCGGGTCATTCCAGGTCGCCCGTCCTGATTGAGGATATGAAGCGGCATGGAAGCGAAGCGGTGATCTGGATTCAGGGCGTCGTTGCGGATATTTCCGGCTGACACGCGGAGTACGGGTATTCCGGCGGGTGCGGCTATCTCCTCTTCTAGGCGGTCAAGGTGTTCATAAACTGCTTTGGGTTCCCATCCGGTGTCGGCGAAAATCGCGTAGTCGACTCTGGGAATAATTCCCTTGGCTGACAGGGTGAGGAGCGTGCTGGATTGCACTCCCGCGCCGAGGGAGAGGGCGCGGAATCGGGGCTGATCTGAAATGGTCTGTCCTGGGTGTAGGGAAGGGGAGGCGTGTGCGCATCGCGGCCGTCTCGTCAGCGGCAGGGGGAGTCCGGCCAGTGGCGGGATACGGCGTCGCAGAGGGCCGGGATGCCGTCAAGGAGGTCGGCGGCCGACTTGAGGAACTGAAGCGCTGGAGGCCCGATCAGGACGCCCCGCCGTGCTGTGGCGGCGGCCTGGCGGCGCTGGTTCACCACAGCGCGGGCAGGAGCAGCCGTTCGGCGGTGGCGTCCTGGGCGGCCTTGGCGATCTGCGCGACGCGGCGAAGGAGCAGCAGGTCCGTAGGGGGAGGGCCGCGATGCCTGGTGGCTGTGGGTGGGAAATAGCTGCAGAGCGGTGCCGACGAGGTCCTGGGCGTCAGTGATGCGCGTTGTCAGTGTGGATGCGCTCCGTTTGGCGGGCAGGGCATGCAGGGGCTGGTGCAGCGAGGCCACTTCGGACGAGATGTGGGCCAGGACCGGGGCCGGGGTGGTGGGGCGGGCTCAGGTCTCCGCAGTGGCGCGCGGATTCAGGGCTTGGGAGAACGCAGCGGGGAGTGCCGGGGCCTGCTCGGGGGCTGTCAGTTGGGCGCGGGCGAGGACGTTTCCGCAACTCAGGGCGCGGCGGTAGGCCGTTTGGATGACGAGCCCGTAGAGGCCAGCGTCATGGTCGGCGAGGCTGATTTCGAGCAGGTCGGCGCTGGCCCATGACGGCTGATCGAGACGATGACGTTCGGCGCGGGCCGGATGCAGTCTGGCCGGAGCGAACACGCCGAGCGCGCATCGGGGTTGGGCGAGGAGGGTTTGGAGGTGGTCGGTGGCGACCAGGAGGGGTCTCTATCGGTAGGTGGGCTGTCGAGGTAGGTCAGCGGTGGCGGGTGGCCGGTGCAGGAGGGGAGGCCACGGGGGCGGCGGCACTCTGGGAGTGGGCGGCCGGGACGCGCGGTGCGGTGGGCTGGTGGCTGAAGACAGGGGCCACGCGATCGAGGGCTTGGGCGATGTGCTGTGCGCGGTTGTGAGCGTCAGAGAGTTGCTCGGCGACATCGGCGGGATACCGGTCCCACTGGGCTCGGTACTGGTAGCCCTGGATGATCTCGGCGGCGTTGCGAAGCTGCTCGGCGACCTGCCACAGGACGGCGTCCGGGGCGTTTGTGGTGTGTGTGGCCTGCAGAAGCTCGTCCAGCGCGGTGGGTAGTGACTCCTCGCGCATGGGGAGACCGTAGAGGGTGGCGTGCAGCGCCTGGGCGTAGACCGTCACGGGTCCGCCCCGACTGGCGCTGCGGTACTCGACGGGGGCTTGTCGGCGGGCGCCGAAGCGGACGGTCACGTCCCGGGGAGCAGCCCCGGGGTGGAGCTGGTCGGCGAGGGCGCGGGCGAGATCATGCACGGTGGGGAAGTTCGAAGACGTAGAAGCTCCTCGGATGACGGTGCTGAATTCTGGCGGGTGGTCAGCGGGTGCGGCGCCGGGCGATGGGCGGCGACGGCGTGGAGGGCACCTTCTGCGGGCTGGGCCCCAAAGCCTCGGCGATGAGCTGGCGGTCCTCGACGCGCGCCGAGAATGAGGCGAGGCGACGGGAGAGCCGTCGCGCCACGATGCTGTAGGTGGTGGCCGCTTGCTGCATCTCGTCTCCGGCACGGCGGAGTTGATCCCGGCTGGTGGCGGGGGTGGGGTCGGCGTCCTCGTACAGCACGGTCTCGGTACGGTGATGGATGGCGAGGTTGCACAGGGTGGCAGCGAGTGAGATCTGGGCGCAGGCGCCGACGAGGTGCACCAGGTTCTCGGCCCCGTCCTTCATCGCGGGGTACTGGCTGACCGACAGGTCGTGCACCTGCCGCGTGCACTTCATGGCCAGCTCGTGCGTCCGCAGGCTAAGGGGCGCGATCTCTCGTAGGGGCTTGGTGATCTCGCCCTCCTGGATTCGTGCCGCTTCCGCGGACAGTTTCTCCAGTTCGGGGACGACCTCGCCGAGGAGACGGGTGTGTTCGGTCAAGTCGACGGTGTGCAGGACAACTCCGGGAGGATGCGGGCGGTACCGGGGGTGGGGAAGATGGTTGGCCTGTTGAGGTGCTGGAACCGAGCCGGTCAAAGGGCTTCCCACAGCAGGCGGGTGACGTGGTCGTTGCCGTGGCCGGTACGTGGGCGGGATGGTGTGTGCCAGCCGGTGCGGGGCGGCCGGGTGGCGATGACCAGCCACCCGGCGCCGCGCAGCGATGCGCCGCTCTCGCTGTTCTGCGTGTAGGTGACCAGCCGTCGATAGCCGAGGGCCTTTGACGCACACCACCAGGCCCCATAGAGCCGTGAGTTCGCGTTGGGTGCACCATCGCTGGCGGTCCGGGTGACTTCGAGGGTGGCGCCGTCGTCCAGGTGACGGGCTCACAGGCCGGCCGATGACAGCCACGGTGCGCAGCGTGCCGGTCTCGTCGGTGGCGTCGGCCGCGAAATTCTGTCCTGCGGGCGGCGGGCGGCGGGCGGCGGGCGGCGGGTGGTGACGGTGCCTGGTGCGCACGAAGTCCTTCGCCTCACGGGAGCGGACCGGCACCAGGTGCAGCCGGGCGTCGCTCACGCGGCCGTCCCGAAGTCGGACTGCGTCGGCGCGTGCTTCGCGACGGCGCGAGCCGTGATCGCCTTCGACGCGCGGGTGGACGCCGTGGACAGCTCCTCCGCTCCTGGCTCCTGGTACCACGGCCGCAGGTCGAGCATGGCGGCGCGCATGCCGGTGGCGAAGCACAGCGCGGTGCCCTTGGGCAGGGCGCGGATCGCGTCGGTGGGCAGGATCCGCTCCTGGCGCATGCTGACCGAGGTCGACTTCCCGGACTCCGAGTGGGAGGTAGACGTGGTCGCCACGTCGTGGTCGCCGATCAAGCGGCTGAGCTTGTCCGCGAAGTCGGGGTCGTCAATGCCGGAGCCGATGACCTTGATGGTCGAGGCAGACCACATGGCGTCCATACCTGCGTCTCCCCAGACCTTCTGGCCCTGGCGGTAGGACTGAAGGATGGTGATCGGGATGATTCCGCGGCTGCCGAGATGGGAGTACAGGTCCGGCAGGTCGCTGATCTTGCACACGTTGGCGGCCTCGTCAAGGATCGCCAGCATGGGCGGGTCCAGGCGTCCTCCGGCGCGCTCGGCCTGGGCGGTGGCCGCGCGCATCACGGAGTCTGCGCACGCGGCGATCAGTGCCGAGGCCCCGCCTCCGCCGTCCTTGCTTAGAAGGAACAGTGTGTCGGTAGAGGTGACGAACTCCGACGGGCGGAACTCGGGAGCGTCCTTCAGCGGGGTGACCCAGGCGGCTATGTCGTTATTCAGCAGTGCGGCGGCGTACTGGCGGGCGGTCTCGTAGATGCCGTCGCGCGTCTCCGGGGGGCCCTCGACGGTGCCCTTGAGCTGTGCTGCAACGGCGGCGAAGTCGTGGTCGCGGAGGATGTCGAGCGGGGTGCGGTCGGCGGGGAAGGCGAGCCACTGCATGATGTCGGTGATGGGCCGCTCGTCGAGCGCTGCGGCCAGGAGAAGCTGGGAGAGGATGTTGCTGCCGGCCTTGGACCAGAAGTCCCCCTGCTGGGAGGCGTCCACCGAGGCGGCGAGGAAGTGTCCGGCGAGCCGGTTCGCCCCGTCCAGGGTCTTCGCGCTGGCGAGGGGGTTCCACCACATCTCGCGTGCGGCGTGCGCGATCTGCTGTGGGTCCATGGTCCACACCTGCCCGACGCGGGAGCGCGCCTCGTACGTGGCGGTGAATGCGTCGCCTGCGGCCTTGTTCGAGGTCAGCAGGACGGGGCCGGGCGCGGCCAGCATCGAAGGGATGGCGAGCGAGGTGGTCTTGCCCGAGCGGGGCGCCATGATGGCGACGGCCACATCTTCATAGCCCATGCGCACCTCGTGCCGGGTGTTCTGCAGGTTGCCCAGGAGGATGCCGGTGTCGCGGGCTTCGATGTGCTTAGCGTCTTTCAGGCTCGGGCGCAGCGAGCGGGCCTTGTCGGTGATCGCCTTGGCCAGCAAGGGCTCGATGTCTCTGGCCTTGGCCATGCCGGTGATCTTCTTCCGGTCGCCGCCGCGGTTCTCGTGCCGGATCCACAGGGCGACCGCCGTCCCCCCGAGAGCCAGGAGGAGCAGAACGGGAATGATGCGTGCCCCGATGAGCAGGACGGTCTCCCCGGCCTCGGGCCAGACCTGCTCGGGGTGGAGCAAGGCGTTGGTCGGCTGGTAGGGGGCCCAGCTGCCTCCGGTGAGGGAGGCGGTGACGTTGCCGGACAGCCAGGCCAGGTGGGACAGGGGGACGACGACGGCGAGCACGCCGAGCAGGAGGCGCAGGACAAGGTCGTATCCGTCGGTGTTGCTGCTGGAGGAAGGGGGCAAAGGCTAGGTGCTTCCAGGCGGGGACGGAGGAATCAGCGCTGGCGGTGGCGCTCGGCCTGCGGACGTTGCGGAGGACGCGTACTCGCCGCCGGCAGGCCGGATCGGCGTGCGGCGAGGGAGCGGATGCGTTCTTCCAGGGCACCGGCGATCTGCGTGGCCGGTACTTCCCGGTGCGAGAGGGTGATGAGGTCCGGGCTGCGAGTGGGGAGGGTGAAGGGGCCTGCGGTGCGCGGCACCGGTCGCGGGTCGGTGAGCGCGGCGGTGAACGCGGTGATCAGGTGGGGTGGGGTGTGCTCGCTGAAGTGGGCTTGCCACAGGAGAGCCCGGAAGTCGCGGAGGGCGGTGTCGACCCACCAGGCCCCGGTTGTCTCGTCGGCCTCGACGCGGACGGTGCCGTCGGGTGAGGCGAGCCGGTGGTGGTTGTAGGACGGGGTCCAGCCTGCCTTCAGAAGCGGCTCTTGCGGATCCCAGTTGTCTGCCTGATCGGCCGTGGGGTCGGTCAGCGCATCGGTGAACGCAGCGATCATTTCGACGGGGGTGCGGGCATCGAAGCTGGCGAACCAGGCGGGCTGGTCCGGCGCGGGGGCGTGCTGCAGAGTCCACCACCGTCCGTCGGGGTCGGGCGCCAGCCGCAGGAGGGCCTTCTGGTCGGGGCTGGAAAGCAGGACGCGGGGCATCAGGGGCTCGTGACCGTAGCTCCAGCCGAAGGCACGGTGGAGAGGGACGGTGACCCAGGCGGGGTCACCGCCGCCGGCCAGGTGGCGCGGAGCGATGTAGTCGATGTCGACGTTGGCGGGGCGGTCGGGCATGGTCACCGTCCCCTCGCGCCGTGTTCGCTGCGCCGGGACGTCAGGGCGGGAAGCGGCGGGCGCTTCTGCCGGGACGGTGCTCGGTGTGCGGCGGCCTGGATGTCGAGGACGACGCGGCCGTGGCAGGCCCAGTCGTCCAGGTAGCTCCAGCACTCCGCGTGATGCTCGTCCAGCGCGTCGACATACCCTGCGCTGCCCGGTCCGGTGCCCTCGGAGAGCTGGGCCCTGGTCTCTTGCCACCGGGCGTCCAGGGCGTCGAGGTGGCTCAGTGCCTCCTCCAGGATGGTCAGCTGCCCGGGCCAGCTGTCCCGCGTGAGGTGTGCGGGCAGGTGCTGGAGCTGAAGCCGGGCGGTGGCCAGCAATTGGCGTGCGCCAGGATGGATGCCAGCGAACGCTGCGGCGGTGTCTGCGTCACGGACGGCGGCCCGGCGGCCGTAGGCGTCCTCGTCGAAGGGCCAGCCGTCCATGTCCGTGTTGAACTCGGTGAAGGCGTCCCAGGACGCCAGGATCCGTTCGCTGTGACGCAGATAGCGATTGAGGCGCCGCAGCGAGGTGCGGCGGCCGTGGTTCGTGGTGCGGGAGATGAGAGCATCCTTTGAGGTCAGCGGCGGGCGGCCGACTGGACGGCGGTCGTGGGCGCCGGGGGTGTCGCGGGGGCAGTCTGCTGACGGCGCACGGCGCGGGCCTGCGCGCGGAGCGTCTTCACCCGGGCGGTGTGCGCGTCGACTACCTGCTGCGGGCGCAGCGGGCTCGGCTCCCGGACGGCGCCGTAGTAGGCAGTGCGGTCGAACATGCCGCGCTGCAGCGGGCTCTGGTCGGCCAGCGCGCCCAGGAAGGCACCGACGAGGCGATCGGGAACGTGCTCGTCGAGGAAGGCGTGCCAGATCCGCGGGCCCGGGAATGATTCGTCGCTGCTTGTCCTGACCTCGATGTGCCAGGACGGCCGTTCATGGAACTCACTCATAGGGCGGTGCTCGATCCGGCACAGCGAGTCCGGAGAGAACGCTCTCCCGGCATCCTCGTACTGCCAGCCTGCGCTGGTCACGGGCTGCCAGGGGTCCGGTTGCGATGAGGGCGGTGTGATGAGGGCGTCGGTGAGGCCGGTGAGGACCTCGGCCGGTACGAGTTCACCGAACTCCGCGTACCAGCCGTGGTCGTTGTCGCCGGGGGAGGCCCGCAGCCGCCACCAGGCGGAGGTGGCGGTCTGCGGGTCGAACTGCAGGCGGTAGCGGTGATCGGGGCTGGCCATCACGATCTCGGCGCTGAGCGGGTCGGAGACCGTGGCCCATCCGGCCGCGGCCAGGCCGTGGGTGACGTGGCGGGCGTCGCCCGGGCCGGCGAGGTGGCGGGGGCTGGTGTCGAAGGGGATCTGCCCGGAGTGCTTGCCGGCGAAGGCGTCGAGCTGGCGCTCGTTCAACGGCACCGGCTGCACCCCTGCTCGCTCTCGGCGTCGTCGTGGAGCGCGCGCAGCTCATCCAGGACGTAGTGGAGGGTGTGCTGGTCGGTCTGTTCCCAAGCGGCGGTGCGCAGCTCGGCGATCAGGAGGTTGACGTGCGCGGCGCGTGGGATGGCCTGGTGTTCCTGGATGGTGCGGGCGAGGGCACGCAGGGTGTCGGCGAGCTGGACGGGCAGGCCCGTGTACTCGTCGAGGAGCGGCTCGACGAGGGCGAGGGCTTCGGCGGGGTCGGGATTCTCGCGCAGGTACTCGGTGACGTCCGACAGCGTTTCGGTCAGGGCGCGAAGGGTGTCCGGAGTGGGGGCAGGCATCGGGCTCCTTCAGATGAGGATGGAGGTCAGCGGCGGGTCCGGGCAGCGCCGGCCGGGGTGTAGGGGCGGGCGGTGGTGCGGGGCCGGGCGTTGCGGGCCCAGGTGGCGGCGCGGGCAGCTGTGATCCGGGCCTGCTGCCAGGCGCTGAGCTGGGAGGGTTTGACGGAGACCGACCAGGTCCGGATCTGTGTGCTGTGCGGGACACGTCCGCGTGGGCGCATCAGCGGGTTAGGGTCGGCAAGTTCGGTGGAGAAGGCTTGGACCAAGAGCATCGGCGTGTTCGGTGTGAAGTTGGCTGTCCAGCCGTTGCCCTGCTTGTCCTGCGCTCCGGTCCACCACATCGCCGAGCCATCGATGCCCTGGCGGTACTGCATCCACGCGGTGCCGTCGGGGCTGGTCGCCATATAGTCCTGGCCCTCGAACCGCGTGTGCCAGTTCTGCTCCTGCAGAGGTGCCCAGACGTTGGGGGCGTGTGCGGGGCGGGGGCGGGTGAGGGCGTCGGTCAGACCGGCGACGATTTCCACCGGAGTCTGCTGGCCCAGGTGCGCAGACCATTCGCCGGTCGCGCCTCCTGCCCGGCCGTGGATGGTCCATCCGCCCGGCAGGATGTAGGGGTTGTAGGCGACGCGGACGGCGCGGTCCGGGCTCTCTATGAGCAGCGGGCCGTCCTTCTTGGACTTGTCCCGCCAGCCCGAGGCGCGCAGGAACTCCGAGACGTGCCGGACGTCACCGCCGCCAGCCAGGGCACGGGGCTCTACGAGGTAGTGCTGCTCGGCCTGCTCGCCCGGCCCCCAGCCCTGCCACTGCTTCTTCTTCACCGGCGCCGCCGTACGACGAGCGGGGCAGGAGCCGGAGGTTTCGCCGCGCTGATGGCCGGTCGGGTGCCGAGGTGCTGGAAGAGGTCCTGGTGCTCGTCCAGGTCCAGGCTGATGTCGTGCAGTTCGTTGGCGGCCCGGCCCAAGGCGAGCCATACCTCCGCTGGCAGGGCGCCTCGTTCCGCCTCGCTCTTGGCGAAGTGGCTGCCGGTGATGACGAGGTGAGTGACGCCGCCGAGGACTCCGTTGTCCGGGTCGAGGACGCGGGCAATGACCTGCGCTGCCTGGGGCGGAGGAAGCTGAGAGAGGTGGTCGGAGAGCTGGCCGAGCTGGCGGGTGATCTCGTCGGCCAGTCTCACTGGGTAGGGGGCGGAGTGGGACATGCTCCTCCGGGTGCGTGGACGATCAGTGATGGTGGCGCTGCCCGACGCGTTGCGCCTCGGTGGGGACGGCTTGCGGGCGGGCGGCGTGGTTGCGGGCGTGCAGGATGGCGCGGGCGGCTTCGTTCAGCGAGTTGGCGGTGCTACCGAGCCGTGCGATGGGCTCGGGTTCCTCGCCGGGCGCGGCGCCGTGGGGATCACTGGCGGCGATCCAGGCACGGACGATCACTTCTCTGGGCAGGGGCAGCAGCCCGTGCACGGGCGCAGCGACCTCGGTCAGGACCTCGGCCACCGCGCTGCTGGTCTCGGCGGCCGAGACCCGCTCGGCGAGTTGGGTGAGGTAGCGCAGGGCTGCGTCACGGTCGCCGTCGGGGGTGGCCAGCATGTTCAGGGTGGGGTTGAGGTGGACGCTGTGGCCGGCGGCGTGCAGGGCGCGCGAGGCGGTGGTCGCCTTCAGGCGCTGCTGCTCGATGGGCAGGCCGTGCGGAACGCGGTGGTAGTCCCCGCGGGGCCCGGGAGCGGAGAGGAAGCCGCCGGTCCGCTGGAGGATGTCGGCTGCCTGCTCGGTGCCGCCGATGGCCACGACCGGGCCGGTGCGGGGGTCCTTGGTGATGGTGACGTACTCCAGGACCCAGAAGTTGGGCTTTGTCTGGCTCATCGCGTCCTGGTGGTGGGTGCGCGGGCGCCGGCGGGGGCCGGCGGCATGGAGGCCGGGGCGGAGGTGGGCGCGTGACGTCCGGCGGGGTGCTGGAGGGCGGTGCCGATACCGAGCGCTTCGAGCTGCGGGCCGATCTCGCGCAACGCGTGGGCCTGGGCCTGGGTGTCGTTGGCCTCCAGGTGGTAGATGCCGCTGTGCGGGTTCTGGACGAAGCCGTGGGCGGCGAGGATGGTGCCGGCCCGGTCGTCGGCGGGGGCGGTGGCGACACTGCCGTCCGGCTGCCAGGTCAGGACGACCTGGTCCGGCTTGGAGGGCTGGATACCGCCCAGGGCGTTGTGCCGGACTTGGGTGAGCGCGCGGTCATAGCGGATGAGCAGATCATTTGCGACCTGCCCGGCGCCGAGGAACGGGTCGTCGGTCAAGGCGATGCCGTTGGGCTCGGGGACGGCGCGGTACGCCTCGTCTGGCAGGGCGTGCGGGGCGACGGCGGCGAGGAGGAAGCCGTCGCGTTCGTCGTGCCGCTCGATCAGGATGAGCCGGGCGCCGTCGTCAGAGCGGCTGAGGACGGCTGCCTGCTGCAGGGGGTGTTCGGCCAGGGAGGCAGCGACCAGGTCCAGGTCCCAGATGAGGTCGGTGAGTTCGGCGAGGTCGTCCTTGGCATCGGCCGTCAGGTGGACGCTGGTCCAGGTGTCGGGGAGTTCGCCAGCGAGGACGTCGGCATAGGAGGCGAGGCGCTCGGAGGCGCTGTGGTCGTGCATGGTGTCCTTGGGCAGTTGAAGGGGCTCAGCGGCGCAAGCGGACGGCACCGAGAGGTGGCGGCGCCGGGGCTGGCATGGCACGCGGCGAGGGCGGGCAGGCGCACACCGCGGAGCGTTCGGGCTCATGGTCGGGAACCTGCTCTGTGCAGGCGCGGCGGCCGGGGTGAGGGGCGTGCCGGTCGGCCAGCCGTCCGCGGGTGTGCGCGAGGTCGGAGCGGATGACGCGGACGTATGCGTCGGCGAGGTAGCGCAGGCGCCCGGCGGTGTACGGATCGCTCGCGTCGCCGAGCCCGTCGAAGAACTCCGCTAGGGCGCCGAGGGTTTCCTCGAACCCGGCGAGGATGCCGTCGGGGGGCGCGGTGAGTTCGGTGAGGACGTCGGCTGCCATGGCGGTGTCGGTGGCCTCGCGGAGACGTTCTGCGAGGTGGGAGACCGAGGCGCCGAGCGTGGGATAGGCCGCGGGGCGGGCTTCGGTGTCGAAGCGCTCGTCGCAGCCGACGTTGTACCCGACAGCCCGAAGGCGCCCTACGGCGTCGATGGCGAGACGGGACTCCTCGTCCTCGGTCAGGCCGGCGGGAGCGCGGTGGTAGCTCTCGTGGAGGCGGACGACAGCGACGAATCCCGCTCGCTGGAGAATGCTGTGCGCCTCAGCGTCGCCCCCGCGGGCGAGGAGTTCGCCGAAGTGCGGGTCACGGCGGATGTCTAGCAAGCGGGCGGTGGTGCGGGGCAAAGAGACGTTGCTCCTACAAAGATCGGTGGGTGGTGCGCCGGGCCGCGGCCGGTGCGGCGGCGGCCCGGGGCTGGGTCAGATGGGCCGCAGCGGCGTCCAGGTTCTGCTCGATGCGGCGCGCTTCGTCCGCAAGCCGTCGCAGGATGTCGGCGGGAGGGGTGCGCCAGGTGCCGTCGAGATGGATCAGGTTGGCGATCAGATCCAGACGTCCGGGCTGGCTCTGGACAGCGATCCACCGCTACCCATGCTCTGCGGCGCCGGGCACCTCGATACCGGCGGCCCGCGCGAACCGGTGGGCGGTTTCGAACCACTCGGTACCTGTCAGCTCCCGGTCGTCCGGATGGAGCCGGACGTCGGGATGGAGGATCGCGTGCCTGTCGTCGTCCGGGCTGGCAGCGAACGGATGCTCCAGGTGCGGATCTTCGAGGTCAACGAACGTCCAGGTCCTCTGCTCGTCGTCCGGGGTGTAGTAGTCCAGGCCCGGCCAGTGGGCGACCACGGTGTGCTCCGTCGGGCCCTCGTTCGGGGAAAGGGGCCGCCCGAGCGCCTCGGCCAGCGGCTCGCGCGGCGAGTGGGCCCTTGCATGCAGGCGGGGGATCACGACGGCACCCCGCTCGACGCGCGGGTGGGTGCCCGGTGCTGATGAAGGCCGAGGGCTGCACAGAGCAGCGAGCGCTCGCGCACCAGGTCGGCGTGGACCGAGATGTCTCCTGGCGGAAGACAGTCGATCGCCCTGTCGATGGCGCTCAGCCCCTCGTCGTACCGGCCCAGCCGGCGCAGGGCACCCGCCGTGCGGAAGAGGACGATCGGGTCGGTGCCGGTGCCGGTGCCGGTGCCGGTGGCGAGGGCGGGCCGCAAGCTGAGGGCCAGGAGGCGCTCCGCACCCTCTTCCAGGTTCTGGCCGAGCTACAGTCCGTGCAGCAGGACGTGCAGGCTCTTGGGGTGCTCCTCGGCCGAGGCGAGGACTTCGTCCATGACCATCAGGCCCTCGGGGCGGGACTGGCCCAGCAGCGCGAAGGCGTACAGGGCGCGGGTGTAGCAGTCCAGCGGCTGACGCGCGGTTTGCGCGAGCTGTTCGACGAGGCGCTGGAGGGTGAGGCCGCGGAAGTCGAACCGAAGGGCGCTCAGGTACAGATGCGCCAAGGTGCGGGTGGTGATCGGATCACGGTGCGTCGCGAGGACATCCTCCGGGGACAGCAGGCCCAGGACGCTGCGGCCGGATGACCGAGCCGCCCGGGCGGCATCCCCGCACACCTCGGCTGAGGTTTTCCAGTCGGCCCGGATGCCGTGGAGGTCTTCGCCCAGGTGCAGCGGCCAGGCAGAATCGTCCGCAGTTGCGGTGGCTCGGGCCCTGGCCTTGTGGAGCGCAGCGGCACGGTCGGGGCGGTTCGTGGGGGGAGTCACCGGCCGCCCCTGGTGTCTGCGGTGTGCACGAGCTGGCCCAGGGCGGTGGTGGTGTACCAGCCGCAGTCGATCAGCTCGTCGCGGCCTGCGAACCTCGTAAGGAGGGCGTCTTCCATGGCCCGCAGGTAGATCAGGCAGTCCGGGCAGCGGCGCGAGAGGTGCACGAGGTAGCGGGGGTGAGCGGTGACGTAGGACTGGGCACCCCCGGTGGGGTCACGCAGTCGCCATCCGTCCTCGTCGGTGGGGGTGTGCCAGGAGGGGGCGACGATGCGCATGGAGTCTCCCCACAGTTCTCCCCCGGCCACCCCCTTGAGGACGACGACGGTGTCTCCGGCCTGAAAGTGGGCGTGAGTGATATCTCGGGTGGGAGCGAGCGGGTCGGGGGTGAGGGCGGTGACGGGGGTGGGTTGATGGCCCCAGGACGGAGGGAGCACGCGGTTCCTTCCACGCGATGGCTGTCGGGGTGGGAGCATCAATAGTCCGGAGGAACGCCGGTTTGGCTAACCGGCGTTTCCCGGCTATGTTGCCCCGCCGTCAGCGGAACGGATTCTCCGTCCCGCGATCCGCCTCGGTGGCTGCGTCGAGGAGTTCGAGCAGGTCAGTGCCTTCGGC
Source organism: Streptomyces sp. SolWspMP-5a-2 (assembly GCF_900091845.1). Lineage (GTDB taxonomy): Bacteria > Actinomycetota > Actinomycetes > Streptomycetales > Streptomycetaceae > Streptomyces > Streptomyces doudnae. Next base: position 16,265 of record NZ_FMCI01000387.1, read on the forward strand.
GGCACGCTGGTCGATCCACCAACCGGCACGGGTTATGGAGCGGGCCTTCTCCTCCAGCTCCGCCCAGTCCGCCTCGTCCCAACTGCCCTCGACGACCAGGGCGGTGTGCGCGGCCATCATCAGCTGATGGCGGGAGCGCTCACCCCAGTCCAGGGCCTTGGCCGGGCCCTCCATCTGCGGCATGTCGAACTGCTTGGCCCAGGTGGCGGCTGCCTCCTGCTCCTCGGCGCGCTTCTCCGCGAGCCACTTCTCCTTGGACTCGGAGTCGGCGTCGCGCGCCGCCTTCCAGCAGTCGGTGCAGTCCTTCGACGCGAGCCAACGGGCGAAGCCGGCCCGCTTGTCGGCGGGGCGGTTGGACAGATCGTGATCTACCCGGTGGGAGCAGGCGTGCTCCACGGTCCAGTGCGTACTTACCCCCGGGGAATTCCGTTTGATGGGCGTTACGTTCGAGGTCGGGCTGCTGGTCTGGGGCTTCAAATCGAGTGCCTCTCGTTGACGGTTGGGGTTGTACGAGTCATGCGACGGACGGGGGTGGTCTGGAGTGCTTGGCGGTGGTCTCGGGGACGTTTCCGCCTTCTGCGTCGTCTCAGCGGGTCCTGCGGATGGCGTCTGTGGCCGCCTTGGCGATGGCGGCGGGAGCGCTGGAGGGCTGGGGCAGGTGCAGCAAGGTGGTCCCGGGCAAGTGGCGGGATTCCGCGGTGAGGGTGAGTTGGAGTACGGCGCAGCCGGCGGTCGTAAGCTGCTTGACGCGGGTGATGGCTTGAGCGGTTTCGTCGCTGCCGTAGTGGGCGTCGGTGACGATCACGAGAAGGCGGCCGGCGCCGGGGTGGCTGAGTTCGAGGCCGTGGTCAAGTGCGTCGATGGCGTTGGCGAGTTTGTGGTGGGCGCCGGTGGCATCGAACGTCGTCACGCGCTCTGGTGCTCGGTGGGTGGGTCGAGTCAGTGCGGTCAGGTGCTGGTCGTAGGCGATGGCGGCGGTAAGGGAGTCGGGGTCTGTCAGGGCTGCTGCGCGTGCCACGATCCAGGCAGCGGAGGCGACGGGCTTGCAGGCGGCACGCATGGAGCCGGAGACGTCGACGGCGATACCCACACGCAGTGGTGGGGTGGGTGAGTTCCGGCGGCGGGTGTGGGTGAACGGTTCTGCGGTGGGGACCGACCCGGCCGCGCGCTGAGCGTCGCGGGCGAGGGCCGCGCGCATGTTGAGGCGGCCGGGCGGGGTGGGGCTTGTGGTCCGCTCCTCGGTCCGCTCGCGGTAGGCGGCGGCACGCAGGGCGCGGCTCAGGCGCGCGGCGGCACTCCGCTCGGCGGCGGTGGGCCTGCGAGTGCCGGTGACCGGGTTGCCGGAGGGCGCCGGTGTGCCGTCGGGGTGGACGGTGGTGCTACGGGCGTTGAAGACCGACTTGGCGGTGGCGGCGGCTTTGCGTCGCTGGCGGGCCCGCTGGGCGCGGTCCTGAGCCTGCGCCTCGGACCGTGACGCCATGGCGTTGGCCGCTGCGTCCTGTGCCGCGAGGTCGGCCGCGTCGGTGGCTGCCGCGTGGTCCATGACGACCTTCACGGCGCCGGTCAGCAGATCGGAGAGGCCCTCCGGCACGCGCAGGGCGGGGGCCGCGGCGTCCAGAGCGGCGCACCATTCTTGACCGTGCGCGAGCATGGTCGTGGCGTCGTGGTCGGCGCACTGGTGGGCTGCGGTCCAGATGCGGGTGAGGGTGGTCAGCAGGTTGGCGCCCAGCACCTTTTCGCACAGATCGGCGACGGCCCGGGTCTCGCCGGCGTCCAGGATGCCGACGTCCTGGCGGCCGAGGATCAGGGCTGCCGCGGCGGCGGCCTGCTCGATGCCCTGGAGAGTGGGGTGGGCGATGTCGGGCATGACCAGGGTTCGGGCGCTGGTGCGCAGGTACGTGCGGTCCGTGGGCCGTGTGATCAGGTGCGCGCCTTCGACGCGGCTCTCCTCCAGCAGGAGCGCGGCCTCGACGACGCGGGGGTTGGCTCCGGCAGGCTGTGTCCAGACGGAGTGGGCCGCGTGCGCGGCCTCGTGGACGAACACGCCCCAAGCTGCGGGATACCGCTCCTCGTCGCCCACGAGCCGCGGATGGATCTCGTGGGGCTGGAGGGGTGCGAACAGGCGGGCGTCGAACTCGACCTCGCCCAGCGTGGGGAAATAGGCGGCCGGTGCGCCGCTGCGGGTGCCGGGGCGGCAGGTCACGAGGAGGTCCTGGCGGCCGGAAAGGGCGACCAGCCGGTCGCCGAGTTCGGCTCCCACGCGCAGCCACGCGGCCGGGGAGGAGCGGGGTTGCGCGGGCGGGGCGCCGTCGTCGTCCCAGCGCGCGAGGTCGGCGTCGTCTTCCGGCGTGGACTGGATGTGGTGGTGGGCACTCATCGCGGGCGGCCCCGGTGTGCGGAGCCGGTGCTGCCCGGAGGCTGCCGGGCGGCTGAGGCGGGGAGCTGCTTGCCGAGGGTGAGAGGTGCAATCTTGTTGATGCCGACAGCCTTCATGACGGCGTCGGCGACGGCGTCGCGATCCTCCACAGGAGCGATGCCGATGAGGTTCGCGAGCGCGGCTTTGGTGCCGAGGACGGCCTCGGTCTTCTGGTAGCTGAGCAGTTCCCGCAGTTGGGGGGCCCAGCCCAGCTCGCCGAGTTCGACCTGCTGGGCGAGATTTCGGGCGACCCGGACCACCTGGGCATCGATCCTCAAGGCCAGGGCAAGGTCGTAGTCCGTGCCGATCTGGATCTGCACGCTGAACCGGCTCGCGAGCGCCTCCGTCAACACCGCCCCGTGGACGCCGGGATTGTGGCCCGCCACCACGTAGAAGCCCGGCTCGGCCTTGATCGTCTCGCCCTTGTGCGCCTTGACCTGGATCTGCCGGCGCCCGTCCATCGCGGGATACAGCGCCGCCAGGACCTTCGGTGAGATCAAGGTGGCATCGTCGATCAGCAGGGCGCGGCCCTCGGTCATCGCGGTGACCAGCGGACCGTACTGGAAGACGTAGGCTCCCGCGTCGTCCTGTGTGTACTCGCCGATCAAGTCGCCGACCGTGGTGTCGCCGTCACCGGCGACGGTGAGCAGGTCCGGGAACGCCGCCTCGACCAAACTCGTCTTGCCGGTGCCCGGAGGGCCGTAGAGCAGCACCGGCACGTCGGCGTCACGCAAGCGATTCAACGCCTCGACGTCGGGCAGATCGGCCAGCTCCCGGGGGTGGTAGAGCTGGCCCCCCGCGCGGCGGATCGGGCCGGTCTGCCTGGGCGCGGCTGCTGCGGTGTAGGTCGTACGGGTCGTGGCCGCCTGGGCGCGGGGAGAGTGGGTGCCCGCTGGACTGATCACAGCCCTCTGCGCGGCTGCGGCGGTTTTCGCGTTCGCGCGGAACTGCGGTTGTCCGGTCCCGCTTTGATCGGCCTCGCCGCGTCGCACCAGGGTGAGGGCGGCGTTGCGGACGGCGCCGTGGGAGTGGCCCAGATGCCTGGCCATGTCCCCGATGGTGAGCTTGTCCGCCGGCCGGTCGGCCAGCAGTCGGGCCACCTTGGCCCGTAGTTCGCCGCCCTTGGTGCGCGCTGGTCTGGTAGGCCCGGGTGTGGTCAAAACGAGAACCCTTCAACAGGTGTGGGTGGGGGGCGGGGTGTGCGATGCGCT
>NZ_FMCI01000386.1 GCF_900091845.1 Streptomyces sp. SolWspMP-5a-2
AGACCTGACGTGGGCGGTGTCGAGAACGACGCGGGTGACGTCGATGAGGCCGGCGTCGTCGAGCATGTGCAGCACAGCCTCGTGCAAGCGGCCCCAGACGCCGGCTCTGGACCAGATCAGGAAGGGGCGGTGAGCGGTCGACTTCGATATGCCGAAGCAGGGCGGCAGAGCACGCCAGGCGCAACCACTGACCAGCACGTAGATGATCGCCGCGAACAGCGTCTCATCAGGCGTGTCTTGTGTACCGCCGCCCTGCGGCCGCACCTTCGACGGCGGGATCAGCGGCTTCGCGATCTCCCACAGGCCGTCCGGAACAATCCAACTCCACGTACCCCGCCCCATGAACAGACCAACGTCCGCCTCACCACGTAGGACACGGTCTTAAGGACAGTATGCCCCACAACACGTGATCTACGTACTCCGCTGATGCGGACTTCTTCCGCTCCAGGCGGCAACAGTGGATGGTTGAAACTCAGCCGCGTGGCCCGCCTGAAGGCCGCACGCTTGATCAACTGAGCAAAAGCGCAAACTCGTTGGGGTGAGCTGTGGATAGCACACGCACAGACTTACCCCAGGGGCCTCTCCGCGCCTTTCATCAAGGCGTTTCTTTTTGGTTCGTGGTTGCTGAGGTTATGCAGCCAAATCGACGTTCTTCGGGGCCCGAGATTCGTTGAAGTGCCGTTTCGGAGCATGGAAAACAGGAGGACGCTAATGCATTGGCATGCGAGGCCGAGGAGGGCTTGATTATAGGTCCCCTGTTTGTCGTAGTAGGCGCGCGAGGCCGAGTCAGCATTCATGCAGACGAGGGTAGACAGGAATAGCGCACGTTTGAGCTGCCGGTTTCCGCCCCGGGCTGCTGGTCGAATGGATCTACTGCCTTCCTGTCACTATCTGCGCTTGCCTGAACGGATGCTGACGCCTACACCGCCGTTACGACCCAAGCCCGAGCACTTCCTCGCCTTCGCCAGCATCGCCAGCACCCTCATCTGCTACCGCCGCATCACCAAATGAAATGACGTTTTAGGGCACCGGCCGTCGGCGGGTCGCTTGGTCGTCCAGCTTTACCGGGGACGGCTGGCAGGGGAGCCGACCGTGGCCGACGGCGCCGCTGACGGAGTGGAAGTGAGGGTGGTCTTGAGTTCGCGGCCTTGCTGGACTTGGCGTGTTCCGTTCTCGTGGGCGAGGCATTCGGAGAGGTCCGCGATTAGCGAACTCGGGGTCTGCGGAGAGGCGGTGATCGACCAGGTGGGTCTGTGGTCAGGGCTGGTTCCGGCCCAGACAGTCCAGGTGGCCTGGTTCTGGCTCGGGTGCTGCGCGGTGAAGGCGTCGAATTGGATGCCGGCGTTGTCATCGGGGGACGTCCAGCGGATCCATCGTCCGTCCACGATGTGCTTCCATCCGGCGCTGGAGAGCGGCTGGGTGGCCGCGGTGACCATCTTCTCGTTCACCGGGACACCGTCAGGAATGTCCCAGCCATCACCGTCTGCGAGGTAGGACAGCAGATTCTGCAGCAGCGGGGCGGGGGTGGCGCCGGTCGCGGTAAGGATCCACATGCGCTCGGATACGGGAGTTTCGTAGGCGGCCACGGTCCAGGCGGTCTCGTGGTCGGGGGCTCCATGCACGCGCTCGATGCGCAGGGTTTGCGACTCGTGGATGGCGTGGGTCGTGTCATCCGACCAGGTGGACCACTTCTCGAACTCGCCGTGGGCGTCGACGAAGGTGTCGAGGAGCGCGTCGTGGTTGCCGGCGTCCGCCAGGTAGACAGGGACGGTCTCCTGCTTCGCCGGTGAGGGCGCGGACGTGGCCGTGGTGACGTCGGACAT
>NZ_FMCI01000382.1 GCF_900091845.1 Streptomyces sp. SolWspMP-5a-2
CTGCGCGGAGCGGACCTCGAGCCGCTCGCGGGTGCGGAGCAGCATGACGGTTCACCTCCGCCTGCGCGGAGCGGACTTCTCCTCGCGTTCGGCGGCGATCTGCGCGTCCGGTTCACCTCCGCCTGCGCGGAGCGGACGCCAGCAGCGTCAGCGCGATCTCGTGCAGCGCCGGTTCACCTCCGCCTGCGCGGAGCGGACTCCCGGTAGGCGGCTGCGGCCCCGGTCCACGCCGGTTCACCTCCGCCTGCGCGGAGCGGACGGCTCGGGGACCGACCCGCCCAGCTCGCGGATCGGTTCACCTCCGCCTGCGCGGAGCGGACCCTTCGTGGCCTGCGGTTCTATGTTGGCTTTGCAGTTTCTTGACTTGTGGGGAGGCGTTGGAAGGCGATGAGGGTGAGGCCGTCGAAGTCGAGGGGGTCGCGGCGTTGGGGGCCGGCTGTGTGGAGGGTAAAGCCCTGTTCGTTGGCTGCGGGGTAGGCCAGGACGGCGCTTCCTTGGGTGAGGCAGGTGGTGAGGTTGTTCCAGAGTTCGGTGCGGACGCGGGCTGAGATGGTGCCGATGTACAGGGTGGGGGTGACTTCGAGGAGCCAGCGGGTGAGGGCGCCGCGCAGATGGTCGGGGACGGCGGTGGCGGAGATGACGGTCATGGCGGGCACGGGCCGGATGCTCCTGTCGGGGGTCAGGCGTGGTTGGTGCCGCTGGGGAGAGGGCCGGTGACGGGGTCCCAGAGGTCGACGAGTTGTTCGTCGAGGGTCTCGTCGGGGTCGGGCCGGGGGGTGTCGGGGGCGAGGAGGGTCTGGAGGTCGCGGACGATGCGGGGCATGAGGCGGAAGAGGCGCAGGCCCTCGCGGAAGGAGCGGCGGGCTTCTGCTTCGGGTCGGTCGGAAGTGTTCAGGGAGAACGCCAGAGGGATGGTGAGTTCGGCTTTGTAGAGGTCGGCGATGTCGTAGACGAAGGCTTGCTGGTTGCCGCTGTGGACGAATCCCAGGGCGGGAGAGCAGCCGAGGGCGACGATGGCGGCATGGACGATTCCGTAGAGGCAGGTGTTGGCGGCCGACAGGGCGAGGTTGACGGGGTCCTGGGTGTCCCAGGAGTCGGGGTCGTAGGAGCGGCGGAAGCGTTGGATGCGGTGCTGTCGTGCGAGGAGTTTGTAGAGGGCTTTGACGCGTTGGCCTTCGAGCCCGCGCAGTTGTTGGAGGGTGGCTCCGGGCGGTGCCTGGTCGGGGCCGAAGCGGTGCTCGTACATGGCGGTGGCGATGGCGAGGCGGCGGGTGTCGTCGGCCCAGGCGCGGGCCTGGTGTTCGAGCCAGGTGGTGGTGAGGGTGCCGGGGACGGTGGCGGCGTAGCAGCGGACGCCGCCCATGCCGGTGATCAGGACGGTGGTGCCGTGGCGGGCGAAGGTGGCCAGGGCGGGTGCGGTGATGGAGGTTCCGGGGCCGAGCAGGACGCAGGCGAGGGAGGCGGTGGGGAGGTAGACGGTTTCGGTGCCACGTCGTTGGGTGGTGATCTCCGCGCAGACGCCGGTGTCGTCCTGGTGGATGCGGACGATGTCGAGGTAGAGGAAGGAGAGGCTGTCGACGACGCGGGGCAGCATGGTGACGGTGGGTGCGGCCAGACGGCGACGGCCCCCGCCGGTGGGGCCGGGAGCCGTGGCGGTGACGCCGGTCATGCGGGATCCGGGGCGGGGGCGATGCTGAGAAGTCCGCAACCGTACGCCTTGCCGCGCCCGATGCCGCTGAGGATGGCGGTGCGCAGCAGGTCGGGGTCGGTGATGGTGGCGGTGCCGTCGAAGCGGACGCGGTGGTGATGGACGCGGTTGTTGTGCTTGGCACGGTCGGCGCGGGTGGTGCCGGCGGGGTACTGGCGGTCGCGGGCCGCGTCGACGGGCTGTGAGTGCAGGGTGAGCGTTTTGAGTCCTGCTTGGTCGGCCTGGCGCTGCCACCATTCCTCTGCGGCATTGCCGTTGAGGGGGATGACGGCGGGGAGGTTGTAGTGGGCGCGGGTGGTGGCGCCGGGCTTGCGGACGGGGGAAGCGGTGCAGCGGTAGTGGAGGGTGCGGCCGGGCTCCAGGGCGTCGAGGAGGGTGTCGAGGGGGCGGGTGGTGAGGGTGGCGTACGGGGCGGGGAGGCGGGCGGGGTCGGGTGGCTGGTTGGACTGGAGCAGGAGGTGGCTGCCGCGGGGGGTGTCCTCGACGCGGAACAGGACACCGAAGTGGGTGCGGGCCTGCTCGGGGATGCCGTCGGGGAACAGGGACATCACGCGGCGGTGGAGGGAGGCGTGGGAGGTGCTGGCGCCCAGTTCCTGCTGGGCCAGTCGGGAGGCGGGGTGGGGGATGAGCCGGGTGAGGTAGAGGGTCACTTGATGCTTCCGTCCTGGGCGGCGGCGGGTGTGTAGGTGGGGGAGGTGTAGGCGGCCAGGCGGCTCAGTTGTCCGGTGCCGTAGCCGGCGCATTGGGCGGCGGGCAGGGCGAGGGTGCGCCGGTAGAGAGGGCGGGCCCGGTGGCGGCGGTGCAGGGAGGTGAAGTCGACGGGGGCGTCGAGGACGGTGGAGTGCTCGTGCGCGCCGTCGTCGGGTGTGCTGTTGTGGCTAAGGGGGGTGGGCAGTGCGGTCAGGGGCTGGTCGGACTGGAAGAGCACCGGGACGGTGGCGCCTTCGCCGTCTTCAGGACTGGTCACGGCGTGGCGTGCGTGCAGGGCGAGGGGGAGGTGGACGAGGTCGTGGAGGGCGTCGGTGCTGCGGCCGAGGAGGAGCGGGCCCGCCGGGGGGCAGGAGCGGCGGCCCAGGTAGGGCGGCCAGCGTGGGGACAGCAGGGCGTCGCTCCAGGTGGCTGGGGGTTCGGTGTGGTCGGGCAGGGTGAGGGCCACGGTGAAGACGGCGTCCTGCAGGTACCAGCGGGTGCTGGTGAGGGTGGAGGTGTCGCTGTCGCGTCGTTTGCCTTCGGCGGTGATCACGGTCTGTTCCCGGCTCTGGCCTCCTCCCACGGTATGGAAGTCGCGCAGGGGACTGCCGGGGCGGTCGGTGCGGACGGTGACCGACAGGGCGAGGTCGTCGAGGCTGTGGTGGCGTGAGCGGCCCAGGGCCGAGGCGAGGAGGCCGGTGAGGGCGGAGCGGGTGGGGAAGGGCAGGGTGTCGCGGTCGTCGAAGTGGCTGTGCTCGCCCCAGGACTGCAGGGGTGAGGCCAGCCGCAGCAGCAGACCCGGTACGTGTGCACGGCGGGAGGCGCTCACGCGGCGCTGTCCTGCCCGGCGGTCCGGACGTGGCTGACGGCTTCGGCGATGAGGGCGTCGAGGCCGTCGGCGCGCCGGCCGAGGGCGTCGGGGAGGTCTTTGAGCTCCGGGCTGGTCCAGTTCCGGTGAAGGAGGTGGCTGGTGCCGAGGAAGGAGCCGGCTGCTGCCGCGTACTGGGCGAGGGCGTCCACCGCGGGTGTGCCGTTGCCACCGTGTGCGCCGGGGCGTACGGGCTCTTCGAAGGCGGCGGCGAAGGAGACGGGCCGGTCGCCGCGCACGGCGAAGTGAACGAGGTGGGGCAGGGTGTGGGGGGCGGTGGAGTTCTTCTTGGCCTGGGGCAGGGCGAGGGTGAACGCGGTCAGGAAGTTGGTGAGGACCTCGTGGACGTCGGCGCTGGTGTCGGTGCCGGCGAGGTTGTGGGTGAGTTCTTCGAGGTCGATGGTGGCGTAGCGGTAGAAGGTGCCGGCGCTGAACTCGGCGTGGCCCATGTGGGCGCTGCCGGTGGTGTCCTGCCAGGTGGAGGTGAGGTCGTCGACAGCGGTGAAGTAGTCGAGGTCGGCGTCGGCTTCGTGGGTGGTCATGGCGTGGGCCACTTGGACGGCGCCGTCGACGCCGGCCCGGTCGACCTCGGCGAGCATGCGCCCGAAGAGGTTGATGACGTCGTTGCGGCTGCGCAGGATCGCGTCGACCGCTGCCTTGGGCAGGGCGGAGGCTTTGGCCTCGCCTTTCTTGGTGATGTCCTTGGCGGCTTCCAACGTCGGACGATGTTCCTCGGCGTGGTCGGCGAGTTCGCGCACGGCTGCCTGGGGGACGTAGACCATCGCGTTGGTGATCACACGGTTGGGGATCGCGGTCCTGGTCTTCCCTTCTGTCGTCTCCTCGACCTCGAACTTGCCGACGCAGGCGGCGACGTGGGCGCCTGCCCGCTCGGCGAGTTCCTGCGGCCAGCCGCGGTCGACGAGTTCGCGGGTGACGGCCTCACCGATGCGGCGGGTACGCAGTGTGCTGCTCCCGGTGATCCTCTCGAACTCGACGCGCGTGGCCCGCTTCCAGGACTGGCTGGAGACTCGGGTGCGCAGCTTCGCGCCGTACAGAACGGTCTTGACGGAGTTGGTGTCGTCGCGGTTGAGGTTCGCGAAGGGCACGGACTGGATGATGTGGATGTCGAGGAATCGGGCGCGCGCAGTCATGAGAGATCCTCCAGGGAGATGGGTGCGGTCGACCCGCCGAGGCCGGGTGTCAAGCCGGTGGTGCGGCAGGTCAGTTGGGGTCGCGGGTCTCGTCGTCCTCGCTGTCGCGGCGACGGGCGGCGGCTTCGAGGGCGGAGTTGCGGAGGCGGTAGAAGTCCTGGAGCCAGCGCCGGGAGATGGCCTTGGAGTACCGGGGCCAGGCCGCCAGGTCGGCCAGGAGGACGGCGAAGTCGATGTCGGTGTCGCCGGCGCGCAGCAGGCGGACACTGCCCGGCAGATGGCGGTGGAGCCCCTCCAGGCTCTGCCGGGTGAGAAGGTTCAGGCGGGCTTCGGCCGTGTCCTGACGGACCCCGCCCTGCCCGCCCTGCGTGACGGCGCGGGCGAACGAAGCACCCAGGCTGTCCCGGCGCGCCCGCGCAGGAGCCTTCCCCGCTTCTGCCGGAGGAGCCTCCTCGCCCGTCGGCGCCGATGTCTGCGGCTCGTTGCCGACGGCGGCAGCCGAGTCCTGCCCGCCGGGCTCCGGCGTCTCGTCGTCGGCTGGGGCGGTGAAGGAGTGGCGGGGGCGGTCGGCGATCATCGCGGCCACGGCGTAGAACGCCCGTTCCTCCGCCTCTCCTCTCTCCTCGGGCAGCCACGGGGCGACGATGCGGTGCAACGAGCCGACGTCGTCCAGCCCGCGGCGCAGTCCCTTGCGCAGAGCGACCCGGACGCCAGGATCCGCACCGCATCTGGCGGTGATCTCTTCGACGTACGTGCGGTACAGGGCAAGCCGGGTGGAGGGCGGGGCGGTGATGGTCATCGGGAGTTCCTCCGTGGACGGCCGTTGCCGTCGGGCGCGGCCGGCGGTCTGACGGACAGGGGCGTTTCAGGAGCGCGGGCGCCGGTTGCCGCCGTAGAGCTCGCTGTGGGCGTCGGCGACAGCACGCGCACCGCGCTGGGTGTGGCACACCGGGTCGGTGACGCTCGCGTAGGCCCGTTCCGCGATCCGCAGGAACGACCGCCTGGCGGCGTCACGGTCCAGTCCGGCCTCGACGAGGAGCGCGCCGGTCGGATCGAGGCCGTGGAAGCGGGACCAGAACTCCTCCTCGGCCTGCGGCCAGTACAGGGCGGCGGCCCGTTCGGCCCAGTTGTCGGCTTCCTTCGGTCTGGTCTCGTGGGTGTAGAGCTGGCAGGCACGGCGCACCGCGTACTGCACGCGCCGCCCGTACAGTTCGCCGGTGCGCCGCAGCCAGCCGACCGCCGGCGCGGTGGCCGGGTTGGTCTGCTCCGCCCGGTCGAGGACGGGCGGGGTCAGCCCGGCGACGAACTGACGGTCCTTGGCCTGCCCGTCCTGCTCGAAGCCGAGAGCACGCACGGCCAGCGGCCTGTCCAACGCGTCGGAGACTTCCAGGGCGTGGGGAGCGGAGAAGACCTCGGGATGGCGGGCCTGGGCCGTACCGCCGGGTTCGAGCAGCAGCAGGGCGTCGATGTCTCGCCACAGCGCACGCCTTGAATCCGCCGGCCGGGGATAGGGGTTGCCCTGCTGGCTGATCTGCCAGACCAGGAACGGGTCGTCGCGCGGCAGACGTCCGTCGCGGTAGGCCCAGGTGATGAAGGCGTCCGTCACGACGTTCTCGTCGTCAGGGGCGGGGATCAGGAGCAGGGCGTGCTGGGAGACGGCCGTCAGCCGCGAGCAGGGCCCCTGCACGGGGGGCGGCGGAGCGTCCGGGTCGGGCAGCTCTTCCCATTCCCACATGCAGCGGTCCGTCGTGCGGCTCACCTGCGGGTCCGGGTGGAGGAGGCCCGCCAGAAGGGTCTCGAAGAGAGTGGAGCCCTCGGGATGGTAGGAGAGCGCGCCGCGCAGCGGGCCCGCCTTCATGTTCGCGCTCGCCGTTCCGCCGACGGTGCGGGCAGAGCCCCGTCCGGAGGGGCCGTAGTAGTGCCAGGTCAGCAGGCTCATGGCGGCTTCACCGGCGGGGACGGGGTCGGGGTCACTGTCCTGGACGTGCGTGAACCAGGCGTGGTTGTTGCCCGAAGGCCGGGTCGGCACCAGCTTGTTGACACCGGCCGAACGGGCCGGATCGCACTGTTCGGCAAGACGCGGATCCTGCATCCAGGGCCGCTCGCCGAACAAGCACAACCGGTGTGCCCACGCGTCGAAGTAGGCGTCGATGCCGTCGGCGGGCAGCCGCCCCGCGTCCAGAATGTTCAGACGGCGCTCTGACCAGTCCACGCCCGATCCGTCATCGTCCTCATCCAGTGCGCACACCCTGGCGGTGAACGCGTACAGCGTGCGCAGGAACGCGGAGTAGGCGGGCGGTTCGGTGATGGCGAGCGAGCTGATCTCGTGGCTGCGCGCGAGCAGGGTGCGCAGGCCGACCAGCGGCGGCCTGTCCCGGCTGCCCGCTTGGACGGCCGGCGTCCACAGGACCGGTATCCACGGTGACTCGTCAAGGGGAAAGGCGGACACCGCGAACATCACGCTCCTGTGGTGGGCGGGTTGACACAATGGGGATCGAGGGCCCCGCGTGAGCGGGGGTGAACCGGGTGCGCGCCACAGCTCGCCGCCGGTGTTTCCCCCCTCTGCCCGCGCAAGCGGGTTCATCCAGCCCACCCCCGTCTCCCAGTGACGGGGGGCGGGCCTGGTCACCATCATTGAAGGGTGCTCGTCAGAGCTCAAGCGGTTCGGTGGACTCGGTCAAACTCGATCGATTCCGGTCTCCCGTGTGAACTCGACTTGCCTGCCGTCGAGTTCGCCGTGCCAGACCGTGCTCCCGCTGCCCTCCGAGGTACGGACCATGGGTACGAGGACGAGGTCACGCAGGTGCGTGTGCTTGCGCCACGCCGCAGGCAGCTCGGGCCGGTCGCCGGCCGGGGGCAGCCAACGGCTGGGAACAGGCACGGTGCGCGCGACGATGCGCCGGACCGCCGCCCGGTCCGGGGCGCCCTTGTCCGGCAGGGGGAGTCGCCCCTCCTCGTCGAGCGACACACGGCCCGCCTCCTGGGTGAACAGCAAGAGCAGGCGTCCGGTGTCGGCACCGAGCCGGGTGGTGAGCAACTCCGCGGTCATCTCCGCGGTGCCTTTGCTCAGGAGAGACAGGTCACCGCGTACGGCATACGGTGGACTGACCCCGGTCATCACGGCGAGCGTCTCCTCCGCGATCTGAGCGCCCGTCCGGCGCTGGTCGAGCGCGTGCAGCCGCCGCGCCGCCGCTTCGGCCTCCTGCTCTCGGGCCTCCTTCAGCCGGTCGGCGAAGTCCTGCGCGTACACGGCGTCCACGAGGTCCTGCACGTCACCGGGAACAGCGATGCCCTGCCCTGCCTTCTCCCGCAGCAGGGCAGCCGAGCGCAGCAGGAGCGAATGGTCGTAGACGTCTCCCCACGACCCCGGGGGCTCGGTCACCCCGTCCGGCCCGGTGGGCTCCAGGACGACCAGAGCGGGCCGATCCTCCGCCCGCGCCCAAGCGGGCCGTCCGGTCGGCCCGCGCGCGTGACGCCGTCCGCGGCCTGCGCGTTGCAGGAGCAGGGCCAGCGGAGCGAGATCACTGACCACGAGGTCGAAGTCGAAGTCCAGTGACTGTTCCACGATCTGGGTCGCCACCAGGATCGACGCGGGCCGCACACCGGACTGCTTGTCCGGGCCGGGCTTTCCGTAGGCGCCTTCGCAGTCGGCGGTGATCTCCTGTCGCAGCAGGCCGGGGAAACGCGAGTGAAGCAGCCGGATCCCACCCTTCCTTCGGGCCAGCGCCGGGAACGCCCTGCGGAGGTCGCGGAAGGTGCGTTGTGCCTCGGCGACCGTCGTGCAGCACACCAGCGCCGTCCCCCCGAACTCGGCCACGGGAGTGAGGACTTCGCGCAGTACGCCGCGCCGCCCGCCCAGCCTCGGCCCGCCTTCGCTCTCCTCGCAGTCCCAGGTCACCTGCCGCAACGACAGGTCCAGAGTCCGTGGGCGCGAGGTCGCCACCGCGCGCGCATCCGACACGCCTCCCGTCGTGGCGTCCGCGAACAGCCAACCCGGGTAGGCCGGCTGAACGGCGCAGGGCGCGGTGAAGCCGGCACCCCGCCGATAGGCATCGACGAGGGAACTGGCGGAGCGGCCAGTCAATGTCGCCGACAGCAGCACCACCGGAGCACGCAACGCCCCCAGCCATTCCAGAAGGCGGACCATGAGCGTGTGCATCCACGGCCCGTAGGCATGCGCCTCGTCCACGATCAGCACCTTGTCCGACAGACCGAACAGACGCAGCGCGTTGAAAGAGACCGGCAGGACCGCAGCCAGGGCCTGATCGATCGTGCCCGCGCCCAACGGCGCGGCGAAACCCCGCTTGCCGCCCTCCCGCAGCCACGCACGCGCCTCCACCGCAGTGGCGGGGGCCGCACTGAACTTATCGCCTGACGCATCCGCGTCCTGCTCACCCTGCTTGACCGCCTCCTCAAGGCTCCAGGTGTCCGTTGCGCGTCCGCCCCGGGCACCGTCCATCGCGGTGCTCAGCCACGCCGCGCTGTGCATCAGCAACATGGCCCGCTCCCCGGTCAGCACGCGTTCGGCGAACGACGCCACCCGCGGGAACATCTGGTCCGCGGTCGCCATCGTCGGCAACGCGAAGTACACCCCCCGCGCCCCCGAAGCCCGACCGAGCAACGCGGCCGCGAACAGGGCTGCTTCCGTCTTCCCGTCGCCGGTCGGCGCTGTCACCAGAACCAGCCCCGAGCCCTCTTCCCCCACCAGACCGGGCAAGACCTCCGCGACGTCCTGCTGCAACACGTTCGGCGCGAACGGAAACAACTCCTCGAACTTCAAAGCCCGCTCACGCGGGAACTCCGTACGGCCCAGCCGCGCCGTCGCCACCACGCCGGGCGCGTCCCGCACGGCCTGCCGGTAGTGCGCATCGAGCTGTTCCGGACGGCCCGGCCACGTCCTGCTCGGCAGGCCGGGCAGGATCCACTCGACGCTGCTGGCCAGCCAGTCCGCCAGCACGACCAGCCCGTACACCCGCACCGAAGTCGCCGCCGACAACTGCCCTGCCGGCACGGCATCGGCACTGACTGCCCGCCGGACCGCCTCAAGGTGACAGCGCCGCTGCTCCTGCCACCCGCGCTGCCCCAGCCCCGCCTGATACTGCCCCGCTGCCGCGGCCTGCCGGACCGGCACCACATCCGCAAAACACCCGTGATGCCCGCCCAGCAACTGGGCCACTTGATGCGGCAGGCTCCGCGCCTGCACCCGCGACACCGGATATCCGGCCTCCGCCAGCAACGACACCAACGCCCAGTGCGTTCCCAACTCGTGCCGGAACCCGGCCAGCCTCTCGGCCCCCTCCGCCGCGACGTAACTCCCTTCGTCCGTCAGCGCCTTGAACGCATCCGGCACCTGCGCCTGGAACGGCGGCGTGATCTTCCCCAGATCATGCAGACCCGCCCACCACGCCAGCACCCTTCGCGCATCGCCCACACCCAGCCCAAGCTCCGCGGCGACCCGCTCCCGTAACCGAGGATGCAGCAGGACATCCCACAGCGCACCGAACACCGCCGCCACATCCAGCAGATGACAGATCAAGGGGTATGGATACGGCAGCCCACGTTCCTTTCCCCACACCCGCACATCCACCTGGTCCGGGACCACCACATCACTCATGCCGAGAACTTCTAGCAGCAGCCACTGACAACACGGCCCCACCTGCGGACACCTCCACCGCCGGTCGCCATGCCGGAGATAGTCTGACTTCTGCCACCGCCGTGGCACGCCTCTGAGATGCCACAATCTGATCAAGGCCAGGGAGACTCTGATGTGCCGCAACAGCGTTGGTAAAGGAATTGCCAACCCTCTCTGACGCCGCAGGTCAGGAAGGGTCCGCTCCGCGCAGGCGGAGGTGAACCCTCCCCGGCGCCGCTGCCGCGCCGGGTGACGTCGTCCGCTCCGCGCAGGCGGAGGTGAACCGGCCCAGCGCAGACCCCATACGAGGAACACGACGTCCGCTCCGCGCAGGCGGAGGTGAACCGCACGGGCGAGGTGGTGGGGGTGAACGCGGTGTGTCCGCTCCGCGCAGGCGGAGGTGAACCGTGGCGACGGGCGCGGCGGCGGGGTCAGGGGGCGTCCGCTCCGCGCAGGCGGAGGTGAACCGAACTGGCCGGTGGCTGCGCCCGCCCCGTTGTCGTCCGCTCCGCGCAGGCGGAGGTGAACCGGCGGCCGTCGGCGCCTGCTGCTGCTCGGCGATGT
>NZ_FMCI01000380.1 GCF_900091845.1 Streptomyces sp. SolWspMP-5a-2
GTCCGTGAACGGAGCGAGCGCGGCAGCACACTCGGCGATGCGAGAGGCGAACTCCGGCGACGTGGCCAGGAGTTCGACGGCCATACCGGTCCACTGGGAGCCCTGGCCCGGGAAGACGAAGACCACGCCTCCGGTGCCCTCCCCGGCCGTCGCCTCGACCACCCGGGCGGACGCCTCGCCCGCGGCGAGCGCGTCGAGCCCGGCGAGGAAGGCGTCGGTGTCGCGGCCGACGACGACCGCGCGCCGGTCCATCGGCACCCGGGTGACGGCGAGCGCGTGGGCCACGTCCAGCGGAGCGGCGTCGGAGGCGCGCACCCGGGCGGCCAGCCGGGCGGCCTGCTCGGCGAGCGCGTCGCGGGTCTTGCCGGAGATCACCCAGGGCAGCCAGCGGCCGTCCGCGGCGGCGGGCCCGACGGGTTCGGCGGGCTCCTCGGCGGGCGCCTCCTCCAGGACGAGGTGGCCGTTGGTGCCGCTGATGCCGAAGGAGGAGATGCCGGCCCGGCGCGGGCGGCCCGTCTCCGGCCACGGGGTGGCCTCGGTGAGCAGCCGGACCGCGCCGCTCGACCAGTCGACCACGGGGGTCGGGTTGGTGATGTGCAGGCTCCTGGGCAGGACGCCGTGCTCCATCGCCAGGATCATCTTCATCATTCCGGCGACACCGGCGGCGGCCTGGGTGTGGCCGATGTTCGACTTCAGGGAGCCGAGCAGCAGCGGCTGACCGGGGTCGCGGTCCTTGCCGTAGGTGGCGAGGATGGCCTGCGCCTCGATGGGGTCGCCCAGCGGGGTGCCGGTGCCGTGCGCCTCGACGACGTCGACCTCGCCCGCGGTGAGCCCGGCGTTGGCGAGCGCCTGCCGGATGACGCGCTGCTGGGAGGGCCCGTTGGGGGCGGTGAGCCCGTTGGAGGCGCCGTCCTGGTTGAGGGCGGAGCCGCGGACCACGGCGAGCACCGGGTGCCCGTTGCGGCGGGCGTCGGAGAGACGCTCCAGGAGGACGAGGCCGACGCCCTCGGCGAAGCCCATGCCGTCGGCGCCCTCGGCGAACGCCTTGCAGCGGCCGTCGGCGGCGAGGCCGCGCTGCCGGGAGAACTCGACGTACGGCTCGGGGGTGGACATGACGGTGACACCGCCGGCGAGGGCCAGCGTGCATTCGCCGGTGCGCAGCGACTGGAGCGCCAGGTGCATCGCGACCATGGACGAGGAGCAGCCGGTGTCCATGGTGACGGCGGGGCCCTCGAAGCCGTACGTGTAGGAGAGGCGGCCCGAGGCGATGCTGGAGGCGTTGCCGGTCATCAGGTGACCGGCGAGCTGCTCCTGGGCGGCGGCTCCGCCGAGCCTGACCTGGTAGTCGGTGGTGATGCTGCCGACGTAGACGCCGGTCGCGCTGTTGCGCAGGGTCCGCGGGTCGATCCCGGCGCGCTCGAAGGTCTCCCAGGACGTCTCCAGGAGGAGGCGCTGCTGCGGGTCCATGGCGAGGGCCTCGCGCGGCGAGATCCCGAAGAAGGCCGGGTCGAATCCGGCGACGTCCCGGATGAAGCCGCCCTCGCGGCTGTAGGTGGTGCCCTGCCGCTCGGGGTCGGGGTCGTACATCGCGTCGAGGTCCCAGCCGCGGTCCTCGGGCGGGGTGGAGACGACGTCGAGTTCGGCCGCCATGAGGTCCCAGAGTTCCTCGGGCGTGGTGACGCCGCCGGGGAAGCGGCAGGCCATGGCGACGACGGCCATCGGCTCGTCGGTGACGCCCGCGGAGACCACCACGGTCTGGGCGGCGGGGCGTTCGTCGCCGAGCAGCAGGGTGCGCAGGTGGGCGGCGACGGCGGTGGTGTTGGGGTAGTCGAAGAGGAGGGTGGTGGGGAGGGAGACGTCGGTCGCGGCGGTGATGCGGTTGCGGACCTCGACGGCGGTCAGCGAGTCGAACCCGAGGTCCTTGAAGGCGCGGTTGACGTCGATGGCGTCCGCGGAGGAGTGGCGCAGCGCGGTGGCGACCTCGGCCCGGATCAGGTCGGTGAGCAGGCGGTCCTGTTCGGCGGGGGCGAGGCCGCGCAGCCGCTCGCGCAGGGCGTGGGTGTCGGGGGCGGTGGCGGCGGCCGTCTCCAGGGCGCGGCGGACCTCGGGCAGGTCGCCGAGGAGCGGGCTGGGCCTGGCCGCGGTCAGCACGGCCGCGTAGGACTGCCAGTCGACGTCGACGACGGTGGCGTGCGAGGCACC
>NZ_FMCI01000379.1 GCF_900091845.1 Streptomyces sp. SolWspMP-5a-2
CCGCGCTACCGAAAGTGCTCTCCAGCTACTGAACTTGATTGAGTGATGTCGGTGCCGTTTGCCTGACAGTCGGGCTGTCACCGCTGGTAGCCCTGAGGTGTGAGGTATGCGCAGGGCGACGGGCTGACCGACGCGGGGAGGGCTGCACGGGAGCGGGTGCGGCAGCAGGCCGTGGAGCGCTTCCAAGCCGGACAGAAGAATGCCGAGGTTGCTGACGCCCTGCGGGTGAGCGAGCGGTCGGTGGAGCGGTGGCGCCGAGCCTGGCGCGAACAAGGGGAGGCCGGGGTCCCGTCAAAGGGCTCCCCGGGGCGGCTCCGGCTCGGCGATGGACAAATCGCGAGACTGGCACGTGAATTGGAGCGCGGTCCGTTGGCCCACGGCTTGGTGGACCAGCGGTGGACGCTCGCGCGGATCAAGACGCTGATCGGCCGGCTGATCCACGTGTCCTACACGGTCGAGGGCACCTGGCGGCTGCTGAGGCGGCACGGCTGGAGTTGGCAGCAGCCTGCCCGGCGTGCAATTGGACGGAATAACTCGGCAGTCGAGGTGTGGAAGAAGGAGACCTGGCCGCGGGTAAGAGCATCGCGGCGGAGCGCGGGGCCTGGATCGTCTTCGAGGACGAAGCCGGGCAGTCGATGACTCCGCCGCGTGCCACCTGGGGCCGGATCGGCCGCACGCCCATCGTTCGGGTCAGGGGCCGGGGCTCGGGGCGGGTATCGATGGCAGGCATGGCCTGCTACAAACCGGGCCAGCGATCCCGGCTCATCTACGCGATCCGCGATTATCGGGGCCGCAAGGACGAGCCGAAGGGCTTCGGGTGGCGGGACTTCCGCGCCCTGGTCGTCCGCGCCCGCATCCAGCTCGGAGGCCCGATCGTGTTGGTCTGGGACAATGTCCGCCTCCACTGACTGCAGGCATGAAGGAGTTCATCGACGCGAACGTCGAGTGGCTCACGGTGTTCCAGCTGCCGGCCTACGCTCCCGATCTGAATCCGCAGGAGGGCATCTGGTCGCTGGTCAAGCGCGACATCGGCAACCTTGCCGCCGCCGACCTCGGCCAGATCACCCGGGAGGTGAAACGCCGGCTCAAGCAGATCCAGCACCGTCGTGCGGTTGGTCGACGGCTGCCTCGCCGGCACCGGCCTGAGCTTCGATCCGGCCCGTTGACGGATCCGGTGGTCCTTGTGCCCGGCGCTGGCAGCGGCAGGTATGGCAGCATCACCGCCATGTCTTTGCTGACATGGGACTACGACGGTGATCTGTATTGCGCTCTCACCACCGAGATTGGTGCGGGCGAGGACAGGACCACCCATTTCGAGCTCAGCGAGGCCCGCGTGGTTCCGGGCGGTGCCCCTTCCGTGCCTGCTTCACCGGCTCCCGGGCCAGCAGCCGTGACGGTGATTGTCTATGCCCCGGAGGAGGAGAAGCCTGCAGAGGTCTTCTTCGACGAGACGCAGACGCTGCCGTTCGCCGTCTTGCAACACTTCGTGGCGACCGTAGCCTCACGGCTACCAGGCGCGGGATCGTAGAGCAGCTGTCCTGCGGCACAACAAGATCCTGAGCCGGCATCACGGGTTCAAGTTCATTAGCCGGAAGGCCCCTTGCCTGAGAGCAGCTCGCGCTGGCAGCGGTCAGATGATGTCCGGGGCAGGCCGTCTCAGCGCTCAGCAGCTGAAGTGAAGAACGCCTCCCTTCTTCCGGGGAGACCATCCCTCGGTCAAGCTCCAACGTGCACATGCCGCACGGTGTAAGCGTGGAAGCCACTACGGAAACAAGAGACTCCGCCTGTGACTCAGAACACAGGCTCTGGGGCGGTTCACCTCTCCGTGACCCGCAACCCAGAGAGCCTTCGGGCGTCTGTCCGGCTAGATGCGTCTCCAGTGTGAGGCCGCCTCATGGAAGCCGACTAGTCGATGGTCGGCTGACAGATAAACCTTCTATCCAAGGATGGACGATGTCCCAACGACACGTTGCCGCCCGTAGTGCCCGTCCTGGCCGTATTCGCGCCGCTCTGGGGCTCTCTGCGGTGGGTGCCGCGATGGCTATAGGCGGGGCCTTCACGGCCCACGCCGCTACGACTGCACCGGACGCTCCCGACGAGGCGCAGGAACTGCACAAGTCTTCCCCTGCGACCTCCACCTCCAAGGGGAAGCACGCCAAGCCCTACGTGTCTGGGTCGGAGACCCCGCGTGAGGCCAAGCCCGGCACTCCGAGCGAGGGCTCGAAGGCGGAGA
>NZ_FMCI01000376.1 GCF_900091845.1 Streptomyces sp. SolWspMP-5a-2
GGACGGGGCGCCCGTGTGGCGGTCGGACGGGTGCGGTGTGTGTCCCCGTGGGAGTCCCCGGCCGATATGCGTTTGCCCGTCCTGCCCGGCGGCGACCACAATGCGACCCCATGGGACACCTCGAAGCCGCGCACCTTGAGTACTACCTCCCCGACGGGAGGGCGTTGCTCGGCGACGTGTCGTTCCGGGTCGCGGAAGGCTCGTCCGTGGCGCTCGTCGGACCCAACGGCGCGGGCAAGACGACGCTGCTGCGGCTGATCTCCGGCGAGCTGAAGCCGCACGGCGGGACCGTCACGGTCACCGGCGGGCTCGGGGTGATGCGCCAGTTCGTGGGCTCCGTGCGCGACGAGACGACCGTCCGCGACCTGCTGGTCTCGGTGGCCGCGCCGCGCATCCAGGAGGCCGCCCGCGCCGTCGACCGGGCCGAGCACGCGCTGATGACCGTCGACGACGAGGCCGCCCAGCTCGCCTACGCGCAGGCCCTCTCCGACTGGGCCGAGGTGCGGGGCTACGAGGCGGAGACGCTCTGGGACATGTGCACCACCGCCGCGCTCGGGGTGCCGTACGAGAAGGCGCAGTGGCGGCAGGTGAGCACCCTCTCCGGCGGCGAGCAGAAGCGGCTGGTGCTGGAGGCGCTGCTGCGCGGCACCGACGAGGTGCTGCTGCTCGACGAGCCGGACAACTACCTCGACGTCCCCGGCAAGCGGTGGCTGGAGGAGCGGCTCAAGGAGACCCGCAAGACGGTGCTGTTCGTCTCCCACGACCGGGAGCTGCTCTCCCGCTCCGCCGAGCGGATCGTCTCCGTGGAGCCCTCGCCGACCGGCGCCGACGCCTGGGTGCACGGCGGCGGCTTCGCCACCTACCACGAGGCCCGGCGCGAACGCTTCGCCCGCTTCGAGGAGTTGCGCAGGCGCTGGGACGAGAAGCACGCGCAACTGAAGAAGCTCGTCCTGAGCCTGCGTCAGGCGGCCTCCGTCAGCCATGAGCTGGCCTCCCGGTACGCCGCCGCCCAGACCAGGCTGCGCAAGTTCGAGGAGGCCGGGCCGCCGCCCGAGCCGCCGCGCGAGCAGGACATCACCATGCGCCTGAAGGGCGGCAGGACCGGAGTCAGGGCCGTCACCTGCGCCGGGCTCGAACTCACCGGCCTGATGCGGCCGTTCGACCTGGAGGTCTTCTACGGCGAGCGGGTCGCGGTGCTGGGCTCCAACGGCTCGGGCAAGTCGCACTTCCTGCGGCTGCTCGCCGGGGGCGACGTCGCGCACACCGGGCAGTGGAAGCTCGGCGCCCGCGTGGTGCCGGGGCACTTCGCGCAGACCCACGCGCACCCGGAGCTGCGGGGCCGCACCCTGCTCGACATCCTCTGGTCGGAGCACTCCCAGGACCGGGGCGCGGCCATGTCCCGGCTGCGCCGCTACGAACTCACCCAACAGGCCGAACAGACGTTCGACAGGCTATCGGGGGGCCAGCAGGCCCGCTTCCAGATCCTGCTCCTCGAACTCCAGGGCGTCACCGCGCTCCTCCTCGACGAGCCCACCGACAACCTGGACCTGGAGTCCGCCGAGGCGCTCCAGGAGGGGCTCGAAGCCTTCGACGGCACGGTCCTCGCCGTCACCCACGACCGCTGGTTCGCCCGCTCCTTCGACCGCTTCCTGGTCTTCGGCTCCGACGGCCGGGTCCGCGAGACCCCGGAGCCGGTCTGGGACGAGCGCCGGGTGGAACGCGCCCGTTAGGCCCGTTCTCCGTAGAGTGGAGTCGGAGACGCCGGCTCCACGGCCGCCCCCGGCGGGCGCCGTTCCGACGACGAGCGGGGTACCACCATGACCGGAGTCGACCCCACCGGACTGGACGACCAGCAGCTCATGAAAGAGCTGGAGACGATCCACCGCACACGCCACGACACCCTGCTGTACGCGTCGAACGACGCGCTGCGCGCGCACAACGACCGCATGGCGCAACTGGAGGGCGAGTACCTGCGCCGCAACCCCCGCCGCCCGGTCGCCCCGGGCCGCACCCGCGCGGGCGCACGGGAACGCGGCCACAGCACGACGACGGCGGCCCCCGGCCCCTGACGGACACGCGTTCCCGGCCCCCGACGGACACGCGTTCCCGGCACGATGTCGGTCGGCCCCCGGCCCCTGACGTCAGGGGTGCGGCGGGACCTCCGTCGCGGAGCGGCTCAGCCCGGCCAGGGGGGAACCGGGATCCTCCGACCTGGCCAGGTCGCCCAGGCTCACCATGCCGACCGGCAGGCCGTTCTCCACCACCGGCAGCCGCCGCACCCCGTGCGCCCGCATCAGGGCCTCCGCCGTCGCGGCGGGGTCGTCCGGCCGCACCGTCACCGGCTCCGGGGTGCAGACCGAACCGGCGCTCACGGTCATCGGATCGGTGCCGTCCGCCACCGCGCGCACCGTGATGTCCCGGTCGGTGAGCATCCCGACGATCCGCTGGCCGTCCGCCACCACCACGTCACCGATGTCCTGCGTCCGCATCAGCAGCGCCGCCTCCACCAGCGACGCGTCCGGACGCACGGCGACCACCCCCGCCGTCATGACCTCTCTGACGAAATCCGCCATCACCCTCGTCCCTCCGGTAGTCGGGCCGACGGCCGCGTACCCGGGGACGGCGGACCGAACCACCCGCGCCGCGGATGCCGGGGTTTGCGGCAGAGGGCCGGGGGCAGGCGGACGTCCAGTGCTTCGGACAGGAGGCACGTCCGTGGGAACGGCGTCAGCCGTCGCGGTCGCCCCCTGTCCGGGTGCCTCCACACTCCCACGGTGCCCGTCCAACCCAGGTATCGCACAAGGGAGTTGCGACGCATCATGCCTACCCGACCGAGCACGAAGCGCCATACGCACCATGACGCGCCCGACACCGCGGCCGCCTTCCTGAAGCTCGCCTCGCTGCCCCCGGGACATGAACGGGACACCCTGCGCGCCGAGATCACCGAGGCCTGGCTGCCCATGGCCGACCGGCTCGCGAGCCGCTTCCGCAGCCGGGGCGAGAGCTTCGACGACCTCCGCCAGGTCGCCGCCCTCGGTCTGGTCAAGGCCGTCGACCGGTACGACCCGGCGCTGGGCAACGCCTTCGAGAGTTACGCCGTGCCGACCGTCACCGGCGAGATCAAGCGGCACTTCCGCGACCACATGTGGACGCTGCACGTGCCGCGCCGGGTGCAGGACCTGCGCAACCGGGTGCGGATCGCCTACCTGGACCTCTCCCAGACCATCGCCGGACGGCGGCCCACCGTCGCGGAGATCGCCGCGCGGGCCGAGCTGAGCGAGGAGGACGCGAAGGCCGGGCTCGAAGCCCTGGAGAGCTTCTCCGCGCTCTCCCTCGACGCGGAGCTGCCCGGCGGGGAGGACGGCTACTCGCTCGGCGACGCCCTCGGCTCCGCCGACCCGGCCCTGGACACCGTCGTCGACCGGGAGTCCGTCAAGCCTCGGCTCGCCGCGCTGCCCGAACGCGAGCGCACCATCCTCTACCTGCGGTTCTTCGCCGACATGACCCAGAGCGGCATAGCCGAGCAGCTCGGCATCTCCCAGATGCACGTCTCCCGCTTGCTCAACCGCAGCTGCACCCGCGTCCGCAACCAGGTGCTCCGCGAGGCCGCCTGACCCGACCGGCCGAAGACGCCCCCCACCGCGGACCGGGACACGGGCGGGGCAGGACCCGACCCCGGCGGGAGGGGCCCCGGGGTCACCCGGTCGGCGGTGTGCGTCCCGCTAATGGTGTCCGGCCGCGCGCGCCGGGCAGCGCGGCGGGCTGTGATGGCAGCGGGGCCACGGTCCGCGCCCCGAGCCGTCGGCCGAAGGAGCCCGCACCATGCGCCGCACCGCCCGCGTCCTCGCCTCCGCCGCGCTGACCGGCGCCGCGTTCTGCGCGGCGGCGCCGATCGCCTTCGCCGGACCGGTCGCGGAGGTCACCCCGCACACCGTCGCGCCGGGCGGCGACGTCACCGTCTCCGTCACCTGCGCGCCCGGCGGCCCGCCCGCGCCCGCCACCCTCGACGCCACCTCCACGGCGTTCGACACCAGGACCGTCCGGCTGCGGCGGACCCCGGGCAAGGACGACCGCGCGCCCCTCGTCTACCGGGGCACCGCCCGCGTCGCCGATGCCCCGGCCGACGCCGGAGGCGGCCCCGGCGGCGTGCCTCGCGACTCCGCCTGGACCGTCGACGGCACCTGCCCCGGCGCCCCCGGCCGCCCCGGACAGCCCTGGAGCGGCACGTTCAGCGTCGACCGGGGCGGCGCCGGACTCGAACACGGCGGCAAGCCCTGCCCGGGAGGGCGCGGCGAGTCCTGCGAGGGCCGCCCCGACCACGAGGGCGGCAAGCCCTGCCAGGGGCCGCCCGGCGAGCCCTGCGGGCCCGGCCCCGACCACGGCGGCGGCAAGACCTGCGCCGAGCCGTGGGGCGAGCACTGCGAGGGGCGCCCCGACCACGACGGCGCGCGGCCCT
>NZ_FMCI01000375.1 GCF_900091845.1 Streptomyces sp. SolWspMP-5a-2
GCCGCGCCCGCCCGCGTCGACCACTCCGGCCCGCTCCAGGACCGCGAGCTGCCCGGGGGTCGCGGCGAGGGCGGCCCAGGCGCCCCGGTAGGCCGCCGCCGCGACGGTCCCGCAGTCGCCGTCGGTGTCCGAGGCGGCGTCGGCCGCGGCCGCGGCGACGGTCAGGACCGTGCCCTCGACGGGGTGGGCGACGGCCTCACGGGCGCGGTCGGCGGCCTGGCGCAGGGCGAGACGGAGGCCGGGGCCGTCCGTGTGCGGGAGGGTGCCGTCGGCGGCCAGCACCTGGGCCATGCCGCGCAGCAGCTGGGCGAGGATGGTCCCGGAGTTGCCGCGGGCGCCTATGAGCGCGCCGTGCGCCATCGCGCGGGCGGTGTCGGCGAGGGTGGGCCGCGGGTCGGGGCCCGACTCCAGTCCGTGGGCGGCGAAGACCGCCTCGACGGCCGTGACCGCCGACTCCATGGTCAGGTAGAGGTTGGTGCCGGTGTCCCCGTCGGCCACCGGGTACACGTTGATGGCGTCGATCTCCTCGCGCGCCCGCCCCAGCGCCTCCAGCGCGAGACCGCACCAGGTGCGCACCGCGAGAGCATCGAAGAATGTCTGCGGCACCTGCGCCACCTGCGCCTCCCTGAGCTGCTGGACTGGACGCAGCGTAGACCCCGGGGTGCCGCCCGCCGGAAGAGGGCCGGGACGGGAGCCCCGGCGACCATGGTAGTTTCGTTGTACTGGCGCAGCCGTTGTATGCTGCTCCGGTTGCCCGATCCGATCGGGCCGTCCCCTGGCAGCGCCACTCAGATCCTCCGATCTCGATCCCGGCATGCCGGGATTATCCGTAAGTGCATCTGAAGTCTTTGGAGTGACCCGTGGCTGCCAACTGCGACGTCTGCGGCAAGGGGCCGGGCTTCGGCAACAACATCTCGCACTCGCACCGCCGTACGCCCCGTCGCTGGAACCCGAACATCCAGCGTGTGCGTACCGTGGTGGGCGGGACGCCGAAGCGCGTGAACGCTTGCACCTCTTGCATCAAGGCCGGCAAGGTCTCGCGCTGACGCTCAGTGAGCGCGCGGCCACTGCCGGTTCGCTGTGAAAAGCCGGTCCACGTCCTGTGGATCGGCTTTTTGCTGCGCCCGGGGCCGGGCCGAGGCAGCCGACCGGCGACACCGGCCCGCGCCCGTCCCGCTCCCTCACTCCTCGCGTTCCCCGCGCTCCCGCACGCCGAGCGCCCACCCGTGATCGACGGGTCCGATCCCGGCGCCGAGCGCGAACCCCGCGGCGATGGCCCCGGTGACGTACTCCTTGGCCGCCCGCACCGCCTCCGGCACCGACCGCCCCTTGGCGAGCTGCGCGGCGATCGCGGAGGCCAGCGTGCAGCCGGTGCCGTGGGTGTGCCGGTTCTCCAGCCGGGGTGAGCGCAGCCAGTGCTCCTCGGTGCCGTCGGTGAGCAGGTCCACGGCGTCCCCCGCGAGATGGCCGCCCTTGACGACGACCCACCGCGGCCCGAACTCCAGCACCGCCGCCGCGGCCTCCCGCAGCTCCCCCTCCGACCCGACGCGCACCCCGGTGAGCTGGGCGACCTCGTCCAGGTTCGGGGTGGCGACGGTGGCGACCGGCAGCAGCCGCGTACGGACCGACGCGAGCGCGGACGCGGCCAGCAGGGAGTCGCCGTGCTTGGAGACGCCCACCGGGTCGACGACCGCGGGCGCGTCGGTGGCGGCGAGCAACTCGGCGACCGCCCCGACCAGTTCGGCCGAGGCGAGCATCCCGGTCTTCACCGCCCGCACCCCGATGTCGTCGACCACGCTGCGGTACTGCGCCCGCACCACGTCCACCGGCAGCGGCCACGCGCCCTGCACCCCGAGGGAGTTCTGCGCGGTGACGGCGGTGACGACGCTCATGCCGTGCACGCCGAGCGCCAGCATCGTCTTCAGGTCGGCCTGGATCCCGGCGCCGCCCCCGGAGTCGGAACCGGCCACGGTGAGGACGCGGGGCGGGGTCACGACTCGATCTCCCCGATCCCGCCGGTGTCCCCGAAGTGGTCCCAGCCGCCCTTGCTGGTCCAGGGCGCCCCGTCGACCGTCACCTGGGGCAGCGCCGACGGGTTGAGCACCTCGCCGATCACCTTCCAGCGGGCCGGGAGCTTGGTGTCGGGCGGGAAGGTCGCCACGATCGCGTGGTCCTCTCCCCCGGTCAGCACCCACTGCATCGGGTCGACGCCGACGGCCTGCCCGATGTCGTTCATCTGGGTGGGGATGTCGATCGCCCCGGAGCGGACGTCGATGCGGACCTTGCTGGCCTCGGCGATGTGCCCGAGGTCGGCGATCAGGCCGTCGCTGACGTCGCACATCGCGGTCGCGCCGAGCCCGGCGGCGGCGGGACCCGCGTGGTAGGGCGGCTCGGGGCGCCGGTGCGCCTCCACGAAGGCGCGCGGCGAGCGGAACCCCCGGGAGAGCACCGCGAACCCGGCCGCCGACCAGCCGAGCCAGCCGGTCACCGCGACCAGGTCGCCCGGCCGGGCACCGGCCCTGGTCACCGGCTCGTGGTTGCGCAGATCGCCGAGCGCGGTGATGGACACCATGATGGTGTCGCCGCGCACCACGTCACCGCCGACCACCGAGGCGCCCGCGACCTGGCACTCGTCGCGCAGCCCGTCCATCAGCTCGCTCGGCCAGGTGACCGGCAGTTCGGCGGGGACGACGAGGCCGAGCAGCAGCGCCGTCGGCACCGCGCCCATGGCCGCGATGTCCGCGAGGTTCTGCGCGGCGGCCTTGCGGCCGACGTCGTACGCGGTGGACCAGTCGCGGCGGAAGTGCCGACCCTCCAGGAGGATGTCGGTGCTGGCGACGACCCTGCGGTCGGGTGCGGCGACGACGGCGGCGTCGTCGCCAGGACCGACCCGCACCGCCGGGGTGGTGGTGAGGCGGGAGGTCAGCTCCCTGATGAGCCCGAACTCCCCCAGCTCACCAACAGTGCCCTTCATTGCCCTGGCTGCCCTTCTGTCCGGTGACTGTCCCCGTGCCGTGCCCGGTCGCGCCCCGCGGGTGTCCTCGACACCGTCGGGGGGACCGTAGAGCTTCCCGGTGTTGCCGGTACCGGCGCGCCCGGCGCGCGGGTCACGCCCCCCGCGGGTCTCCCCGCGGCGAGCGGCGACGCGATACCGTGGCGTTCCTTTTCCCCACATGATCCTCGTGGCGCCCTGGAGGTTCCGTGGTACAGGCGTACATCCTGATCCAGACGGAGGTCGGCAAGGCGTCGACCGTCGCCGAGACGATCAGCAAGCTCCCTGGGATCATCCAGGCCGAGGACGTGACCGGTCCGTACGACGTGATCGTGCGCGCCCAGTCGGACACGGTGGACGACCTCGGCCGCATGGTGGTCGCGAAAGTCCAGCAGGTGGACGGCATCACCCGCACCCTGACCTGCCCGGTCGTCCATCTGTAGCCCCCGTCTACCCTTGAGCCGGTGAACGCCTTCCCTCACCGGCTCATCGGCCTGCCCGCACTCGCCCTGCTGATCGCCGCCGCCGCGGGCTGCTCCTCGACGGACGACGGCGCCCGCGCGGCGGTCCCCGCCCCGGGAGCGAAGGTCACCGAGCTGTGCCAGAACCTGGACGGAACGCTGCCGTCCGAGGTCGGCGGTCAGAACCGCCGGGATCCCGAACCCGCGTCCGCGCTGACCGCGGGCTGGGGGAACCCGGCGATCATACTGCGCTGCGGGGTCCCGCGGCCCGCCGAGATGAACGATCCGGAGGCGGACGGCACCGAGGTGAACGGTGTGGGCTGGCTGATCCAGAAACGCGACGACGGTTCGTTCCGCCTCACCACGACGCTGCGCCAGGCGTACGTCGAGGTGACGATCCCGAAGGCCCGCGCGGGCGACGGCCTCGCGCCCCTGGTGGACCTGGCCCCCGCCGTCAAGAAGGCGGTGCCGGAGGGCATCGCCTGACCTCGGCGGCGCCGGGGGGACCGGCGCCGCACCCGGGTCAGCGCAGCCCGGTCGGGCGCCGCAGCGCCGCGCTCACCAGCAGGTCGACCAGCTCGGCGTAGCCGACGCCGGTGGCCTGCCACATCTGCGGGTACATCGAGATCGGCGTGAAGCCGGGCATCGTGTTGATCTCGTTGATGACGAACTCGCCGTCCTCGGTGAGGAAGAAGTCCGCGCGCACCAGCCCCTCGCAGGCCGCCGCGTCGAACGCCGCCACCGCGAGCCGCCGCACCTCGGCGGTCTCCTCGTCGGTCAGCGGGGCCGGGACCAGACCCGGGGTGGAGTCGATGTACTTGGCCTCGAAGTCGTAGTAGGCGTGCGCGTCCGGCGGCGGGATCTCGGCCGGCAGCGAGGCGCGCGGGCCGTCCTCGAACTCCAGGACACCGCACTCGATCTCCCGGCCGGTGAGGGCCGCCTCGACGAGGATCTTCGGGTCGTGGCGCTGGGCCTCGGCGATCGCCTCGTCCAGCCCGGACGGGTCGTCGACCTTGGTGATGCCGATCGAGGACCCGGCCCGCGCGGGCTTCACGAACAGCGGCCAGCCGTGCTCCGCCGCGAAGTCCGCGATCGTCCGGCGGGCGGCGGACTCGTCGCGCTCCCACACGCGCGGGCGGATCACCAGGTACGGGCCGACCTTGAGCCCGAAGGAGGTGAACACCCGCTTCATGTACTCCTTGTCCTGGCCCACGGCGGAGGCCAGCACGCCCGAGCCCACGTACGGGACGCCGGACAGCTCCAGGAGGCCCTGGAGGGTGCCGTCCTCGCCGTACGGGCCGTGCAGGACGGGGAAGACGACGTCGACCTCGCCGAGCGCCTTGGGCACCGATCCCGGCTCGCTGTAGACGACTTCGCGGTTGCCGGGGTCGACCGGCAGCACCACGCCGCCCTCGCTCGACTCGGCCAGTTCGTCGACGTCCGGAGTGCGGCGGTCGGTGATCCCCATCCGCTCCGGTTCGTCCGCGGTGAGCGCCCACCGGCCGTCGCGCGTGATGCCGATCGGCAGCACCTCGTACTTCGTCCGGTCGATCGCGCGCAGGACGGCGCCGGCGGTGACCACGGAGATCCCGTGTTCGGAGCTGCGCCCGCCGAACACGACGGCCACCCGCGGCTTGCGAGGCTGCTGCTCAGGGCTGTGGGAGAGGTTCTCGGTGCTCATATCGCGTTGAGAGTACCCGGTGGTAGTGGCCTGGGACAGCGTCGACGGGGCGGGTTCGCTCAGCGTCGTTCCGGCTTCGCGCTGCGCGACATCAGCTCCTTGAGCGCGACCATCGGCGGCTTGCCCTCGTGCACGATGTCCACCACCGTCTCGGTGATGGGCATCTCGACACCGTGGCGGCGCGCGAGGTCCGCGACCGACTCGCAGGACTTGACGCCCTCGGCGGTCTGCCGGGTGACCGCGATGGTCTCCTGGAGGGTCATGCCCTTGCCGAGGTTGGTGCCGAAGGTGTGGTTGCGCGACAGCGGCGAGGAGCAGGTCGCCACCAGGTCGCCGAGCCCGGCGAGTCCGGAGAAGGTCAGCGGGTCGGCGCCCATCGCGAGGCCGAGCCGGGTGGTCTCGGCGAGCCCGCGGGTGATCAGCGACCCCTTGGCGTTGTCGCCGAGCCCCATGCCGTCCGCGATGCCGACGGCGAGCCCGATGACGTTCTTCACCGCGCCGCCCAGCTCGCAGCCGACGACGTCGGTGTTGGTGTAGGGGCGGAAGTACGGGGTGTGGCAGGCGGCCTGGAGGCGCTGGGCGACCGTCTCGTCGGTGCAGGCGACCACCGCGGCGGCCGGCATCCGGGAGGCGACCTCGCGGGCCAGGTTGGGCCCGGTGACGACGGCGATCCGGTCCCGGCCCAGCTTGGTGACGTCCTCGAAGACCTCGCTCATCCGCATGGTCGTGCCGAGTTCGACGCCCTTCATCAGGGAGACGAGGACGGTGTCGGGGGCGAGCAGCGGCGTCCAGGCGGCGAGGTTCTCGCGCAGCGTCTGGGACGGCACCGACAGCACGGTGAAGTCGGCGCCGTCGGCCGCCTCCGCGGGATCGACGGTGGCCCGTACGTTGCGCGGGAGTTCGACGCCGGGCAGGTAGTCCGGGTTGGTGCGCGTGGAGTTGATGGCCTCGACGACCTCGGGGCGGCGGCCCCACAGGGTGACCTCGCACCCGGCGTCGGCGAGCACCATCGCGAAGGACGTGCCCCACGAACCCGCGCTGAGAACCGCTGCCTTGACGGGCTTGCTCACGTACCGCTCTCCTCTTTCCGACCGGTCTGGCTGCGGGTGCGGCGGCGCTGCTCGATCCGCTCCCGACGCGGATCGTAGGGCGTCCGCGGGGCCTTCTCGCCACGGATCTGCTCCAGCAGCGCGGTGATGTCCGCCATGATCACCTCGGTCGCCTCCTTGAGGAGGTCGGCGGTCATCTCCCGGTCGTAGAACCGGGAGAGGTCGACCGGTTCGCCCGCCAGCACGCGGTGCGTCTTGCGCGGCAGGAGGTGCGGCTTCGAGCTGTAGGGCGGCAGCAGTTCGTTGGCGCCCCACTGGGCGACCGGGATCACCGGGCACCTGGTCTGCAGGGCGACCCGCGCGGCACCGGTCTTGGCGGTCATCGGCCAGCCGTCCGGGTCGCGGGTGATGGTGCCCTCGGGGTAGAAGGCGACGCACTCGCCGCGCTCCACGGCGTCGATCGCGGCACGGAAGGCGCTGAGCGCGTCGGTGCTCTCCCGGTAGACGGGGATCTGCCCGGTACCCCGCATGGCGGCACCGACGAATCCCTTCTTGAAAAGCCCGCTCTTGGCGAGGAATCGCGGGACCCGGCCGGTGTTGTACTGGTAGTGCGCGTACGCGAAGGGGTCGATGTGTGAATTGTGGTTCACCGCGGTGATAAATCCACCCTCGGCCGGAATGTGCTCCATTCCGCGCCAGTCCCGCTTGATCAGAACCACCAGCGGCGGTTTGCAGAGGACCGCAGCGAAGCGGTACCAGAAGCCGATTCTGCGGCGGGGCACGCGGACACCTTCCTTCAGGGTCCGGGAGCGGACAGGTCTCGCCCCGGGCCGTCGGTCTGTCGAGAACACCGTACGCCCAGACTCCGCGACCGCCAGATGGGTCAGGTGACGGCTGAGTGACAATGGCCGCGACAAGAGAGGGACGGAACGCTCGTGCAGTGGACCTTGGTCGTACCCCTGAAACCCCTTGCTCACGCCAAGAGCAGGCTGTCGGACACGGCCGCGGACGGACTGCGCCCGGAGCTCGCCCTCGCCTTCGCCCAGGACACCGTGGCGGCGGCGCTGGCCTGCGCCGCCGTCGGGGATGTGGCCGTCGTCACGGACGACACCCGCGCCGGGCGGGAACTCGCGGCGCTGGGCGCGTGGATCGTCGGCGACGAGCCGGGCGGGGGGCTGAACGCGGCCCTGGCGCACGCGGCGGGCGTCGTGCGGGCCGGGCGTCCCGCGCGTCCGGTGGCCGCGCTCAACGCCGATCTGCCCGCATTGCGCCCGGCGGAATTGTCGCGCGTCCTCGACGCGGCCGCCGAATTCGCCCGCGCTTTTCTCCCCGACGAGGCGGGGGTGGGCACCACGCTGCTCGCGGCGCGCTCCGGCCATGAATTGCTCCCGGCTTTCGGTACGGATTCCCGGGCGCGGCACCGCGCCTCGGGCGCGGTCGAACTGCGCCTCGACGGCGTGGACTCGGTCCGCCAGGACGTGGACACCGGCCGGGATCTGCGGGCGGCCCTCGAACTGGGGGTGGGGCCCCGGACGGCGGCGGCGACGGCACGGCTGGCGATCCCCGGGCAGTAGGCTGCGGCCATGCAGGCGACCGCATACACGTACGACCCCGCGACCCGCAGCGGACAGGTGCTGCTCGACGACGGGACCCCGCTACCCTTCGCGGGACCGGCGTTCGACGCGGGCGGCCTGCGGCTGCTGCGGCCGGGACAGCGGGTGCGGATCGAGACCGAGGGCGAGGGCGGCGAGCGCCGGATCACCCTGGTGACGCTCCAGACGTTCTGAGCGCGGCCCGCGGGGCCCGGACACGCCGCGGGCCGGACTCCGACAGGGAGTCCGGCCCGGCGCGTGAGTGCCCGTGCAGCCCTTACCTCTTGCGAGCGGTGGCCTTCTTGGCGGTGGTCTTGCGAGCCGTCGACTTCTTGGCGGGCGCCTTGGTGGCGGTCGCCTTCTTCGCCGGGGCCTTCTTGGCCGTCGCCTTCTTGGCGGTGGTCTTCTTGGCCGCGGCCGTCTTGGCGGCGCCGGTGGCCTTCTTCGCGGTCGCCTTCTTCGCGGTGGCCTTCTTGGCGGCGGTCGCGGTGGCGGTCTTCTTGGCCGTGGTCTTCTTCGCCGCGGTGGTCTTCTTGGCGGCGGCGGCCTTGGTGGTGGCCTTCTTCGCGGCGGCCTTCTTCACCGTCGCCGAAGCCCCGCCGGTGAGGCTGCCCTTGGGCGCCTTCTTGACGGCGACGTCGTTCTTGGGGAGCTTCTTGGAGCCGCTCACCAGGTCCTTGAAGCCCTGGCCGGCGCGGAAGCGCGGCACGGACGTCTTCTTGACCCGAACCCGCTCACCCGTCTGGGGGTTGCGGGCGTAACGGGCGGGGCGGTCGACCTTCTCGAACGAACCGAAGCCGGTGACCGAGACCCGGTCGCCGCTGACGACCGCGCGGACCACGGCGTCCAGGACGGCGTCGACGGCCTCGGCGGCCTGCTGGCGGCCGCCCATCTTGTCGGCAATCGCTTCTACGAGCTGCGCCTTGTTCACGTCTTCCCCTTCGGAGACATTGCCGGAACGAATGCGCTCCGGCTTTTTCGCACGTTAGGCAGATATATACCGCAAATCAAACACGAAACGGGCTTATCACCCTTGTGCCGCAACGGTTTCGACTGCCGGTGCCGTCCTCAGCGTTCCTCTTCGGTGAGAAATCGACCCCCGTCGGGGGTCGTGCCGAACGGCTCCGGTCGCCTTGCCGCGTCGGTGGGATCGTGCTTGGCCGCGGCCGTAATGACCGGCAGCTTCCGGGTCAGCGCCATCCGTACGCCCTCCGGGACTTGCAGTGCGCGCACGGTTGTGTGCGCTTCCTTGCGATGGTCGGCGACTGCCGCACGGAGCTTGAGTTGGCCGTCGCGTCCCATGCACAGATTGTGCCATCTGGGGCGAGTTGTCGCCTGCGGGGGTCGCAACTGGTACCTCAAACGGCCTTCCGGGCGGGTGCGGAAGTCTCGGACGCAAGGGTCGACTACCCCGACAACAACCCTTATAACGTGGGAAGTTGGCGAGCGGACTTGGCGCGCACAGGGCCGTTCGGGTGCAGACACGCCTGTACCCCCGATCGGGCTGATCGGGGGTACAGGAGAGGGTGTCTCGGTGGCCTGAAGCCGTCGCGTCCGGGCCGGGTGGGTCAGACCTGGACCGTCCGCGGCTTGTACGACGGGCGCTTGGCCTCGTAGTCCGCGATGTCGGACTCGTTGCGGAGCGTGAGGGAGATGTCGTCCAGGCCGTTCAGCAGCCGCCAGCGGGAGTTCTCGTCCAGCTCGAAGGCGGCGGTGATGCCCTCGGCGCGCACCTCACGGGCTTCGAGGTCGACCGTGATCTCGGCCTGCGGGTCCCGCTCGGCCAGATCCCACAGCGCGTCCACGATCTTCTGCTCCAGCACCACGGTGAGCAGGCCGTTCTTCAGCGAGTTGCCCCGGAAGATGTCGGCGAACCGGGAGGAGACGACGGCCTTGAAGCCGTAGTTCTGGAGCGCCCAGACGGCGTGCTCGCGGGAGGAGCCGGTGCCGAAGTCGGGACCGGCCACCAGCACGGTGGCGCCCTGCCGCTCGGGGCGGTTGAGGATGAACTCGGGGTCCTTGCGCCAGGCCTCGAACAGCCCGTCCTCGAACCCGTCCCTGGTGACCTTCTTGAGCCAGTGAGCAGGGATGATCTGGTCGGTGTCGACGTTGGAGCGGCGCAGCGGGACGGCCCGCCCGGTGTGGGTGGTGAATGCTTCCATGGCTCTCAGACTCCAGCGGGCACGAGGACGTCGGACAGGTCGGCGGGCGAGGCCAGGTGGCCCAGCACCGCGGTCGCGGCGGCCACCTGCGGCGACACCAGGTGGGTGCGGCCGCCCTTGCCCTGCCTGCCCTCGAAGTTGCGGTTGGAGGTGGACGCGGAGCGCTCGCCGGGGGCCAGCTGGTCCGGGTTCATGCCCAGACACATGGAGCAGCCCGCGTGCCGCCATTCGGCGCCGGCCTCCTTGAAGACGGCGTCCAGCCCCTCGGAGACGGCCTGCAGGCCGACCCGCGCGGAGCCGGGGACGACCAGCATCCGTACCCCGTCGGCGACTTTGCGGTCCTTGAGGATCTCGGCGGCGGCGCGCAGGTCCTCGATGCGGCCGTTGGTGCACGAACCTACGAAGACGGTGTCCACGGCGATGGAGCGCAGCGGCTGACCGGCCTCCAACCCCATGTATTCCAGGGCCTTTTCGGCGGCGAAGCGCTCCGATGCGTCATCGTACGAAGCGGGATCGGGGACGGCGCTCGAAAGCGGGGCGCCCTGGCCCGGGTTGGTGCCCCAGGTGACGAACGGGGAGAGCGCGGCGGCGTCGATGACGACCTCGGCGTCGAACTCGGCGTCGTCGTCCGTCCTGAGCGTCTTCCAGTACGCGACCGCCGCGTCCCAGTCGGCGCCCTCGGGCGCGTGGGCGCGGCCCTCGATGTAGGCGAAGGTGGTCTCGTCGGGGGCGATCATGCCCGCGCGGGCACCGGCCTCGATGGACATGTTGCAGATGGTCATGCGGGCCTCCATCGAGAGTTTCTCGATGGCGGAGCCCCGGTACTCCAGGATGTAGCCCTGGCCGCCGCCGGTACCGATCCGGGCGATGATCGCCAGGATCAGGTCCTTGGCGGTGACGCCGTCGGGCAGTTCGCCCTCGACGGTGATGGCCATGGTCTTCGGGCGGGCCAGCGGCAGCGTCTGGGTGGCCAGCACGTGCTCCACCTGGGAGGTGCCGATGCCGAACGCCAGGGCGCCGAAGGCACCGTGGGTGGAGGTGTGCGAGTCGCCGCAGACGACCGTGGTGCCGGGCTGGGTGAGCCCCAGCTGCGGGCCGACCACGTGCACGACGCCCTGCTCGACGTCGCCCAGCGGGTGCAGGCGCACCCCGAACTCGGCGCAGTTCTTGCGCAGGGTCTCCAGCTGGGCGCGGGAGACCGGGTCCGCGATGGGCTTGTCGATGTCGAGGGTGGGGGTGTTGTGGTCCTCGGTCGCGATGGTGAGGTCCAGGCGGCGGACCTGGCGGCCGTTCTGCCGCAGGCCGTCGAAGGCCTGCGGGCTGGTCACCTCGTGCAGGAGGTGCAGATCGATGAAGAGGAGGTCGGGCTCGCCCTCGACGCGCCGGACGACGTGGTCGTCCCAGACCTTCTCCGCGAGTGTCCTACCCATCGCTTTCCCTCCGGCCGACCGCATGGCGGCGTCGGCCCAACTAGAGATCCATGAGGAGACGGCGCCCACGCCCCTGTACCCGGGCACTCGCCGCCGGGCCCGCCGCTGGACGGGCCACTGTGCCTACCAGGGTTGCGCGTCTCACGGAAAAATGAACTTGCGTTTCACAGAGTGAGACGCGAGTATCGTTTCATGGACAACAGTAGCGGCGTGGGCGTTCTGGACAAGGCGGCCCTTGTCCTGAGCGCTCTGGAGTCCGGACCCGCCACCCTCGCCGGGTTGGTCGCGGCCACCGGCTTGGCAAGACCGACGGCCCACCGACTGGCCGTGGCCCTGGAACACCACCGCATGGTGGCACGGGACATGCAGGGACGTTTCATTCTCGGGCCGCGCCTCGCGGAGCTGGCCGCGGCGGCGGGCGAGGACCGGCTGCTGGCCACCGCGGGGCCGGTGCTCACGCATCTGCGGGACGTGACGGGCGAGAGCGCCCAGCTCTACCGCCGCCAGGGCGAGATGCGGATCTGCGTGGCCGCCGCGGAACGGCTGTCCGGCCTTCGGGACACGGTCCCGGTCGGTTCCACGCTCACCATGAAGGCCGGTTCCTCGGCGCAGATCCTGATGGCCTGGGAGGAGCCGGAGCGGCTGCACCGCGGTCTCCAGGGCGCCCGCTTCACGGCGACGGCGCTGTCGGGGGTGCGGCGGCGGGGCTGGGCCCAGTCGATCGGCGAGCGCGAGCCGGGGGTCGCGTCGGTCTCCGCGCCGGTGCGCGGCCCCTCCAACCGCGTGGTCGCCGCCGTCTCGGTCTCCGGACCGATCGAGCGGCTGACCCGGCACCCGGGACGGATGCACGCGCAGGCCGTGATCGATTCGGCGAACCGGCTCTCCGAGGCCCTGCGCCGCACGGGCTGATCCGCGACCCCGAGGGGCAGAGCCGGCCTCAACGCCGCGGCAGGCTCTCCTTCGGGGAATCCACCGTCGCCCCCGGACATGCGAGAGGCCCTCCACCGAAGTGGAGGGCCTCTGCCGTACGTACCCCCGACCGGATTCGAACCGGCGCTACCGCCTTGAGAGGGCGGCGTGCTAGGCCGCTACACAACGGGGGCGAGGATCTACGTTTCCGCAGATCCGAGCTGGTCTACCTGGACTCGAACCAAGACTAACTGAACCAGAATCAGTCGTGCTGCCAATTACACCATAGACCAATGTGGTTTAGACCAGTTCGTACCCCCGACCGGATTCGAACCG
>NZ_FMCI01000372.1 GCF_900091845.1 Streptomyces sp. SolWspMP-5a-2
GCACACCCCACGACTCCAACAACCGGAACAACGCCACCTCGAACGCGAACAACGCCGGCTGCGCGAACCCCGTCTCCCCCAGCGACCCCGCCCCGGCCGACCCCTCCCCCGCCGTCATCAACGACACCACCGAACGCCCCACATACGGCTCAAGCGCCGCATCCACCTCCGCCAGCACCTTCCCGAACAGAGGGAAAGCAGCCGCCAGTTCACTCCCCATGCCCGCCCGCTGAGCACCCTGCCCCGAGAACACGAACCCGGTCCGCCCCGACGAACGCACCCCCCGCACCACACCACCGCCCGCGCCACCCGCCGCCAGCGACTCCAGCCCCGCGACCAACTCACCCCGATCCCCGCCGACGACGGCCGCACGGTGGATGAAGTGGCTGCGGGTCGTGGCCAGGGAGTGGGCCAGGTCGAGGACGGGCACGTCGTCGCGGCCGGCCACCGCGAGGAGCCTGCGGGCCTGCTCGGTCAGCGCCTGCGGTGTCCGCGCGGACAGCAGCCAGGGGACCGGCGGGGCATCGGTGCGCGGCTGCTCACGGCGGACGGCCGGTGCGGCCTCGTCGTCCGCGGTGTCCGACGGCTCGTCCGGCGGCGCCTGTTCGAGGATGACGTGGGCGTTGGTGCCGCCGAAGCCGAAGGAGGAGACGGCGGAGCGGCGGGGCCGGCCGGTCCGCGGCCACGGGGTCTCCCGTGTGAGGAGTTCGACGGCACCGGAGTCCCAGTCCACGTACGGGGAGCGCTCCTCGGCGTGCAGCGTCCTGGGCAGGACACCGTGGCGCATCGCCTGCACCATCTTGATCACACCGCCCACCCCCGCAGCCGCCTGGGCATGACCGATGTTCGACTTCAACGACCCGAGCAGCAGCGGCCGTTCACGCTCCTGCCCGTACGTGGCCAGCAGCGCCTGCGCCTCGATCGGATCTCCCAGACGCGTTCCGGTCCCGTGTGCCTCCACGGCGTCGACGTCCGCGGGCGACAGACCCGCGCTCGCCAACGCGCCCCGGATCACCCGCTCCTGAGCGGGACCGTTGGGAGCCGTCAACCCGTTGCTCGCGCCGTCCTGGTTCACCGCCGAACCCCGCACCACCGCCAGCACCCGGTGACCATTGCGCCGCGCGTCCGACAACCGCTCCACCAGAAGCAGTCCCACACCCTCCGACCAGCCCGTCCCGTCCGCCCCGGCGGAGAACGACTTGCACCGGCCGTCCGCGGAGAGGCCGCGCAGCCGGGAGAACTCGACGAACGCCACCGGGGTGGACATGATGGTGACCCCGCCGGCCAGGGCGAGATCGCACTCCCCCGCCCGCAGCGCGTTCGCCGCCAGGTGCAGGGCGACGAGCGACGACGAGCACGCCGTGTCCACCGTCACCGCGGGGCCCTCGAAACCGAAGGTGTACGACAGCCGGCCGCAGGCGATGCTCCCGGCGCTGCCGCTGAACAGGTAGCCTTCCGCGCCGTCCGGCGGGAGGTGCGGTCGGGACCCGTAGTCGTTGTACATGGCGCCGGTGAAGACGCCGGTGCGGGAGCCCCGCAACGCGCCCGGGTCGAGTCCCGCGCTCTCCACCAACTCCCAGGCCGTCTCCAGCAGCAGACGCTGCTGCGGGTCCGTGGCCATCGCCTCACGCGGCGACATCCCGAAGAACTCACGGTCGAACAGATCCGCGTCGTGCAGGAACCCACCGTGCCGGCTGTACGACGTACCCGCCCGATCCGGATCAGGGTCGTACAACCCCTCCAGATCCCACCCCCGGTTCGACGGAAACTCCGACACCGCGTCCACACCACCCCGCACCAGACCCCACAGATCCTCGGGCGAAGCCACCCCACCCGGGAATCGGCACGCCATCCCCACGATGGCGATCGGCTCCCGTTGCCGGTCCTCGGTCTCGCGCAGCTTCCTGCGCGCGTCGCGCGCGTCCGAAATGGCCCGCTTGAGGTAGTCGCGGAGCTTCCCCTCGTCCGCCATGGCTGTCAACTCCTGCGTGTCGTGTGGTCGATGGCATCGGGTGGCGCCGGGGCGCCGCGCGCTCAGTCGAGTTCGTCGACGAGGGCGAACAACTCCTCGTCCGAGGCGGTCTCCAGGAGGCCGTCCGGGTCGTCGGCGGTCCCGTCCGGCCGGAGGGCGCCGTGCGCGAGGTCCGCCGCGTCGAGCAGGTCGCGCAGTTGTGCGGTGATGCGCTGGTAGGTCGCGGCGTCGGAGGCGGATTCCTCGATCGCCGACCTGAGCCTGGACAGCTCGGTCAGGACCGGCTCGCCCTGGGGTGTCTCGGCCACGAGCCCGGTCAGCAGGTGGGCCGCGAGCGCCCTGGGGGTGGGATGGTCGAAGACGGTGGTGGTGGGCAGCCGCAGTCCGGTCGCCGCGTTGAGGTGGTTGCGGAGTTCGACGCCGGTCAGCGAGTCGAAGCCGAGTTCCGTGAAGGCGCTGTCGGCGTCGATCTCCGCGCTGTGGTGGCCGAGTACCGAGGCGACCCGGGCGCTCACCAGGGCGGTGAGGGTGCGTTCGCGTTCCGCGGTGGTCATCGGGGCGAGCCGCCGCGCGAGTGCCTCTCCGCCGTTGTCGTCGGCGGACGCGGTGGCGGTGGACCCGCGGGGCGCGGTGGCGGGGACCAGGGCCCGCAGCAGCGGTGGGACGGGGGCGCCCGAGGCCCGGAGTCCCGCGATGTCGAGGCGGCTGACGCCGAGCACCGGCTCGCCGGTGGCGGGCGCGGCGTCGAACAGGTCCATGGCGTCGTCGGCGGCCAGCGGCAGCAGGCCCGAGCGGGCGAGTCGGCGCAGGTCCGCGTCGCCGAGGTGGCCGGCGATGGAGTCGGTTCCCGCCCAGAGTCCCCAGGCGAGGGAGAGTCCGGGCAGTCCCTGGGCCCGGCGGTGCGCGGCCAACGCGTCCAAGTAGGCGTTGCCCGCAGCGTAGTTGGCCTGACCCGCCGTCCCCAGCAACCCCGCGACCGACGAATACACCACGAACGCGTCCAGACCCGACCCGCGCGTCAACTCGTGCAGATGCCACGCCGCATCGACCTTCGCCCGCAGCACACCGTCCAACCGCTCCACCGTCAGACCGTCGAACGGCACATCGTCCAGCACACCCGCCGCATGCACCACCGCACCCAACGGATCCCCCGCACCGAACCGCCCCACCACCTCAGCCAACGCCGAACGATCCGCCACATCCACAGCGGCGAACCCCACCACGGCCCCCGCGGACCGCAACTCCCCGGCCAACTCCTGCGCACCCGGCGCATCCCCACCACGCCGACTCACCAACAACAGCCGCCGCACACCGTGCCGCTCCACCAGATGCCGCGCGACGATGGTGCCGAGCGCTCCGGTGGCGCCGGTGACCAGGACGGTGCCGCGGTCCCAGCGCGGGGTGTCCTCGCCCGGGGTCGTGGCGGGCTGTGCCGTCGGCCTGGCCCGGACCAGCCGTGGGACCAGGGGCCGGGCGGCGCGCACGGCGATCTGGGGTTCGTGGCGGTGGGTGGCCAGGGCGGGCAGGGTGGCGTCGGCGGTGCCGTCGGTGTCGAGGAGCACGATGCGGCCGGGGTTCTCGGTCTGCGCGGACCGCAGCAGGCCCCACACCGGGGCGTGCGCGAGATCGGTGACGTCCTCCTCGGGGCCGGTCGCGACGGCGCCCCGGGTCACCACGGCGAGCCGGGCGTCGGCGAGCCGCGGATCGGCCAGCAGGGTCTGCACGTCCGTCAGCACGCGATGGGTGGCGTCCCGCAGCACGGCGGGCAGTTCCTCCCCCGCGGCCGGCCGCGCGGAGACGGTGAGCAGCACGCCGGAGGGGGCGGGCTCGCCCCGGTCCAGCTCCCGGACGAGCGCCGCGACGTCGGGACGGACGCGAGTCGGGGCGTCGAGCAGCGCGGGTACGACGGACGTCTCGTCCCCGAGGACGATCCAGTCGGCCGGGTCGGCGGTGCCGTCCGGTGTGTCCGGCAGGGGGATCCAGTCGAGGCGCAGCAGGCCGTCCGCGGCGCCGGACGCGCGGAGCGCCCCGGCGGACAGCGGGCGCAGGGTGAGCGCGTCGACGGCCGCGACGGGCGTGCCCGTGCCGTCGGCCACGGTGAGGCGGACCGTGGGTGAGGCTCCGTCGACGTCCTGCCGCGCGAGGCGGACCCGCAGGGTCGTGGCCCCCCGGGTCTCCACCGTGACGCCCGACCAGGCGAAGGGGAGCAGGGAGCGGCCCTCCTCACCGGTGACCCCCCGGGAGCAGGGGGTGCAGCGCCGCGTCGAGCAGCGCGGGGTCGAGGACGAACCGGGCGGCCTCGGCACGCCGTTCCTCGTCCAGGGCGACCTCGGCGCAGAGGCCGGTCTCCGTGGTCCACAGTCCGCGCAGGTTGCGGAAGGCCGGGCCGTAGGCGTAGCCGTGTTCCGCGAGCCGCTCGTAGACGCCGGTGAGGTCCGTCTCGACCGCGCCGGGGGGCGGCCAGTCCGTCAGGTCGTCCGTGGGCGGCCTGTCGGCGGCGGTGCCGAGGCGGCCTTCGGCGTGCAGGGTCCAGGCGCCGTCGTCGTCGCCCGCCATGCCGGTGGGCCGGGAGTAGACCCGTACCGGGCGTCCGCCGCCGTTGTCGGTCGCTCCGGCGACGAGTTGGACCTGTACCGCGCCGTGTCCGGGCAGGATCAGGGGCTCCGCAAGCGTCAGGTCGTCGACGCCGGGGGTGCCGAGCTGTTCACCGGCCTGGAGGACGAGGTCGAGGAGGCCGGTGCCGGGCAGCAGGACGACACCGCCGACGGCGTGCTCGGCCAGCCAGGGGTGGGTGCGGACGGACAGCCTGCCGGTGATGACGTGTTCGTCGCGGTCCGCGAGGGAGACGGCCGCGCCGAGCAGCGGGTGACCGGTGGCGGTCAGGCCGAGTCCGGCGGCGTCCCGGTCCGGCGTGGCGGGGTCCTGGATCCAGTACCGCTGGTGCTGGAAGGCGTATCCGGGCAGGTCGACGGCGCGGGCCCCGGGGAAGACGGCGTCCCAGGCCAGGTCGGCGCCGCGGGCGGCCAGCAGGCCGAGGGCGGCGGCGAACACCTGGTCGTCGTCGCGGCCCCGGCGCAGGGCGGGGGCGAGCGCGCCCGTCCCGGTGGGGAGCGCGTCCACGACGAGCGTGGTGAGGACGCCGTCCGGTCCGAGTTCCAGCCATTCGGTGACGCCTTCGGCCGCCAGCAGCCGGACGCCGTCGAGGAAGCGGACCGTGCCGCGTATGTGCGCCACCCAGTAGCCGGGGGAGGTGAGTTGTTCGGTCGTCGCGAGCTCCCCGGTGACGTTGGAGACGATCGGGATGCGCGGCGGGTGGAAGGTGAGCCCCTCGGCGACGGCCCTGAACTCCGCCAGCACCTCGTCCATGTGGGACGAGTGGAAGGCGTGGCTGACGGTGAGGCGCTTGGTGCGGCTGCCGCGCTCCGCCCACAGGGCGGTGAGGGCGTCGACCGCGGACGCGTCACCGGAGATCACGGTGGAGCGGGGGCCGTTGACGGCGGCGACGCCCACGCTGTCGCCGTGTCCGGCGAGAGTGGCGCGGACCTCCTCCTCCGTCGCCTCGATGGCCGCCATCGCCCCGCCCTCGCGGGCGGCCTGCATCAGCCGGCCGCGCTCGCTGACCAGACGGCAGGCGTCGGGCAGGTCGAGGACTCCGGACAGGTGGGCCGCCGTCACCTCGCCGACGGAGTGGCCGATCAGGTAGTCGGGGGTGAGTCCGTGGTGTTCGGCCAGCCGGAAGAGAGCGGTCTCGACGGCGAACAGCGCGACCTGGGTGTAGGCCGTCAGGTCGAGCAGGGCGGAGTCGGCGGAGTCCTCGGCGGCGAAGACCACGTCCTTGAGGGGGCGTTCGAGGAACGGGTCGAGGTGGGCCGCGACCTCGTCGAGCGCGGCGGCGAACACCGGGGAGGACGCGTACAGTCCGCGGCTCATGCCGGGGCGTTGCGAGCCCTGTCCGGTGAGGAGGAAGGCGGTCCTGCCGCGGGGTGTGCGGCCCGCGTGGACGACGGCGGGTGAGGGTTCGTCGTCGGCGAGGGCCGTCAGCGCGGTGCGCAGGGCGTCCCGGTCGCCGGCGAGGACGGCGGCGGCGTGGCTGTGCAGGGCCCGGGTGGTGGCCAGGGAGTGGCCGAGGTCGCCGAG
This sequence comes from Streptomyces sp. SolWspMP-5a-2, assembly GCF_900091845.1. Classification (GTDB taxonomy): domain Bacteria; phylum Actinomycetota; class Actinomycetes; order Streptomycetales; family Streptomycetaceae; genus Streptomyces; species Streptomyces doudnae. The sequence goes on from NZ_FMCI01000372.1 coordinate 6,110, forward strand.
CCGGGTGTCGGGGTGGGTGTCGAGGTGGGCGGCGAGCCGTGCCGCCTGGGCCTTGAGCGCGCGGGGGCCGCGGGCGGAGACGAGGAAGGGTGCGACGGGCAGCGCGGCCGGCGGGGCGGGTTCGTCCTCGGTGGGTGCGGTGTCGTGGTCGGGGCCCTGTTCGAGGATGACGTGGGCGTTGGTGCCGCTGATGCCGAAGGAGGAGACGGCGGAGCGGCGGGGCCGGTCGGTCCGTGGCCACGGGGTCTCCCGTGTGAGGAGTTCGACGGCACCGGAGTCCCAGTCCACGTACGGGGAGCGCTCCTCCGCGTGCAGCGTCCTGGGCAGGACACCGTGGCGCATCGCCTGCACCATCTTGATCACACCGCCCACACCCGCAGCCGCCTGGGCATGACCGATGTTCGACTTCAACGAGCCCAGCAGCAGCGGCCGTTCACGCTCCTGGCCGTAGGTGGCCAGCAGCGCCTGCGCCTCGATCGGATCACCCAGACGCGTCCCCGTCCCGTGCGCCTCCACGGCGTCGACGTCCGCGGGCGACAGACCCGCGCTCGCCAACGCGCCCCGGATCACCCGCTCCTGCGCGGGACCGTTGGGAGCCGTCAACCCGTTGCTCGCGCCGTCCTGGTTCACCGCCGAACCCCGCACCACCGCCAGCACCCGGTGACCGTTGCGCCGCGCGTCCGACAACCGCTCCACCAGGAGCAGTCCCACACCCTCCGACCAGCCCGTCCCGTCCGCCCCGGCGGAGAACGACTTGCACCGGCCGTCGGGGGCGAGTCCCTTCTGCCGGGCGAACTCGACGAAGGCGACCGGGGTGGACATGACGGTGACTCCGCCGGCCAGGGCGAGGTCGCACTCCCCGGCGCGGAGGGCGTTCGCCGCCAGGTGCAGGGCGACCAGGGACGACGAGCACGCCGTGTCCACCGTCACCGCGGGGCCCTCGAAGCCGAAGGTGTACGACAGCCGGCCGGAGACGACGCTGGAGAGGTTGCCCGCCAGCAGGAAGCCCTCGTACTCGGCCGGGCTGGCGGAGAGCCGGGAGGCGTAGTCGTCGTACATGGCGCCGGTGAAGACGCCGGTGCGGGAGCCCCGCAACGCGCCCGGGTCGAGTCCCGCGCTCTCCACCAACTCCCAGGCCGTCTCCAGCAGCAGACGCTGCTGCGGGTCCGTGGCCATGGCCTCACGCGGCGACATCCCGAAGAACTCACGGTCGAACAGATCCGCGTCGTGCAGGAACCCACCGTGCCGGCTGTACGACGTACCCGCCCGATCCGGATCAGGGTCGTACAACCCCTCCAGATCCCACCCCCGGTTCGACGGAAACTCCGACACCGCGTCCACACCACCCCGCACCAGACCCCACAGGTCCTCGGGCGAGGCCACCCCGCCCGGGAACCGGCACGCCATCCCCACGATGGCGATCGGGTCGTCGGCGACGGCGGCGGCGCGGGGTTCGGGTCGGTCGGTGGCGGGCCGGGTGCCGGGCAGCCGGGAGAGGAGGAAGTCGGCCAGTGCCATGGCCGAGGGGTGGTCGAAGACGGCGGTGGTGGGCAGCCGCAGCCCGGTCGCCGTGTTGAGGCGGTTGCGGAGTTCGACGCCGGCGAGGGAGTCGAATCCGAGGTCCTTGAAGGCGCGTCGCGGGTCGAGCGTGCCGGCTTCGGCGTGGCCGAGGACGGATGCCACGGTGCTCCGCACCAGGTCGTGGACCGTTTCGTGGCGTGTCTGCGGG
>NZ_FMCI01000368.1 GCF_900091845.1 Streptomyces sp. SolWspMP-5a-2
GGAGGGCGCGCGGGCCGCGGCCGGGGCGCTCGCGCAGGTCGCGGACCACCGGCGCGGGGCGGTCCCGGCAGACCTCGCAGGCCGGGCCCGCGGGCTGCGCCGGCAGCGCGGCGGCCGACGTCGTGGCGTACGCGGTGGTCCTGTTCACCGAGATCGTCCTCCCCTGGGGCCGGGTACGGGTCTCCGTCCCCTCCGAGTGTAAAGAGAAGGTAATGTGCGGCGTCTCGTGTTTTCGTCTCCGTCCTGCCACAGGCCCGTGACAGAGGGGGTCTGCCGTGCCGTGGCGGGGCGTGCGATGATGTGCCCGCCAACTGCATACCGGCCGCTTGAATCCGCGCGGGAGAGTTCCCGGTGGCGCTTCGAAGGAAGCGCGTCGCCCGGGGCGCCGAAGGAGCAAGTCCCTCCCTTGAATCTCTCAGGCCCCGTACCGCGCGGGCGAGGCACATCTGAAAAGCGGGCCGCTGACCGGTGGCTCCACCCAAGGTGCAAGCCGTGACCTTCGCGGGTTCACGGCGAACCTCTCAGGTTCCGATGACAGATGGGGAGGACCGACCTCTCCTTCCCCCGTGCCCGGCTCCGCCCGCGCCCGGGAGATCCCCGTCGCCCTGGGAGACAACCGTCCGATGAGCAGTACCGAACTCCGCCATACCGCGCTGGATGCCCTGCACCGCTCGCTCGGTGCGACCATGACCGACTTCGCCGGCTGGGACATGCCGCTGCGCTACGGCTCCGAGCGCGACGAGCACCTGGCCGTGCGCGCGAAGGCCGGCCTCTTCGACCTCTCCCACATGGGCGAGATCACGGTGACCGGCCCCGGCGCCGCAGCCCTGCTGAACTTCGCCCTGGTCGGGAACATCGCCTCGGTCGGTGTCGGCCGCGCCCGCTACACCATGATCTGCCGGACCGACGGCGGCATCCTGGACGACCTGATCGTCTACCGGCTGGCCGAGCAGGAGTACCTGGTCGTGGCCAACGCGTCGAACGCGCAGACCGTGCTCGACGCACTGACGGATCGTTCCGCCGGATTCGACGCCGAGGTCCGCGACGACCGGGACGCCTACGCGCTCCTCGCCGTCCAGGGCCCCGAGTCCGCGGGCATCCTGGCCTCGCTCACCGACGCCGACCTGGACGGCCTGAAGTACTACGCCGGTCTGCCCGGGACCGTCGCGGGCGTCCCCGCGCTGATCGCCCGCACCGGCTACACCGGCGAGGACGGCTTCGAGCTGTTCGTGCGCCCCGAGCACGCCGTGGAGCTGTGGCGGGCGCTGACCGAGGCGGGCGAGGGCGTCGGCCTGGTCCCGTGCGGTCTGTCCTGCCGCGACACGCTGCGCCTAGAGGCGGGCATGCCGCTGTACGGACACGAGCTGTCGACCGCCCTGACCCCCTTCGACGCCGGGCTCGGCCGGGTGGTGAAGTTCGAGAAGGAGGGCGACTTCGTGGGCCGCGACGCGCTGCGCGAGGCCGCCGACCGGGCCGCCTCGCAGGCACCCCGGGTGCTGGTCGGCCTGATCGCCGAGGGACGGCGGGTGCCGCGCGCCGGGTACCAGGTCGTCGCGGGCGGCGAGGTGATCGGCGAGGTCACCTCCGGCACACCGTCCCCGACGCTGGGCAAGCCGATCGCGATGGCGTACGTCGACGCGGCGCACGCGGCGCCCGGCACCCCCGGGGTCGGTGTGGACATCCGGGGTACCCACGAGCCGTACGAGGTCGTGGCGCTGCCGTTCTACCGGCGCCAGAAGTAGCGTCACCGCATCGATCCGGCCGGTCCTGACGCGCCCGCGGGCACCACGCGCACCGGCGCGCGGGGCTCCCCGGCGGGCGTCCGCCCTGATCACAGGGTTTCCTGGAGTCGGTCCCGACCTGTCCCCCCTTTCTCACCACACCCTCGCGTACAGGAGAATTCAGGCCATGAGCAACCCCCAGCAGCTGCGGTACAGCAAGGAGCACGAGTGGCTGTCGGTCGCCGAGGACGGCGTCTCGACGGTCGGCATCACCGAGTTCGCGGCGAACGCGCTCGGCGACGTCGTCTACGCGGACCTGCCCGACACCGGCTCGACGGTGACCGCGGGCGAGACCTGCGGCGAGCTGGAGTCGACCAAGTCGGTCAGCGAGCTGTACTCCCCCGTCTCCGGTGAGGTCACCGAGGTCAACGAGGACGTCCAGAACGACCCGTCGCTGGTCAACTCCGAGCCGTTCGAGGGGGGCTGGCTGTTCAAGGTCCACGTCTCCGAGGAGCCCGGCGACCTGCTCTCCGCCGACGAGTACGCCGCGTTCACCGCCGGCTGAGAAGGAGCGACACGATGTCCGTTCTGAACACCTCGCTGCACGAGCTCGACCCGGACGTGGCCGCCGCGGTCGACGCCGAGCTGCACCGCCAGCAGTCGACCCTGGAGATGATCGCCTCCGAGAACTTCGCGCCGGTCGCGGTGATGGAGGCGCAGGGCTCGGTCCTCACCAACAAGTACGCGGAGGGCTACCCGGGCCGCCGCTACTACGGCGGTTGCGAGCACGTCGACGTGATCGAGCAGATCGCGATCGACCGGGTCAAGGACCTGTTCGGCGCCGAGCACGCCAACGTGCAGCCGCACTCGGGCGCCCAGGCCAACGCGGCGGCCATGTTCGCGCTGCTCAAGCCGGGCGACACGATCATGGGCCTGAACCTCGCGCACGGCGGGCACCTGACCCACGGCATGAAGATCAACTTCTCCGGCAAGCTCTACGACGTCGTCGCCTACCACGTCGGTGACGACGGCCTGGTCGACATGGCCGAGGTGGAGCGGCTCGCCAAGGAGTCCCGCCCGAAGCTGATCGTGGCGGGCTGGTCGGCGTACCCGCGGCAGCTCGACTTCGCCGAGTTCCGGCGGATCGCGGACGAGGTCGGCGCCTACCTCATGGTCGACATGGCGCACTTCGCCGGGCTGGTCGCGGCGGGGCTGCACCCCAACCCCGTCCCGCACGCCCACGTCGTCACCACCACCACCCACAAGACGCTGGGCGGCCCGCGCGGTGGCGTGATCCTGTCCACCGCCGAACTGGCCAAGAAGATCAACTCGGCGGTCTTCCCCGGCCAGCAGGGCGGACCGCTGGAGCACGTGGTCGCCGCCAAGGCCGTCTCCTTCAAGGTCGCCGCCTCCGAGGACTTCAAGGAGCGCCAGCGGCGCACCCTGGAGGGCGCGCGCATCCTGGCCGAACGGCTGGTGCGGGACGACGCGAAGGCGGTCGGCGTGGACGTCCTGTCCGGCGGCACCGACGTGCACCTGGTCCTCGTCGACCTGCGCGCCTCGGAGCTGGACGGGCAGCAGGCCGAGGACCGGCTCCACGAGGTCGGCATCACCGTCAACCGCAACGCCGTCCCGAACGACCCGCGGCCGCCGATGGTGACGTCCGGGCTGCGCATCGGCACGCCCGCGCTCGCCACCCGCGGCTTCACCGCCGAGGACTTCACCGAGGTCGCGGACATCATCGCCGCGGCCCTGAAGCCCGAGTACGACGCCCAGGCCCTGCGCGCCCGGGTCACCGCCCTGGCCGAGAAGCACCCGCTGTACCCGGGGCTCTCCGCCTAGGACGGCCCCGCCGGGCACCGCGCGCACCGCGACGGACGCGCGCGGTGCCCGCCCTCTCGCACCACCCCCCGCATTTGAGGAGTCACCGTGGCCATCTCGGTCTTCGACCTGTTCTCGATCGGCATCGGCCCGTCCAGCTCCCACACGGTCGGCCCGATGCGGGCCGCCCGCCTGTTCGCGCTCCGGCTGCGCAACGAGGGCCTGCTGGACGGCGTCGCGTCCGTCCGCTGCGAGCTGTACGGCTCGCTCGGCGCGACCGGACACGGCCACGGCACGCCCAAGGCGGTCCTGCTCGGCCTGGAGGGCGACTCGCCCCGGACGGTGGACGTCGAGAAGGCGGACGACCGGGTCGAGGAGATCAGGACGTCGGGCACCCTGCGGCTGCTCGGCGAGCACGAGATCCCGTTCTCCTTCGACGACGACCTCGTGCTGCACCGCCGCAGGACGCTGCCGTACCACGCGAACGGCATGACGATCTGGTGCTTCGACGCGGACGGCGCCGAACTCCTCTCCAAGACCTACTACTCGGTGGGCGGCGGCTTCGTCGTCGACGAGGACGCGGTGGGCGCCGACCGGATCAAGCTGGACGACACCGTCCTCAAGTACCCGTTCCGCACCGGCGACGAGCTGCTCAGGCTGACCCGCGAGACGGGCCTGTCAATCTCCGCGCTGATGCTGGAGAACGAGCGCGCCTGGCGCTCCGAGGACGAGATCCGCGAGGGCCTGCTCGACATCTGGGGCGTGATGCGGGCCTGCGTGAGCCGGGGCATGTCGCGGGAGGGCATCCTGCCCGGCGGACTGCGGGTGCGCCGCCGCGCCGCCGTCACCGCGCGCCAACTGCGGGCCGAGGGCGACCCGCTGGCGCACGCCATGGAGTGGATCACCCTGTACGCGATGGCGGTGAACGAGGAGAACGCGGCCGGGGGCCGGGTCGTCACCGCCCCGACGAACGGCGCGGCGGGCATCATCCCCGCGGTGCTGCACTACTACATCAACTTCGTCCCCGGCGCGGACGAGGACGGCGTCGTGCGCTTCCTGCTCGCGGCGGGCGCGATCGGCATGCTGTTCAAGGAGAACGCGTCCATCTCCGGCGCCGAGGTCGGCTGCCAGGGCGAGGTGGGCTCGGCCTGCTCGATGGCGGCGGGCGCCCTCGCGGAGGTCCTCGGCGGCTCCCCGGAGCAGGTCGAGAACGCGGCGGAGATCGGCATGGAGCACAACCTCGGCCTCACCTGCGACCCGGTCGGCGGCCTGGTCCAGATCCCGTGCATCGAGCGCAACGGCATGGCCGCGGTGAAGGCGGTCACGGCGGCGAAGATGGCGATGCGCGGCGACGGCTCCCACAAGGTCTCCCTGGACAAGGTCATCAAGACGATGAAGGAGACCGGGGCGGACATGAGCGTCAAGTACAAGGAGACGGCCCGGGGCGGGCTCGCGGTGAACATCATCGAGTGCTAGAGGAATGGGCCCTAACCAGCGCGTTCGTGTCATTCAGCGCTGTCAGGGCCTTCCCTGCTCACGCGGCGGAAAGCCCCTGGAGCCTCCCTGAGACAGACGTGAGAGTCCCTGGGAAGTCCCTGAGGAAGGGGCTCTTGACCTGCAGGTCCGCGGTGTGCGGTACGCGATCGACACCGGATGCGCCGCTCACCTACCACGGAGCGTATTAAATCGATCCCTCACGGCCACATGAGGGGTACCATTTGATACATGGACGCTGCGGAAAACTCTCGCCTGCAACAGCGGCTGGCCGACCTGTCCCCCACATTTACGACGGCGCAGGCACGTCAGGCCCTGCTCTCCCCTCGCGATCTGGCGCACTTGGTCACGGAGGGGGAGATAGACGAACTGTCCCGCGGGGTGTACCGGCGCGCAGACGCCCCGGAGACCGCGCACGCGGATCTGCTGGCCGTGTGCGCACGGGCCCCTCGCGCCGTCGTGTGCGGTGAATCCGCCCTGGCCCTGCATGAGCTGATCGACGACATCCCCGCAGCAGCACACATCGCCGTGCCGCGCGGTACACGCCGCCCGACGATCTCCTACCCGCCGACCGTGGTGGCGCAGTACGCCGCGAAGACCTTCGACCTCGGAGTCGAACGGTTCGAAGCAGCCCCGGGAGAGACCATCCCCATGTACAACGCGGCCCGCAGCGTCGTCGACGCGATGCGCCACCGCAGCCGCCTCGGCGAGACCCTCGCCCTGTCCGCGCTCGGCCGCTACCTGCGCCGGAGCGGGCGAGGCGGTGTCGGCGAACTTCAGCACTTCGCACGCGAGTTGGACGCTCTCTCCGTCGTCCGCCCCGCCGTGGAGGCGGTGCTCGCCTGATGGCCAACCCCACCCGCAACACCACCGCCGGCCGCGTCTACAACGACCTGCGCAACCTGGCCCGCCGCACCAGCCGGTCAACGGACGAGGTCATGGTCGAGTACGTCCTCGAACGGTTCCTCTACCGCCTGGCCTCGTCACCCCTGGGCCGGGAGCACTTCGTTCTCAAGGGTGGCCTGCTGCTCGCCCAGTTCGGCGCACGTCGAACGACCCGCGACATCGACATCCTCGGCCGCTCGTTCCCAGGCACAGAAACCGAGATCATCCACAGAATCGCGGCCGTCGCCGCCACCGAGAACGACGATGGAGTCGTGTTCGATCCCGCGGCGCTCAAGACGGTTCCCATCCGCGAGGAGGACGAATACCACGGCCTACGCCTGTCCATGGCCGCCTCCATCGCCCGAGCGCGGCTCAAACTTCAACTGGACGTCAGCTTCGGCGACCCCGTCACGCCCGGCCCCCGGCTCATCGACTACCCACAACAGCTCACGGAGGAAAGCTTCCAGATCTTCGGTTACCCACTTGCCACCGTCATCGCCGAGAAACTCTCCACCGCTGTCTCACTCGGCGAACTCAACACCCGCGACCGCGACTACGGTGACCTCTACCGCTTGCTCACACTCAACGACCTGGACGGCCAAGAACTCACCACGGCGCTGACCGCCACCGCCACACACCGCGGCATCACCCTGATCCCCCTCAGCTCTACCATCACCGACCTCGGCGAGCGCCGCCAGACCTCATACACCGCCTGGCGCCGCCGGCAAGGCCCCGCCGCAATGAGCTACCCCGAACGCTTCACGGACGTCGTCCGACAAGTCACCGCCTTCGCAGACACACTCCTCAACGGCGACGCCGTCACCCTCACTTGGAGTTCTGCGACCCTCACGTGGTCATGAACCAGACCTGGCGGAAGCGGTACGGCATGGGGGCCGGGTTCCCCCGACGTCGCTGACAAACCAGCGCATACCGCACTTTCCGGGAGGGCGGGATCGGATGCGGACCGCGGTGGGTCCCTCGGCCCGGCCGGGTCCGTCGGCGCCGGGCCTCGGTGGGCGCACGAGTCCGGGATGCCGGGTGCCGTGGGCGGGACTCCGCCGGGACGGGGCCACCCGGCCGGGAGCGCCGTGACCCGGCCCCGCGGGCGTACGAGTGGCCCGGTGCCCGCAACGGTGGTGTGCTGCTGGGAACAGGCCACCCCCGGCCGCGCGCGGGTCCGACGGCTGTTCCCGCAGGTCGCGGGGGTCGGGCGGGACCGGCCCTGCGCAGAGGGTCCCCGCTCTTCCGGGCGTCCGCTCCGCGCATGTTTCGGCGTGCTCGACGCGGGCACCCGGTCACCGTGCTTCGGACCGGAGGCGCGAGCGTCGCGGGAATCCCGGCGGCCTGAGTCCTCTGTGGACCGGCCGACCCCCTCGCGGCGGACCTGACAGCGTCGGCCCCCGGTGGGCCGACCCCCTCCGCGATCCACGGGAGTGACCCCATGCCGAACCCCGCCCCTGCCTCCACCACCGCGTCCACACCCCGCAGGCACGACGACTCCCCGGAGACGTCCGCGCTCTTCGCGCACCTCATGGGCCTGGACCCGGGCCGGGAGCGCGACGCGCTGCGCGACGAACTGGCGCAGGCGTGGCTGCCGATGGCCCACCGGATCGCCGGGAAGTTCCGCGACCGCGGCGAGACGGTCGAGGACCTGCGCCAGGTGGCGGCCCTCGGCCTGGTGAAGGCCATCGACGGCTTCGACCCCGACCGGGGCGCCTTCGAGAGCTACGCGGTGCCGACGATAACCGGCGAGGTCAAGCGCCACTTCCGGGACCGGATGTGGGCGCTGCGGGTGCCGCGCCGGGTGCAGGAGCTGCGCAACCAGGTCCGGGTGGCCCGGCGTGAACTCGCCCAGCGTCCCGGCTCCCACCAGCCGAGCACGGCCGACGTCGCCGCGCACACCGGCCTCACCGAGGACGAGGTCACCGCGGGCACCGAGGCGCTGGAGAGCTACAAGGCGCTCTCCCTGGACGCCGAACTCACCCCGGGCGAGGCGGGACACAACATCGCCGACACCCTCGCCGGGCCGCCCGCCTCCTACGACCTGGTCGTCGACCGGGAGGCCGCGAAGGAAGGGCTGCGACGGCTGCCCGAGCGCGAACAGGCCATCCTCTACATGCGGTTCTTCGAGGACATGACGCAGAGCCGGATCGCCGACCGGCTCGGCATCTCCCAGATGCACGTCTCCCGCCTGCTCACCAGCAGTTGCGAGCGGGTGCGCGCCGAGGCGCTCGGGGACCGTGCCGACGACCGCGCCGCCGCCTGACGGCACCGCGCGAGGAAAGGAGCAGACCATGCCCGCGGGTTCGAACGCCAAGCGTGAGCGCCAGTACGAGCACATCAAGGAGAGCGCCGAGCAGCGCGGTGTCTCCGAGGGCCGGGCCGAGGAGATCGCCGCCCGGACCGTCAACAAGGAGCGGGCCCGCGCCGGGGAGTCGCGGACCAGCAGCCGGACGTCACTGCGCGACCCCAAGTCCGCCTCGCAGCGCGGCGGGGAGCGTTCGCACCGCGGTGCCCAGGGCCCGACCAGGGACCAGCTCTACGAAGAGGCGCGGAAGAAGAACGTCGAGGGCCGGTCGTCGATGAACAAGGGGCAACTGCGCGAGGCCCTCGGCTACTGAGGGTCGGCCGGCTTCTGGGGTCCGCTCCGCGGGCGGTGCGGTCCCGGACACCCCGGGTCCCGGTTGCCCGAAAGCCCCCCGCACAAAGGCCGATCGCCCCCGTGGACCGCACGGTCGTCGTGCGGTCCACGGGGGCTTTCCGTCGGTCAGCGGGTGCTGAGCATGCCGTCCCGCAGGGTGCCCAGGGTGCGGGCCAGGAGCCGGGAGACGTGCATCTGCGAGATGCCCAGACGCTCGCCGATCTGCGCCTGGGTCAGCTCCTCGACGAAGCGGAGGTGCACGATGAGGCGTGCCCGGTCGTCGAGTTCGGCGATCAGCGGGGCCAACGCCTGGAAGTCCACGACGAGTTCGAGGGCGTGGTCGTCGAGGCCGATGAAGTCGGCCAGGGCGGACTCGCCGTCGACGTCGGCGTGCAGGGTGGCGTCGAGCGAGGCGGCGTCGTAGCCGTTGGCCGCGAGCCTCGCCTCGTCCACCTCCGCCTCGCTGAGGCTCATCAGCTGCGAGAGTTCCTTGACCGTGGGCGGACGGCCGAGGCGGCTGCGCAGTTCCTCGGTGGCCCGCGCCAGTTCGACCCGGGCCTCCTGGAGCCTGCGCGGCACGTGCACGGCCCACGAGGTGTCACGGAAGAACCGCTTGATCTCCCCGACGATGTAGGGGAGGGCGAACGAGGTGAACTCGGTCTCGCGGCTGAGGTCGAACCGGTCGATGGCCTTGATCAGCCCGATCGTCCCGACCTGGACGATGTCCTCCCGCTCGTCCCGGCCCCGGCTGCGGAAGCGCCTGGCCGCGAACTGCACGAGGGACACGTTCATCTTGATGAGGGTGTCGCGGGCGTACTGGTGCTCCCGGGTCCCTTCCTCCAGGACGGCGAGCCGTTCCAGGAACAGTCTCGTCAGCTGACGGGCGTCGCCGGGGGTGACCTGGGAGGCGTCCTCGATCTCGGGCAGTGCCCGGGTCCGCTCCCGCGCCGTCCCCTCCCCCACGGTCCTCGCCTCGGCCGTCGTCGCCACTGTCATGTGGTGCCCCTCCTGCGTCATCCGGTTCTCCGCGACGGCCACCTCGGCCGTCGGCGAGTGGCGGGGTACCCCGCTGCGCGGGATCCACACCGGTCGATCCGGCGGGACGGATCGCCGTCCGGCATGCGTGGGAACGGCCTGCTGGGGGACCCGTGCGGGGACCGGGCTCCCTGACCCTCGGGTCGGGTCCGGTCGTGGCTTCCCCGGTTCGGCCCGTGAGCCGGGGAAGCCGCCGCGCGGGTGACCGGCACGTGTGAAGTCCCGGCACCTGGTCACCCGGCGGGACAGCGGCACCAGGCGCCCCCGGCCCGAGCGGCGGGACGCCGACCACCGGGCGCCCGAGGCCCCAGCGCCCGGACGCCGTCCACACCAGGCGCCCGAGGCCCCTACGGCCGGGCGCCGACCACGAGGCGTCCGACGCCCGCACGGCCGGGCGCCTCCGCACGGAGAGAGAGGCCACCATGGCTGACAAACCCCTCAACGGTCACCGCGTGCTCGTCCTCGTCACCCAGTACGGGGTCGAGCAGGACGAACTCGTCGTGCCGGTCACCCGGCTGCGGGAGGACGGCGCCGACGTGACCGTCGCCGCCCCGACCACCGAGCCGGTCCAGACCCTGGTGGGCGACAAGGACCCCGGCGAGACCGTCAGGCCCGACACCGTCCTCGACGCCGTCGACCCGCTGGACCACCAGCTCCTCCTGCTGCCCGGCGGCACGCTCAACGCCGACCAGTTGCGCCTGGACGAGACCGCGCTCGGCCTCGTCACCGCCTTCGCCGGGTCCGGCCGCCCGATCGCCGCGATCTGCCACGGACCCTGGGCCCTGGTGGAGACCGGCCTCGTCCGGGGCAGGACCCTCACGTCGTACCCGTCGCTGCGCACCGACATCCTCAACGCCGGTGCCGCGTCCTGGGTCGACGAACCCGTCGTCAGCGACGACACGGGCGGCTGCACCCTCGTCACCTCGCGCACCCCGAAGGATCTCGACGCCTTCCTGGACGCCGTCGGCAAGGCCCTCGTCGGGTCGTGAGCGGGGCCCGCGTCACCTCCGGACGCGCCGTTCCCTGGCCCGGTGGCGGGCCAGGAGCGGCAGGAGGAACCAGGCGAGGGCGAACCAGACGACCATGCCGGTGACGATCCAGGTCGCCGCGGTCCCGGCGCCCGCCACCCGCAGGACCAGCAGCAGGGCCGCCGCCATCGTGCACACCAGCAGGACCAGGCCCAGCACGGTGAGCCGCGACGCCCACACCACCGTCTCCGGCTTCAGCCGGTGACCGGCGAGCATGCGGTGCAGCGAGGCCGGTCCGACCAGCGCGCCGGTGGCCGCCGCGCCCAGCACCACCGTGACGGTGTACAGGGTGCGGTCGCCGCCGGAGAGCGCGGGGAAGCGCTGCTGGAAGGCGACGGTCAGCAGAAAGCCGAAGAGGATCTGGACGCCCGTCTGGACGACCCGCAGCTCCTGGAGGAGTTCGCTCCACTGCCGGTCCGCGCGCTCCTCGGGCGACTCGTCCCGGCCCGGCGCCGCTTCCGTGCTCCCCACACCGTCTCCTCCGTGCCGCATGCACGTCGGTGTAGCCCGCGGCGCCCGCTCCCAAACCCCGCCCGCCCCGGTGGCGGCCGCGCGGCGGACCCGGGCGGAGCGAATGACCCGCGGCACGGCAGGCGAACCGTTTCCCCGGCCCGGCGCCCGGCCCAGCGGTGCCGCTACCTCGCCAGGGTGAGGATCTCGGCGCCGTCCTCGGTGATCGCGACGGTGTGCTCGCTGTGCGCCGTCCGGCAGCCGGTCGCGCTGCGCAGGGTCCACCCGTCGGCGTCGGTGACGAGCTGGGCGGTGTCCTCCATGACCCACGGCTCCAGCGCCAGCAGCAGCCCGGGGCGCAGCTTGTAACCCCGGCCGGGCCGCCCGGTGTTGGAGATGTGCGGGTCCTGGTGCATCGTCGAGCCGATGCCGTGGCCGCCGAACTCGGTGTTGATCGGGTACCCGGCCTCGCGCAGGACGGTGCCGATGGCGTGGGAGAGGTCGCCGACGCGGGCCCCGGGCCCGGCCGCGGCGATCCCGGCGGCGAGCGCGCGCTCGGTCGTCTCGATCATCGCGACGCTCGCCGCGGGCCGGGCGCCGCCCACGACGAAGCTGATGGCGGAGTCGGCGGCCACCCCGCCCCGGGAGACCGCGAGGTCGAGGGTGAGCAGGTCACCGTCGGCGAGCGCGTAGTCGTGCGGCAGCCCGTGCAGCACGGCGTCGTTGACGGCCGTGCAGATGTAGTGGCCGAACGGGCCGCGCCCGAAGGACGGGGCGTAGTCGACGTAGCAGGAGAGCGCCCCCGCCTCCATGATCATCTCCTTGGCCCAGCGGTCGATGTCGAGCAGGTTGGTGCCGACCGCGCTGCGGCCCTTCAGCGTCTGGAGGATCTCGGCGACCAGCGCGCCGGTGTCCTTCGCTCGGGCCAGCAGGGTGGGGTTCAAGATCTCGATCATGCGTGCGCGTCCTTCTCGTGCATCCAATAACTATACCGGTCGAACTATACCGGTACTAGAATCCCACCCATGGTCAGGCTGCCACTCACCCCCGAAGAGATCGAACGCGGACAGCGCCTCGGCGCCCTGCTGCGCCGGGCCCGAGGGGAGCGCTCGATCCTCGACACCGCGCTCGGCGCGGGCGTCTCGCCGGAGACCCTCCGGAAGATCGAGTCGGGCCGCGTGGCCACCCCCGCCTTCCCGACCATCGCGGCGATCGCCGACGTCCTCGGCCTCTCCCTCGACGCGGTCTGGGCCGAGATCACCCGCCCCGAACCCGGCGCGGGCCCGGCCGCCCCGCTGACCGGCACCCTCACCCGGCTGGCTTCCTAGGGCGTGTCTGACCATTCCCGTCTGCCTCGCGGCGCCATGCACGGCCTAGCGCCCTGACCGGAGAGGTTCGCCGGTCACGGCACCAGGCCGTGTCCGAGGGCTCGCGGGGCACCGGCCCCGGCCGGTGTCAGGGGGTGTCGCCGCGCCGCCGGTCCAGCGCCGCCTCCAGGGGCCGGCGCAGGTCGTCGGGGAGGCGGCCCTCGTGGGGCCACCGCACGAGCCGCTCGGAGACCGACCGCAGCTCGGTCCCGCTGTCGCGGGAGATGTCGTCGAGGACGTCACGGGCGGCGTCCGGCGCCAGGCCGCAGTAGGCGACGACGACGCCGACCGCCTGGTCGACGACGGCGTGCGACACCACGGCCCGCCTCAACTCCGCGACCTTCTCCTCCAGTTCGCCCGCCTCGTCGGACGGGCGGGGGTTCTCCTGGTCCCGCACTGTGGTCTGTCTCCTCTCCCGGCCACAGGAACGACGTTCCTCTGGTGAGGGATCTACCCCGAGTCGGGCGCCGGATGGGTGTGGATCCCGCCACCCGCGGCGCGCGGAGACGGCCCGTGCCCGGCGGTGGGGCGCGGGGTGCGGCCGGGTTCAGTCGCCGGGGGCGAGGGGTTCGGCGCGGGCGTCGAGGGCGTCGAGGACCGCCTCGCCGTTGGTCCTCGCCCACTCGGTGAGCATGAGGATCGGGTCGATCAACGTCGCCCCGAGCGGGGTGAGTCCGTACTCGACGCGCGGCGGCACCTCGGCGTAGGCGTGACGGCTGACGAGGCCGTGCGCCTCCAGCCTGCGGAGCGTCTGGGTGAGCACCTTGCGGGAGATGCCGCCGATCAGCTCGGCCAGGTCGCCGTGGCGCACCGGGCCCTCGCTGAGCCCGTAGAGCACGACCGCCGCCCACTTGTCGGCGAGGAGTTCGACCGCCAGCCGCGCCGGGCAGTCGGCGAGGAAGCGCTCGCCGGGACGGAATCCGCTCATGGCACCCACGGTACTCGCAGGCCCCGGACGGCGGCCCGGCCCGGCGACCCCGGGGCCGGGAACGGGAACGGGTACGGGGCAAGGACGCGTACGAGGACGGGGAGCGAGCCGGAACGGGCGCGTGGCCGCCCGTTCCGGCCCCGGGCGCCTCCCCCTCGGCGCCGGTGTCCGTCTCAGCCGAACGGCGTGACCAGGAGCGGCACTTGGCGCAGCTCCTCGACCGTGAGGAAGAGCCCCGCGAGGGCGCAGACGGCCCGCATGCAGATGTCGTAGTCGGGGTCGCCCGGGTCCAGGTAGTCGTGCTCGACGACGCCCGCCGCCTCGAACGCCGCGCGCAGCTCGTCCGGCAGGCCGGGCACGTCCTGCGCCGGGTCGAGGTCGTCGACGTCGACCGTGGTCACCTCCGCGCCGTCGACGGCGTAGGTGAGGCTCGCGTCGGCGTTGATGGAGAACATGCTGACGGCCGCCGTCCGGCCGTCGGCGGACAGCTCCGCCGTGGCGTCCCGGTCGGTGAACCCCGCGCCGTCGTAGACGAACGTCCACGCGCCGACGCGCCCGGCCAGCAGCGTCGCCCCCGCGCCGGGTTCGAGCCCGGGGGCGGGCTCGGGCAGGACGCTCCACTCGCGCGGTTCGGCGGGCAGCTCACGGGCCTGGAACAGGCGCGGCTTGGCCCCCAGCATCTCCAGTGCCTCGGCCGGTTCGAGGCCGCGCACCACGTGCAGGGCGTGGTGCGGATCCTCCGCGGCCAGCGCGCTGATCCAGACCGGCAGCCCCTCGGAGTCGAGGGTGTGCGGCGGGAACCCGGGTGTGGGCATGTGCGACCGTCCTCTCTGCTGATGATGCGTACGAGAGAACGACCCTAGCCACCGCCACTGACAACGGGCCGTCCGAGCGGGCGCCAACGCCCCTGTGACCGACGGGAGTTGCCGGGTCTCGCGGGGCTCCACCGGGCGGGACCGCCCGCGCACCCGAGCCGTCCGCGCGGCCGCTCACCCCTGCGCGCGGTGCCTGCGCGCGTGGGCGCGTGCCTTCATGCGGTTGCCGCACACCGCCATCGAGCACCAGCGGGCGGTGCCCGGCCTGCTGTGGTCGACGAGGAACAGCCTGCACTCGTCGTTGGCGCAGGCCCGCAGCCGCCCCGGCAGCTCCGCGGTGACCCGCGACCAGGCGAGCACCGTCCGGACCGCGAGGTCGTCGTCGGGGGCGGCCTCCAGGGTCCAGGTGACGCCCGCGGGCGAGACGGCGGGACGCAGCCGGGCCGCGCCGAGGACGGCGGCGAGGGCGCCGACGTCGGTGGAGGTCCCGCGGATCAGCGGGTGCAGCGCGTCCCGCACCAGGCGCAGCCGGTCGCGCTCGGCCGGTGTGCCCCGCCCGCCGAGGGCGCGGACCCGGTCGCGGGCCCCCGCGCCGGTGAGGTGGTCCTCGGGGTGTCCGTCGACGACGGGCGCGCTGTTGAGCACGGCGAGCAGCAGATCCTCGTCCTCGACCACGACCCACTCCCTGTTGACACGCGCGTCCGATGCTGTGCATGCTCAGAATAGCCTAACCGGTTAAATCAACTTAAGGGGTTATCGTGGTCGCTGTTCACCACCGGACCGCGGACGTCGGCGGCCTGACCGTCTTCTACCGGGAGGCGGGCCCGGCCGACGCCCCCGTCCTCCTGCTGCTGCACGGCTATCCGACGAGCTCGCACATGTTCCGCCACCTCATCCCCGCGCTGGCCGGCCCCTACCGGGTCATCGCGCCCGACCACATCGGCTTCGGCCGCTCGTCGGCGCCCGGCACCGCGGAGTTCGCCTACACCTTCGACGCCCTCGCGGACGTGACCCGCGGTCTGCTGGACCGGCTCGGCGTGCACCGCTACGCGATGTACGTGCAGGACTACGGCGCGCCGATCGGCTGGCGCCTCGCGCTCGCGTCGCCTGGCGCGGTCCTCGGCGTCGTCTCGCAGAACGGCAACGCCTACGAGGAGGGCTTCGTACCGGAGTTCTGGGAAGCGGTCTGGGCCTACGGCGCCGACCGGTCCCCGGCGAACGAGGCCAGGATGCGGCCCGCGCTGGGCCGGGAGGCCGTCGAGTGGCAGTACACCCACGGCGTCCCCGACCCGAGCCTGATCGACCCCGACGCCTGGGAGCACGACCTGGCGCTGCTCGCCCGCCCCGGCGTCGACCGCGCCCAACTCGCCCTGTTCGCCGACTACTCGGGCAACCGCGCGCTGTACCCGGCGGTGCAGGAGTGGCTGCGGTCGAGCCGCGTCCCCGTCCTCGCGGTCTGGGGCCGCAACGACGAGATCTTCGCGGCGGCCGGCGCGGAGGCGTTCCGGCGCGACGCCCCCGGCGCGGAGGTCATCCTCCTGGACGGCGGCCACTTCCTGCTGGAGAGCCACGGCGACGAGGTGGCGGCGGCGGTGCTCGGCTTCCGCGACCGGCTGCCCGGGGCGCGCGACGGCGGCTGACGGGGCGCGGGGCGGCCCGGCCGGTCTCCGCTTTCACCCTCCCGTGATGCTCGGTCGTGCCAGGGTGGGGGTACACCCCCTATGACTTCCGTCCCCCCACCAGCACTTCAGGGAGCACCCCATGTTGCGCGGCATCGACGTGAGCGCGTTCCAGTCGTCGTACGACACCAGCGGCCTCTCCTTCGTCTTCATCAAGGCGACGGAGGGGCGTTCGTACGTCAACCCCAGGCTCACCACCCACACGAAAGCGGGCCGGGACGCCGGTCTGGTCGTCGGCTTCTACCACTTCCTGTGGCCGGGCAACATCACGGCGCAGGCCGAGTACTTCGTCAAGAACGCGCCGGAGAAGGCCGGTGACATCCTCGCGGTCGACTGGGAGACGACGGGCGACGGCACCCACGCGAGCAACGCGGAGAAGGACAGCTTCATCCGCCAGGTGAAGAAGCTGCGGCCGAACAACCGGGTCGTCCTGTACTGCAACCGCAACTTCTGGCTCACCGTCGACACCACCTCGTACGCGGGTGACGGCCTCTGGATCGCCGACTACGTCACCGCGGGCGAGCCCCGCATCAAGGCGGACTGGCGCTTCCACCAGTACACCGAGGACCCGCACGACAAGGACGTGGCGGACTTCGCCGACAAGGCCGCCCTGAGGGAGTGGGCCTCCTTCGACTGACGGGCCGCTCGGGCGGGAGGCTACGCCCGGAAATCCTCCGGGCGCTCCGGGCTCGCCTCCGCCAGCGCCTTCGCGACGCCGTCCGCGTCCGCGCGCAGTCCGTAGACGGGGCTGCCCGGCTGCTGGCGCCAGGAGTCGTCGATGCCGCCCGCGTCGACCGTGTCGAAGCCCAGCTCCCCGATCAGCGCGCGCACCGTCCGCTTGGCGGCCTCGTCGTCGCCCGCGACCGGGAGGGCGATCCGGTCGGCCGCGCCCTCGGGCCGGTGCCGGTCCAGGATGTCCTGCGCGTAGGTGCCGTTGAACGCCTTGGTCACGGCGTGCCCGAGCTGCCGTTCGGTCCAGCGGCTCTCGGTGAGCCCGTCGTCCTCGATCGCGGCGATCCGGCCGTCGCGCTGCGGGTAGTAGTTGCCGGTGTCGATCACCGCGACCCCCTCGGCGGCGCCGTCGAGCACACCGGCCGGGAGGTCGGGCACGGACTTCAGCGGGACGGTGACCACGACGACCGCCGCGCCCCGGGCCGCCTCGCCGACGGTGACGGGTGTCGCCCCGGTCTCCCGCGCCAGCTCGGTCAGTGTCTGCGGGCCGCGGGAGTTGGCCACGGACACCTCGTGCCCGAGCGCGGTGAGCCGCCGGGTGAGATTGCCGCCGATGTTGCCCGCGCCGATGATGCCGATCTTCATTGCCGCCTCGACCTTCCGGGTTCGCCTGCGTGCGGATACGCACCCCCAACTCCTCCCCCGGCGCGGCTATTCCGCAGGCCCGCCGAACGGGTGGCCCGCGCCGAGCAGCGCCAGCGTCCCGGTCAGCTCCCGGGTCAGCGCCGCGACCGCGCCCTCCTCGTCGCCGTCGGCGATCGCCAGGACCAGGGCCGCGTGGGTGTCGTCGTGCGGGTTGGGGTCGGCCTCGCGCAGCGGGAGCAGCGCGAGGAGTTCCGTCAGGCCGGTGCGCAGGGCGGGCGCGAAGTCCGCGAACAGGGAGGCCAGCAGCGGGTTGTGGGCCGCGGCGACCACCGTCTCGTGCAGCGCGAGGTCCGCCGCGACGAAGACCGTGTCGTCCGCGGCGGCCGCCGCGCGCCGGGCGGCCAGCGCAGCCTGGAGGGCCGTCACGTCCGCGGGCGTGCGCCGGCGGGCGGCGAGCCGCGCCGCGTGCACCTCGACGGCCGTCCTGACCTCGTACACCTCGGTGACGGCGGCCCGGCGCAGCCGGGTGGGCCAGTCGGCGGCGGGCGCGGTGGCGATGACGAAGACCCCGGCGCCCTGCCGGGGCCGCACCAGGCCGGCGCCGGCCAGCGCGCGCAGCGCCTCGCGGACCGTGGAGCGGCCCACCCCCAGCTCCTTGGCGAGGGTCGTCTCGCCGGGCAGCCGGGTGCCGACGGGCCAGTGGCCGTCCGTGATCCGGGCGCGCAGCCGGTCCGCCGCCTGTTCGACCAGCGGGCTGGGGCGGAGGGCGCCGAGCGGCGGGGGTGCGGAGGGCGGCGGCACGGACGGCATCGAGGTCACCACTTGTCTGAGGAGCTGAGGAGTGGTTAGCGTAGCGCCATGACGCTCCGCGGTCCCGGAATCCGCCGACTTCTCGGCCGCCGCGGCGGGGCCTGACGCGACCGGCACCCCGCCGCGGGGGTGCGTCGTGCCGCCGGTCGCCGTCCGACCGAGCCGAAGGCCAGAGCAGACCATGACCCGCACCACCGCTCCCCCCGCGGCGCGCCTCCCGCGCCCCGCGCCGCTCCCCCGCCCTCACCTCGTCCCGGTCGCCGGGGCCGGGTCCGTGCCGTGCCCGGCGGGGCGGACGGTGCTGCGATGACCGACGTGCTGCGGGCCGAGGACGTCCATGTGGTGCGGGACGGGCGGCCGATCCTCCAGGAGGTCTCGCTGACCGTGCGGGCGGGCGAGCACTGGGCGCTGCTCGGCGCCAACGGCGCGGGCAAGTCCACGCTGCTCAGCCTGCTGGGCGCGCTGGTGCACCCGACGCGCGGCACGGTCGACGTCCTCGGGCGGCGCCTGGGGCGGGTCGATCTGCGGGAGTTGCGGACGTTCGTGGGGCACGTCGACCCGCGCCATCCGCTGCGCGAACCGCTGCGGGTCCACGACGTCGTGCTCACCGGGCTGACCAACTCCGTTGCCCCGGTGCCGCGTTGGCGCGCGACGGCGGAGCAGGAGGCGCGCGCCGACCGGCTGATCGCGACGCTCGGGCTCGGCGACCGCAGGGACGCGCGGTGGCCGACGCTCTCCCAGGGGCAGCGCGGCCGGACCCTCATCGCGCGGGCGCTGATGCCGCAGCCGCGGCTGCTGCTGCTCGACGAACCGGCGACGGGCCTCGACCTGCCGGGGCGCGAGCAGTTGATCGGCGCGCTGGACGCGCTGCGCGAGGAGCACCCCGACCTGGCGACGGTGCTGGTGACGCATCACCTGGAGGAACTGCCCCCGGGCACCTCGCACGCGATGCTGCTGCGGGACGGCCGGGTGCTGGCGCAGGGCGCGGTGGACGGCGTGCTCACCGGCGACCGGGTCGGCGCCTGCTTCGACCTGCCGCTGGCGCTGGACCGGCACGAGGGCCGGTGGAGCGTGCGCATCAGGCGCCGGGGATGACGCGGGGCGCCCGCCGCGGACGGCGGCGGGCGCCCGGTGGACGGCCGGGGGCGCCCGCCGCGGACGGCTGGGGTGCCCCCGGTCCGGTCCTCACTTGTCCAGGTACGCCCAGAACTCGTCGAAGGAGAGGACCTTGTCGCCGTCGAGGTCACGCGCCTTGATGAGGACCTCGGCGACCGACTCGGTGACGTTCCAGTCGCCGCCCTGGGCGAGGGCGGTCCTGAACTCGGCGGCGGTGATGAACCCGTCGCCGTCGCCGTCGATCCGCTGGAACTCCTTGCGCGCCTCTTCGATGTCCGCCACGGGCCCGCCCCCTTTGTTCTCGTGCAGCCGCGTCGTGCTGCGTTACCGTCTCGCTGTCTGACTGACGCAGGTCAGATTAACGGCCCCCGCGCGTCGCCCGCGCGGCGGTCGTCCGGAGCGCGGGGAGGCACGGCGATGGAGACCCTGCGGACGGTTCTCGACGCGGCGGCGCGCGGGGCGCTGCCGCCCGCGGACGGCGTCACCGTCGTGGTGCCGCAGGAGTGCGAACGGGACGCGGGCGTACTGGCGTTCACCGCGCACGCGGTGGTCTTCACGGACGAGGACCCGGCGTGGGTGCGCGCGGCGCTGCGCGCGACGGACTGCGATCCGCTGGGGGCGCCGATGCATCCGCGGTTCCTCGCGGCCCTGCTGGAGCGCACCGGCCGGACGGCGGAGACGGTCGACACGATGCTGGTGGCCGCGCCGCTGACCGGTGAACTCCCGCTGCCGCTGGTGGAGATCGCGGACGGCGACCACTCCAGGATCGGGTACGCGCGCGGTCGGCGCGACGCGGTGCGGGCCTGGACGACCGAGGGCGGGGTGCTGGTCGTGGGGCGCGGGATCGGCGGGCGTCTCGAGGTGTCGGTGGAGGTCGACGAGGGAGCGCGGCAGCGGGGTCTGGGGCGGCGGCTGGCGCGGGCGGCCAGGCAGGTGGTGGCGGAGCCGCTCTGGGCGCAGGTGACGCCGGGGAACGCCCGCAGTCTGCGGGCGTTCCTCGCGGCCGGATACCGGCCGGTGGGCGCGGAGTTGCTGCTGCTCAGTGCCAGGGCTCGAAGTGCGGGTTGCTCCGGCACTCGCTCATGATCTCGGTCTTGGTCTTCTTGTCGACGGGGCAGACGCCCACGATGAACTGCCGGGCGATCCCGCCGGGGAACGCCACCTCGACCTGGTCGGCCCATTTGTGGGTGTCGCCGATGGTCCGGTTGACGTCGATGCCGCCGGGGGCGTCGATGTAGTAGTTCCAGCCCGCCTTGTACCAGGTCTTGTACAGGTCGTGGTCGTAGGACGTCGACACGTACGGCGAGGGCTGGTTGACCAGGACGTACTTCTCCACGTCGTACTGGCCGTTGACCGTGTCCTTGGGGTGGAAGCCCTCGTCGAAGACGGTCTGCGGGGCACGGCTGTCGCTGCGGTAGAGGGTGCCGCAGCCGGTGCGCCAGACGGGTTCGGGCGTGATGCGGCCGATGTCGACCCTGCGGTCCGCCGCGGCCCTGATCGGGTCGTAGAGCTGCGGGCAGGAGGGCGCGGCGGCCCGGACGGCGGCCTGCGCGCGGGTGTCGGCGGGGACGGTCGCGGCCGTCGTGGCGAGGACGGCCGCGAGCGAGAGGACGGCGGCCGCGGCCCGCCGCCGGAGGCGAGTTGTGATCATGGGGGCACGATCCCGGTTCCCCGGCGGGCACCCGGGGACCGTCACCCGATCGGCGGCGTGTCCCTGCGCGGGGGCGCCGCCGGGGCGTGGTTCAGCGGAAGACGCCGGTGTGGCCGAGGGAGTAGCGGCCGGGCTGGGGGTAGACGGCGAGTCCGTGCGGGCCGCTGCCGACCTTGATGCGGGCGAGCTGGCGGCCGGTGCGGGTGTCGAGGGCGTACACCTCGGAGTTGTAGCGGCCGGTCAGCCACAGGACCTTGCCGTCCGCGGAGACGCCGCCCATGTCGGGGCTGCCGCCGCCCGGCAGGTGCCACTTCTTGGTCAGCTTGTTCCGGGCGAAGTCGAAGACGGAGACGGTGCCCTCGCCCCGGTTGGAGATGTACATCTCGCGGGAGTCGCGGCTGACGTAGAGGCCGTGGCAGCCCTTGCCGGTGCGCAGGAAGGCGGGCTTGCCGAAGTGCTTGCCGTCCAGGATCCACACGCCGTCGGCCATCATGTCGGCGATGTAGTACTTCGAGCCGTCGGGCGCGATCTTGACGTCCTGCGGCATCGCCCCGTGGAACGGCAGTTTCTGCTGGCCGATCACCTCCATCCTGGCGGTGTCGACCTTGAGGAGTTCGCCGCTGAACTCGCAGGAGACGACGAAGGTGCGGCCGTCGGGCGAGAAGTCGGCGTGGTTGACGCCGTAGCAGCTGACCGGCACCGACTTCTTCACCTCCATGGTGTGCGCGTCCCGGAAGACCAGGCGGCGGTCGAGGGAGGCCATGACGACGGCGTACTTGCCGTCCGGGGTGAAGTACAGGTTGTACGGGTCGTGCACGTCGACGGGCTTGCCCGCCTTGCCGGTGCGCGGGTCGATCGGGGTGAGGGTGTTGCCCTTGTCGTTGTTGACCCAGAGCGTCTTGAGGTCCCAGGACGGCACGACGTGCTGGGGCTGGGTGCCGACCGGGATCGTCTCGATGACCTTGTACGTCTTCGGGTCGATGACGGTGACGGTGTTGGAGTTGGTGTTGGGCACGTAGACGCGGGACGGGAAGCCGCGGACCACCGGGGAGAGCCGGCCGGGACGGTCGGCGGCGTAGAGGTCCTTCGGGTCGAGGACCGGCGGCATGCCGGGCAGCCCCTTGTCGGCGTCCTTCCTGGCGGGGGCGGGGACGGCGGCCTCGGTGCCGTGGGCCGCCCCGGCCCGGTCGCCGGTGTCGGAGCCGCAGCCGGAGAGGGCGGCGAGCGCGGCGGCCGCGGTGAGCGCGCGGCCGAGGAAGGTGCGGTGCATCAGCTGAACAACTCCGTGGTGGTCACCGCGGCCAGGCCGCGACGGTCGAGTTCTGCCAGGACGGCGGGGAGCGCGGCGGCCGTGTCCGGGTAGCCGAAGTGCAGGCTCACCACGGAGCCCTCGCGGACCTGGCCGAGGATCGTGCGGGTGACGGCGGCGGCTCCCGGGCGGGTGTAGTCGAGGGAGTCGACGTCGTAGGAGAGGACGTGCGGGTAGCCGGCGGCGCGGGCCAGGTTCTCGACGAGCGGCGAGGCGCGGGCCGCCCTGGAGGGGCGGAACCAGGTGCCGATGGAGCCGGTGAGGCGGCGCAGCCGGTCCGCGCAGCCGGTGATCTCGGCGCGGGCGTCGCTCTCGGTCATGGCGTTGACGTCGAGGTGGCGCTGGGTGTGGTTGCCGAGGTCGTGGCCGCCGTCCAGGATGCGGCGGGCCATCTCGGGGTGCTCGTCCAGCCAGGTGCCGACGGCCAGCACGGTGACGTGGGCGCCGTGTTTCTCCGCCTCGGTGAGCAGGGTCCTGGCGAGGGCCGGGTCGCCCTGGCCGTGGAAGGTGAGGGCGACCTTCCGGTGGGTGCGGGGGCCGTGGGTGAGCTGGCCCGGCTGCCCGGGGTAGCGGCGCGGCG
>NZ_FMCI01000367.1 GCF_900091845.1 Streptomyces sp. SolWspMP-5a-2
CGGCGGCGGACGGCTCGGGGGATGGCGCGGGTGTCCCGCCGGGGCGTGGGGGCAGGTCCGGGCGGGGTCGCCGGGGGGCGTCCCGGTCAAGGTCGCCGGATGAGGTCCTGCCGGGGGCGCCGGATGTCGTCCCGTCAGGGGCGCCGGATGTCGTCCCGTCGGGATCGCCGGGGTCGGTTCGGGGGCGTGCGGGTTGGTCACGGATCGACCGTAACGGTGCCCGCCCCCGCCCCCGACGCCGCGTCCACCGCTCACCCCGGGTCGAACACCCCCGAGGCCCGCCCGCCCACGCCCCCGCGCGCCGGTCCCCCTGGCTCTCCCTACCGGCCTCCCCTCTCGCCGGTCCCCCCTGGCTCTCCCCACCGGCCTCCCCTCTCGCCGGTCCCCCGCGGGTCCCCCGTCCATCTCCCCGCGGGCGTCACCCGCCGGGACGTTCCGCCGTGCGGATCGTGTCGCGGTAGGTCCTGGCCGCCGCGCGCAGGGCCGCCTCCGGGTCGACTCCCTCGGACTCCGCGCGGGCCGCCAGGGCGAGCAGCGCGTATCCGATGCCCTCGCCCGACGGCAGCGGGACGTCCAGCCCCGCCGTGCGGGCGCGCGCCGTGAGCTGGGCGGCGAGCGCGAGGGCGGGCTGGCCGAGCGGGACGCCCTCGGTGACGGAGCGGCGCCGCTTCTCCTGCGCCTTGGCCCGCTCCCAGTGCTCCTTGACCTCTTCCGGTGTGGTCGCGGTCGCGTCCCCGAAGACGTGCGGGTGACGGTGGACGAGCTTGGCGACGAGGCCGCCCGCGACGTCGTCGACGGAGAACGGCTCGTCCGGGTCCTCCTCGGCGATCCGGGCGTGGAAGACGACCTGGAGCAGGACGTCGCCCAGCTCCTCGCGCAGTTCGTCGCGGTCCTCGTTCTCGATCGCCTCGACCAGCTCGTAGACCTCCTCGACGGCGTACCTGGCGAGGCCCTCGTGGGTCTGCCGGGAGGTCCACGGGCACTCGGCGCGGACCCGGTCCATGACCTGGACGAGGTCGAGCAGGCGGGCGCCGGGCAGGTCGTAGGAGGCGGGCAGCAGCTCCAGGTCGGGCATCCGGACCGCGCCGGACCCGGCGAGCCTGGCCAGGCCGTCGGTGAGCGCCGGCTCGCCCTCGCCGGTGGCCACGACGACGACCGTGCGGCCGCCCGCGCAGGCGGTGAGCAGTTCCTCGGCGAGGGGCGCGGACCGCGCGACCCGGACCCCCGCCTCCTCCAGGTAGGGGAGCTGCGGGTGGGCGCCGTCCGCGCACAGCACCTCGTCGGCGTCGTGCAGGGCCTGCCAGGCGGGCCAGGACAGCAGGCCGGGTGCCACCCGGTGGCTGGTGGTGAGCAGGACGACCCGGCCGGGGTCGGCGCCCTGGTCGGGCCCGGGGGCGAGGTCGGAGCTGAGTGCGTTCACGCTCCGAACGTAACGCACCGGACGGGCGGCCCCGCGGGCGCGCGTACCGCCGCCGGGCGGCCCGGCGGCGGGTCCCGGCGGGCGGCGCTCAGGGTGTCACGCGGAGCCGCGCGTCGCCGGTGCCGTCACCTCGCGCAGCCACGGTGTCCTGGCGTCGACGCGGCTGCTCTTCTGGACGTCCCAGGCGCCGTAGCGCGGGTTCAGGTCGACCTTCAGCTCCTTGGACGCGGCGCCCAGCGCGTTCCAGAACGCCGGTTTGCCGGTGTCGGTGCCGAGGCTCCTGGCGAGCTTCTGGGCCTCCAGCTGGAGGCGGAGGTTGGCGTCGAGCCGCTCGGGGGCGATCCCGTACTGCTGGAGCCAGGCCGTCTCCAGCGCCTTGGCGCCGCCGACCTGCTGTTCCAGGCCGGTGCGCATCTGCTGGATCTCCTTGCGGGTGACGGTGACGTGCGCGTCGCGCGCGGCCCGCTGGAGCACCTCGTCGAGCACCATGCCGTGCAGGGTGTCGCGGGTGAGGGTGCCGGTCTGGGCGACGGCCTGCTGGTACTGCGCCGGGTCCTTCAGGGTCGCCCGTTGGGCCGTGCGCACCTCGTCCACCCGCTGCTCGAGCTGGGCCACGGTGATCCGCTGGTCGCCGACGACGGCCGCGGCGCCGGGGTGGGCGTCGCTCCCGCAGGCGGTGAGGAGGGGGCCCGCGGCGACGATCGCGGCGGTGAACAGGAGCGCGGTGCGACGGCGGCGGTGCAAGGAAGCCTCCCGAGGAGATTGTGCGACGGTGCACAAGGTCTTGCGGTGATCGATGGTAGGCAGTGGTCCAGCTCAGGCCAACCCATTCGACCAACGATTCACCGGGACTTCTGACACCGCCGCGCGGCTCCGGGACCGGCGTCGACCGGGCGGGGACGCGACCGCCCCGCCCAAGGGCGTGTCCGACAATGCCCGTCAGACCCGCCCTAGCCGCGCATCTGTCCCAGCCACTGGAGGGTGCGCCGGATGTCGACGGCGCGGGGGTGGGCGGGGCCGCCGAGGCGCTCCACGTCGTGCAGCAGCCGGACCAGGGTGTCGTGGGCGGCGGGCCGGTCGCCGAGGGCGAGCAGCAGGTGGCCGATGCTGCGCCGGACGTCGTGGGCGCGTTCGGGTCCGCCGCCGACGTACTGGTTCTCGTAGTACGGCAGCAGCGAGCGGTACTCGGCGAGGGCCGCCGCCGGTTCGCCGAGCTGTTCGAGGCACTGGGCGATGTCCTGGCGGAAGCCGAGCGCCTGCGGGTCGGCCTGGCCCGCCTCGGAGGCGCGCTCGTCGGCGAGGCGGCGCAGTTCGGGCAGCGCGCGCCGGTACTGGCCGTCGTCCATGAGGGTCGCCGCGTACTGCTTGCGCAGGGAGCGGACGACGGGCGAGTTCCCGCCGTGCTGTTCGGCGGCCACCGGCAGGATCGCGCCGAGGACGTCGACGGCCTGGGTGATGCGGCCCTCACCGAGGAACCGCTTGACGTCGTCGACGGCGCGGGCCACGTCCGGCCTGCCGGGCAGCGGGGTGCCGGGGGCGGGCTGGTCGGCGGGGGTGGCGGGCGCGGTCGGGCCAGGGGGCGTGCGGGCGGACGAAGGGGCGGGTGGGGTCGAGGGGCGCCCCGGTGGGGGTCCCGCGCGCCGCGAGGAGCGGCGCCAGGTCCTCGTACACCTCCTGGGCGGAGGCGGGCCGGTGCTGGGGGTCCTTGGCGAGCAGCCGCAGCACCAGCGCTTCGAGCGCCTCGGGCACCTCGGGCCGCATCCGGCGCACCGGCACGGGCGTCTCGTAGAGGTGGCGGTGCAGCACGCCGAGGGCGCTGGAGCCCGCGAACGGCACGTCGCCGCCGAGCAGTTCGTGCAGCAGCACGCCGAGCGCGTACAGGTCGGTGTACGGGCCGACGGTGCCGCCCATGGCCTGTTCGGGCGCCATGTACGCGGGGGTGCCGATGGGGGTGCCGGTGTTGGTGAGGCGGGTGGTGTCCGTCTCCATGACGGAGGCGACACCGAGGTCGAGGACGACGACGGTGCCGTCCTGGCGGACCATCACGTTGCGGGGCTTCAGGTCGCGGTGGACGATCGGCACGGCGTGCACGGCGCTCAGCACGGCGCACAGCTGCGCGGCGACCGCGACCGCCCAGGGCCACGGGTAGGGGGTGCGCTCGGCGAGGTGCTCGGCGAGGTCGGCGCCGTCGACGTACTGCATGACGAGGAACAGCTCCTCGTCGTCGCTGCCCGCGTCGTGCACGGTGACCAGGCCGGGGTGGTCGACCTGCGCGGTGACCCGGCACTCGCGCAGGAACCGGCGGCGCAGTTCGTCGCCGTCCTGGCCCGCGACCCGGTCGGGGCGCAGCAGCTTCACCGCGACCCGGCGGTCCAGACGCTGGTCGTAGGCGGTCCAGACCTGGCCCATGCCGCCCTGTCCGAGGAGGGTGGACAGCTCGTAGCGGCCGCCGATCAGACGCCCGGTGCCGTCGGTCACCTGCCGCCCTCGGAGGTGCCGTCGTGGCGACGCAGGTAGTCGCTGATCTCGTCGAGTTCGGCGCGCACCTGCTCGATGCGGGCGGGCGCGGGCGGCTGGCCGGGCGGCTGCGCCGGGGGCTGCGGGGGTCCGGCGTACGGTCCGGGCACCACACCGGCCGTCGGCGCCATCGGGCCCATGGGCGGCAGCGGGGGCTGGGGCGTCTGCCCGTTGGCCGGGTAGGGCCGCGGGTGGCCGTAGCCGGGCGGGGGCGACGTCACGGTCGGGGCGTGCGGCGCGGCGTAACCGGCGGTGCCGGGGCCGCGGTCGGCCATCCGGATGTCGACGACCAGGAAATAGGCGATGGCGCCCACGGCGAGCAGCAGCACCACGGAGAGCGCGAGGTCGCCGCGCGAGTCGGTCTCGTCGACCGAGCCGACGACGGCGTAGCAGGCGATGGCGAGCGGCAGGCTCACCCAGGCCGCCAGCCAGTCGAACCAGCGGTCGCGCAGGAAGGCCACCCGGAACAGCGGGACGCAGGACAGCAGACCGCAGGAGAAGAACCCCGCGGCGACGATCAGTACGCGCTGGGTGATGACGGTTCCCGCGTTACGGGTGGGCGGCGGCGCGCCGTGGCCGGACATGACTGCTCCTGGACCGGGTGATACCGATGGGACGGGTGTGCGAGGGACGGGTCGACGACTTGGTCCGAGCGTATAGGTCGACGGGTGGACGTGGTCCACGGTTGTGCCGAACCGTTGCCGTACCGATCACCGGCCGTCTCAGCGGCGGGACATGGAGAGCCCGAGCGCCGTGTGCAGCACCTTGTCGAGGGGGCGGTCCCGCGCGCCGGGGCACTCGACCGCCTCCCCGCCCGTCCCGGCCTCGAAACGGAGCAGCCCCAGCACGTGGTCGGACTCCTCCAGGGTGTCGGTGATGCCGCGGAAGTCGCGGGCCCCGGCGCCCCGTCCGTGCGCGTCGGCCATCGTGCGCCACTGGACGGCGCTGCTCGGCTGGAGCTCGCGGCGGCGCGCGGTGGAGGCGCCGTAGGAGTACCAGACGTGCCGGCGGCCCCGGAGGTGGCCGGGACCCGGCCGAGGCGCCGGACGGCGGGGCCGGCCGACCGCCCGCGGCTCAAGTACCCGCCGGGCCGCGGGCGTTCGGTGTGCGGACGGTCGGTGTGCGGACGGTCCGCGCGGGGCGGCTCAGTTCGCGCGGAAGCGCGCCGGGGCCTCCGTCGGGTTGCCGCCGGAGGGGAGCTTCTGGTCGGGGCAGGTCTTCAGGACCTTCTCCATCGCGGACTTCTCACCGGAGGAGACCCACAGCTCGTACTTCTTCTTCACCGCGACCTGCGCCGCGACGTACGTGCACCGGTAGTCCTTGTTCGGCGGCAGCCAGTTGGAGGTGTCGCCGTCGCCCTTGGAGCGGTTGGTGCTCGCGTCGACCGCGATCAGGTTGAGCGGGTCGTTGGCGAGCGCTATCCGCTTGCGCCCGTCCCAGTACTTGGCGCCCTTCTGCCAGGCGTCGGAGAGCGCCACGACGTGGTCGATGTCGACCTGGCTGCGCCCGCGCTGATAGGTGATCTTCTTGCCGGAGTACGGGTCGGACTCCAGCACGCCGTACGACACCTTGCAGTCGCCGTCGCTGAACCGGACGTTCTCCAGGTCCCGCTTGAGGATGTCGTCGCGGGTGCCGCAGCCGTTGGAGTCGGTGTCCGCCCAGGCGGTGCCGAACCGTTCCCGCGAGTACCCGGTCTTCGGGGCACGCCCCTTGACGGTGAGGGCCTCGGCGGCCTTGAGGGCGGCGCCGCCGCCACCGCCGCCGTTCGCCCCGTCCCGGGTGGCCCCGGGCCCGGCGGACCCCGTCGTCACGTCCTTGCAGCCGCTCAGCCCGGCCATGCCGATCACGACGACGACGGCTGCAGCCGCCGCGCCCCTCAGACGCCTCACTCCGCGCCCCTCCCCTTGTCCGCCCTGGTCGCCTCGTTGCAGAGGCGTCTTCCCCGTACCGATGTCCGCACACCGTAGCGAGCGGGCGCACGGGGGCGACGGGCAGGGCGGGCAGGGGGCGTTGGGGCGCTATGAGCCGAGGACCGAGGCCAGGAACTCACCCACCCAGCCGAGCAACTCCCGCCCGACCAGGGGCTTCCCGCCGACCCGCGCGGTCTTGGGACGGGGCACCAGCACCTGGTGCGCGCCGGCCTTGATGACCGTGCCGGGGTAGAGGCGCTTGAGCCGCAGTTCCTGGGACTCCCTCAACTCCACCGGCGCGAAGCGGATGTTGGCGCCCTGCAGGACGATCTCGCCGACCCCGCAGGCCCGCGCCAGCATCCGCAGCCCCGCCACCAGCAGGAGGTTCTCCACCGGCTCGGGCAACGCGCCGTAGCGGTCGGTGAGTTCCTCGCGGACGGCGGTGATGTCCTGCTCGGAGTTGGCGGAGGCGATGGACCGGTACGCCTGCAGCCGCAGCCGCTCGCCGGGCGCGTAGTCGTGCGGGACGTGCGCGTCGACCGGCAGTTCGATCTTCACCTCCAGCGGCGGCTCCTCGTCGAGGCCGCCCTCCAGCGCGGCCCGGTAGTCGGCGACGGCCTCGCCGACCATCCGCACGTACAGGTCGAAGCCGACGCCCGCGATGTGCCCCGACTGCTCGCCGCCGAGGAGGTTTCCGGCGCCGCGGATCTCCAGGTCCTTCATCGCGACGTACATGCCGGCGCCCATCTCGGTGTGCTGGGCGATGGTGGCGAGCCGCTCGTGCGCGGTCTCGGTGAGGGGCTTCTCCGGCGGGTACAGGAAGTAGGCGTAGCCGCGCTCGCGACCGCGCCCGACCCGGCCGCGGAGCTGGTGCAGCTGGGAGAGGCCGAAGTTGTCGCCGCGCTCCACGATCAGGGTGTTGGCGTTGGAGATGTCGATGCCCGACTCGACGATGGTGGTGGAGACGAGGACGTCGAACTTCTTCTCCCAGAAGTCGACGACGACCTGTTCCAGCGCCGACTCCGACATCTGGCCGTGCGCGGTGGCGATGCGCGCCTCGGGGACGATCTCGCGCAGCCTGGCCGCCGCCCGGTCGATGGACTCGACCCGGTTGTGGATGTAGAAGACCTGGCCCTCGCGCAGCAGTTCGCGGCGGACGGCCGCGCCGATCTGCCGCTCCTCGTAGGGGCCGACGAAGGTGAGGACCGGGTGGCGCTCCTCGGGGGGCGTGGTGATGGTGGACATCTCGCGGATGCCGGTGACCGCCATCTCCAGGGTGCGCGGGATGGGGGTGGCGGACATCGTCAGGACGTCGACGTTGGCGCGCAGCTTCTTCAGCTGCTCCTTGTGCTCGACGCCGAAGCGCTGCTCCTCGTCGACGATGACCAGGCCGAGGTCCTTGAACCTGGTCTCGGAGGAGAACAGCCGGTGGGTGCCGATGACGACGTCGACGGAGCCCTCGCGCAGCCCTTCGAGGACGGCCTTGGCCTCGGCGTCGGTCTGGAAGCGGGACAGGGCGCGGACGTTGACGGGGAACTGCGCGTACCGCTCGCTGAACGTCCCGAAGTGCTGCTGCACCAGCAGCGTGGTCGGCACCAGGACCGCGACCTGCTTGCCGTCCTGGACGGCCTTGAAGGCGGCCCGCACGGCGATCTCGGTCTTGCCGTAGCCGACGTCGCCGCAGATCAGGCGGTCCATCGGGACCGTCTTCTCCATGTCCTCCTTGACCTCGGCGATGGTGGTGAGCTGGTCGGGGGTCTCCGCGTACGGGAAGGCGTCCTCCAGCTCGCGCTGCCAGGGCGTGTCGGCGCCGAAGGAGTGCCCGGGGGCGGCCATGCGGGCGCTGTAGAGCTTGATGAGGTCGGCGGCGATCTCCTTGACGGCCTTCTTGGCGCGCGCCTTGGTCTTCGTCCAGTCGGCGCCGCCGAGGCGGTGCAGGGTGGGGGCCTCGCCGCCGACGTACTTGGTGATCTGCTCGAGCTGGTCGGTGGGGATGTAGAGGCGGTCGCCCGGCTGGCCGCGCTTGGCGGGGGCGTATTCGACGACGAGGTACTCGCGGGTGGCGCCCTGGACGGTGCGCTGCACCATCTCGATGTAGCGGCCGACGCCGTGCTGCTCGTGGACGATGTGGTCGCCGGCCTCCAGGGTGAGCGGGTCGACGGTCTTGCGGCGCCTGGCGGGCATCCGGGCGCCGTCCTTCCCGGCCGCCTTCTGGCCGGAGAGGTCGGTCTCGGTGAGCACGGCCAGGCGCAGCGCGGTGTCGACGAAGCCGTAGTCGATGGAGCCGCACGCCACGTGCACGACCGACGGGTTCAGCTCGGTCAGCTCCACGTCCAGGCGGGCGGCGATGCCCTCGCCGCCGAGGACCTCGACCGTGCGGGCGGCGGGGCCGTGGGCCTCGGTGACGAAGACCGTGCGCCAGCCGTCGGCGAGCCAGCCCTTGGTGTCGGCGAGGGCCTTCGCGGTGTCGCCCCGGTAGGTCTCGGGGGCGTGCATGCCGAGCTTGACGGTGTCCGAGCCGAGGGTCTCGTCGGCGGCGAACGGCGACACCGACCACCACATCATGCCCAGCTCGCGGGCCCGGTCGCGGACGTCCGCGATGGACCACAGGGAGGCGGCGCCGACGTCGATGGGGGCCTCGCCGCCGCCCGCGGTGGCCGCCCAGGACGCCTGGAGGAACTCCTGCGAGGTGGCGACCAGGTCGGCGGCGCGGGTGCGGACCCGCTCCGGGTCGCAGACGACGGCCATGGCGCCTGCGGGCAGCACGTCGAGGAGGAGTTCCATGTCGTCGACGAGGACCGGCGCGAGGGACTCCATGCCCTCGACGGCGATGCCCTCGGCGATCTTGTCGAGCAGCTCGGCCAGCTCGGGGTGGGCCTCGGCGAGGGCCCGCGCGCGGGCGCGCACGTCCTCGGTGAGCAGCAGCTCGCGGCAGGGCGGCGCCCACAGGCCGTGCTCGGCGACTTCGAGGGAGCGCTGGTCGGCGACCTTGAAGTAGCGGATCTCCTCGACGTCGTCGCCCCAGAACTCGACGCGCAGCGGGTGTTCCTCGGTGGGCGGGAAGACGTCCAGGATGCCGCCGCGGACGGCGAACTCGCCGCGCTTCTCGACCAGCTCGACGCGGGCGTACGCGGCGGCGGCGAGGGCTTCGACGGTCTCGTTCAGGTCGGCGCTGCGGCCGGTCCTCAGCGCCACGGGCTCCAGGTCGCCGAGGCCCTTGACCTGCGGCTGGAGCACGGATCTGATCGGCGCGACGACGACCTGGACGGGGCCCGCGCCGGGGTCGTCGGGGCTCGGGTGGGCGAGGCGGCGCAGCACGGCGAGACGGCGGCCGACGGTGTCGCTGCGGGGGCTGAGGCGCTCGTGCGGGAGCGTCTCCCAGGAGGGGTACTCCGCGACGCCGTCGGGGGGCAGCAGGGAGCGCAGGGCGGCGGCGAGGTCCTCCGCCTCCCGGCCGGTCGCCGTCACCGCGAGCACCGTGCGGCCGGTCTCGCGGGCGAGCGCGGCGACCGCGAAGGGGCGGGCCGCGGGCGGGCCGACCAGGTCGACGTGCATCCGGTGGCCGTCGGAACCCGCGGTGATCGCTTCCGCGAGGGCGGGGTCCTTGACGACGGCGTCGAGCAGACCGTGCAGGCTCATGAAGGGGCTTTCCGTCGGGGGTGGGGCACGCGGACCGCCCGACACGCAGCGCGGGCCGGGGGTCCTCTCAGCCTACGACGGCGGAAGGACAACCGCGGGGCCTGTGGACAACCACCGGGACACCGGACACCGACGGGCCCGGGGCGACGGCGGGGGCCGCGAGCGGTAGCGGGGGCAGGGGCGGCACCAGGGCCGGGGGCGGCGCCAGGGGCCCAGGGCGGCGCCAGGGGCCCAGGGCGGTCCTCGTGGCCGGAGACACCCACCCGGGCCGGGGAGGGCGCCCCGGGCTGTTGACGGCACGGGCGACCGGTTGACGGCGCCCGGGGCACCTGCGGACGACCACCGGGACCGTGGATGGCGCCGGGGGGGCTCAGGGCCGCGCCCGCTGATCAAGGCGGGGGCCGGGGCTGCTGACGCCCGGGGACCGGGGGCC
Organism: Streptomyces sp. SolWspMP-5a-2; assembly: GCF_900091845.1. Taxonomy (GTDB): domain Bacteria; phylum Actinomycetota; class Actinomycetes; order Streptomycetales; family Streptomycetaceae; genus Streptomyces; species Streptomyces doudnae. Next base: position 9,920 of record NZ_FMCI01000367.1, read on the forward strand.
GCGCCCGTCGGGGCACCGACCGTCGGGGCACCGACCGTCGGGGCACCGGGTGCGCGTCCGGGGGTGTCGGGCACGCGGGGAGACCCGGCGCGGGGCGTCCGCTGGGACACTGCCGCGCCGGGTCCTCCCCCGTTCCCCCGTGACGGTGGTCCTACTCGGTGGCGATGGCCGCCAGGACGTTCATCCGCCCGGCCCGGAACGCCGGGACCAGCGCGGCGAACAGGCCCACGAAGGCCGATCCGACGAAGACACCGATGATCGTCGGCCACGGGATCTCCAGGACCCGCAGCCCCTCCAGCGCGAGCAGCCGCTGCGCCGTCGCGCCCCAGCCCATCCCGAGGCCGAGCCCAAGCAGCGCGCCGAAGAGGGCGATGACCACGGACTCCAGGCGGATCATGCGGCGCAACTGGCGGCGGGAGAGCCCGATGGCCCGCAGCAGGCCGATCTCCCGGGTCCGCTCGACCACGGAGAGGGCCAGGGTGTTCACCACACCGAGGACCGCGACGACGATCGCCAGCCCCAGCAGCCCGTAGATCATGTTGAGGAGCTGGCCTATCTGGTCCTTGAGGGCGTCCTTGTAGTCGGTCTGGTCACGCACCGTGTACTGCGGGTAGTCGTGCAGGGCCGTGCGCAGCGCGGTGTAGGCGTCCTTCTGCCGGTCCTTCTGCGCGGTGGCGAAGACGAGGGTGTCCAGGGGCATGTTCCCGGCCGGGACGTACCGGGCGAGGGTGGCGGTGGAGATGTACTTGGCGCCCGCGTCGATGACGACGTCGCTGCTGGTGATGGCCCGCACGGTCAGGTGGGCGGTGGAGCCGCCGCGGAACCTGACGGTGATCTTCGAGCCGAGGTGAATGCCGTGCTCCTTCGCGAACGTCTCGTGCACGGACATGGAGTCCGGCAGGTAGGCGTCCTTGAGCTCGCCCGCGACGGTCTCGGTGCGCAGATCGGTCGCGTACGTCGGGTCGGCGGCGGTGATGTCGGTGTTCCTGAGGGTCTTGCCGTCGGGGGTGGTGTAGTCGGCGCGGGTCACCTTGTACTCGGTGACGCGCTCCAGTCCGGGCGTGTCCTTGACGGCCCGGACGGCCTGCGGGGTGAGGAGCTGGCCGCTGTCGGACTGGATGATGAAGTCGGTGCCGACGGTCTTGTCGAGCTGGTCGGTCGCGGAGGCGACCATGGAGGAGCCGACCACCGAGAGGCAGGCGACCAGCGCGAGGCCGATCATCAGGGCCGCGCCGGTGGCGCCGGTGCGGCGCGGGTTGCGCAGCGCGTTGCGCTCGGCCATCCGCCCGACGGGTCCGAAGACGCGCAGCACGAGCGCGCCGAGGACCCGCACCATGCCTCCGGCCAGCACCGGCCCGATGACGACGAACCCGATCAGCGACAACAGCACCCCGAGGCCGAGCCAGAGGGAGCCGGTGCCCGCCTTCTCCGCGGCGGAGGCCAGGTGGAGGGCGTAGCCGCCGGCGCCGGTGAGGACCAGGCCGAGCAGGGCGCGGACCCGGCCCGCGCGGGCGTCGGCGGGGGCGCCCGCGTCGCGCAGGGCGGCCATCGGCGAGACCTTGCCCGCCCGGCGGGCGGGCAGGTAGGCGGCCAGGACGGTGACGACGACGCCGAGGAGCAGGCCGATCACCGGGGTGGTCCAGGCGACCGTCAGATCGTCGGTGGAGAGGTTCATGCCGATCAGGCCCATGAGCTTCATCAGGCCGACCGCGATGCCGACGCCCGCGGCGACGCCCAGGACCGAGCCGAGGACGCCGAGCAGCAGCGCCTCGATCAGCACCGAGCGGTTGACCTGCCTGCGGGAGGAGCCGATGGCCCGCATCAGGCCGATCTCCCGGGTGCGCTGGGCGACCAGCATGGAGAAGGTGTTGATGATCAGGAAGATGCCCACGAGGAAGGCGATCCCGGCGAAGCCGAGCATCGCGTACTTCATCACGCTCAGCAGGCTCTCGACGTCCTTCTGGTTGGCGTCGGCGGTCTCCTTGGCGGTCTGCACCCGGTAGCCGGTGCCGAGGGCGGCGACGACGTCCCGCTTCAGCAGCGCGTCGCTCACCCCGTCGGCGGCGGTGACGTTGACGTTCGTGAAGACGCCGGTCCTGCCGACCAGGGTGCGCTGGGCGGTCGGGGTGTCCAGGTAGAAGATCGCGGCGCCCGGGTTGGTGACCCGGAAGGCGGCGATCCCGGAGATCCGCGCGGTGTGCGTACCGACGGCGCTGATCACACCGATCCCGTCGCCGAGCCGCAGACCGTGCCGGTCGGCGGTGTCGGCGTCGACCATGACCTGGTCCGGGCCGCGCGGCGCGGTACCGGAGGTGATCCTCATGGTGCGCGCGTCGTTGGCGTTCCAGCTCCCGACGATGGTCGGCGCCCCGCTGGACGGCGACAGGCTCTCCTTCTTGCGGTCGACGACGGTGACCGAGGTGGAGAAGACGGTGCCCTCGGCCGACCGCACGCCCTGGACCGCGCGGACCTTCCCGAGCACCGAGGCGGCCAGCACCGGCGGTCTGCCGGTGTCGGAGGTCGTCTCGCCGGTGTCGGAGGCGTCCCCCGCGCTGACCGTCACGTCGGACGAGGTGGCCGCGAACAGCTGGTCGAAGGTGGTGTTCATGGTGTCGGTGAACACCAGGGTCCCCGAGACGAAGGCCACCGAGAGGAGCACGGCGATCGCCGACAGCGCCATCCGGCCCTTGTGCGCGAGGAAGTTGCGCAGCGAGGTCTTCAGCACGGTCATGACGTACGCCCCCGCGCGTCGAAGTCCTTCATGCGGTCGAGGACCGTCTCGGCGGTCGGCTGGAACATCTCGTCGACGATCCGGCCGTCGGCGAGGTAGAGCACCCGGTCCGCGTGGGAGGCGGCGACCGGGTCGTGGGTGACCATGACGATGGTCTGGCCCAGTTCGTCGACGGAGCGGCGCAGGAAGGAGAGGACCTCGCCGCCCGCGCGGGAGTCGAGGTTGCCGGTCGGCTCGTCACCGAAGATGATCTCGGGCCGGGCGGCCAGCGCGCGGGCCACCGCGACGCGCTGCTGCTGGCCGCCGGAGAGCTCGGAGGGACGGTGCCTGAGCCGCCCGGCGAGTCCGACGGTCTCCACCACCCGGTCCAGCCAGGCCCGGTCGGGCCTGCGGCCCGCGATGTCCATGGGCAGCGTGATGTTCTCCAGCGCGCTGAGCGTCGGCAGCAGGTTGAACGCCTGGAAGATGAACCCGATCCGGTCCCGGCGCAGCCGCGTGAGCTTCTTGTCCCTGAGCCCGGTTATCTCCGTCTCGTCCAGATAAATTTGACCGCTCGTCACGGTGTCGAGCCCGGCGAGGCAGTGCATCAGGGTGGACTTGCCCGACCCCGACGGGCCCATGATCGCGGTGAAGCGGCCGCGGTCGATGTCCACGTCGACGTGGTCGAGGGCGACGACCCTGGTCTCGCCCGATCCGTACGCCTTGACGACCTGTCGCGCCCGCGCGGCGACGGCCGTACGCCCTCCAGTGCCCCCGTGCCTGGGAATGGTCACAGCCGATGTCACGGTATGTCTCCTATGTCGGTCAAGAAGTCGGCGGTCTGCGCCGCTGTCGTCACGTGGTGTCCGTACGGATGAGTTCCGTACGGATGAGTCTGGTCGGCCGCGGGGTCCGGCGCGCTGGTGCCCGGCCCCGTTCCGCACCGGGGGAAAACCCCACCCCGACCCCCCGGCGCGCCACTCCCCCACGGCGTACGACCAGGCTAGGGAGCGGGCGGGCCGCGGCTCCTCCTCCAGGGGTACGAGCACGCCCCGAACCGTCGTACGGAGGAACCCCTAGGGGGCGCCCGGCGGAGGCACCGCCTCCTCTCGGGGTCAGGTGCGCCCCCGGTGCGCCCGTCCGGGCGCCCTCCCCCGGTGCGCGGGCCGGGTGGCAGAGTGTCCACGGCACATAGATGCAGGGGGAAGGGAAATCCGTGGACCAGGGGGGACACCGAGATACGTCCGGCGGCGACCGACCGGCCGGGGCCCGCGCCACGCGGGCGGGCCGCCGTGGTCGCCGCCCTCATGCTGGCGATGGCGCTCGCCGCGCTCGACTCGACGATCGTCTCCACCGCGGTCCCGCAGATCGTCGGCGACCTCGGCGGGTTCTCCTACTTCTCCTGGCTGTTCTCCGGCTACCTGCTCGCCGTCACCGTCACGCTCCCGGTCTACGGCAAGCTGTCCGACACCTTCGGCCGCAAGCCGGTCCTGGTCGCGGGCGCGGCCGTGTTCCTGCTGGGGTCGCTGCTGTGCGCCGTCGCCTGGAACATGGCCGCGCTGATCGCCTTCCGGATCGTGCAGGGCCTGGGCGGCGGCGCGCTCCAGGGCACCGTGCAGACGCTCGCCGCCGACCTGTACCCGCTGAAGGAGCGCCCGAAGATCCAGGCGAAGCTGTCGACGGTGTGGGCGGTGTCCGCGGTCGCGGGCCCCGGCATCGGCGGCGTCCTGGCCGCCTACGCCGGCTGGCGCTGGATCTTCCTCGTCAACCTCCCGGTCGGGGCGGTCGCCCTCTGGCTGATCGTCCGCCACCTGCACGAACCGGCCCGGCGCTCCGACGGCGCCCGCCCGCGCGTCGACTGGGCGGGCGCGCTCGCGGTCTTCGCCTGCGGCGGGGTGCTGCTGACGGCGCTGGTGCAGGGCGGGGTGGCGTGGCCGTGGTGGTCGGCGCCGTCGGTCGCCCTCTTCGCGACGGGGCTCGTGCTGGTCGCCGTGGTGGTCCTGGTCGAGCGCCGGGCGGCCGAACCGATCATCCCCGGCTGGGTGTGGCGACGGCGCACCATCGCCGTGGTCAACCTCGCGCTGGGCGCGCTCGGACTGCTCATGGTCGCGCCGAGCGTCTTCCTGCCGACCTACGCGCAGACGGTGCTGGGGCTCGCGCCGGCGGCTGCCGGGTTCGTGCTCTCCGTCTGGACGCTGAGCTGGCCGGTGTCGGCGGCGCTGAGCCAGCACGTGTACCGCAGGATCGGCTTCCGCAACACCGCGATGATCGGCATCGGCTCCGCGTCACTCGTCCTCTTCGCGTTCCCGCTGCTGCCCTACCCGGGCTCGGCCTGGCAGCCGACGCTGCTGATGCTGGCGCTCGGCGCGGCCCTCGGCCTCTTCCAGCTCCCGCTGATCATCGGCGTGCAGTCGACGGTGGGCTGGGCGGAGCGGGGGACGGCGACGGCGTCGGTGCTGTTCTGCCGCCAGACCGGCCAGACCGTCGGCGCGGCCGTCTTCGGCGCGATCGCCAACGCGGTGCTCGCCGGCAGACTGGGCGGCGCCGGCGACCTCGACGCGGTCACCCGCGCCCTCGGCACGGACGCCGCGCCGGAGGCCACCCGCAGGGCCGTCGCGGACGCGGTCCACTGGGTCTACACCGGCGCGGGCTGCGCGGCGGCCCTGGCCTTCCTGGTCCTCCTGGTCTGGGCCCCCCGCCGCTTCCCGGTCCTCACGGACCAGTGAGGGAACGCGGCGCGGGCCGAGGGGGCGAGCGGGACGCCCCGACCGGGGAGGCAGGTGGGCGACCGGCGCCCCTCCCCCCGTGGGCCCCGCCGCGCGCCCGCTACTCCGCCGGGGCCGAGCCGGTCAGGGCGGTCAGGCTGCTGCGGACGCAGTCCATCTGGGCCTGGACGTCGTCCCAGCGCTCGCCGTGCTCGCGCAGCACCCGCTCGGTGTCCCGGGCGATCCGGTCGGCCCTGATCCGCGCGTCGGCGACGATCTCGGCGGCCCGCGCCCGCGCCTCCTCCTGGCAGCGCCGCGCGGACTGCTCCGTCTCCGCGAGCGCCCGCTGCGCGTCGCCGAGCGCCGCCTCGGCCCGCGTCTCCCGTTCGGCCTCCCGGGCCGCCGCGTCGGCCTCCCGCGCGCGCTCCGCCTCGTCCTCCCGCGCCCACAGCGCGGCGTGGTCCGCGGCCTGGTCGGCGAGGGTCGCGGCGGCGCGCTGACGTGTCTCGCGCAGCACGCACAGGACCTCGCTGCGGCCCTCCTTGACGCCGCGCCGGATGGCGACCCGGTACTCGTCGGCCGCGGCACGGGCGGCGAGCAGCCGCTGCCGGGCGCGCTCCTCGGCCTCGGCGCGTACGGAGTCGGCGTGCGCCAGCGCCGCCTCGCGCACGCCCCGCGCGTGCTCGTCGGCCGTCTCCATCAGGCGCCGCCCGTCCGCGCGCGCCTCCTCCCGCACGGCCTCCGCCTCCGCCTCCACCAGCGCGAAGAGGTCCCGCGCCCGGTCCCCGAGCGCCTCGTAGGACTGCGGCGCGAGCCCGGCGACGACCTCCCGCAGCCGCGCCGTCTCGGCCTCCATCTGCTTGGCGAGGACGGTGAGACGCGCGGCCCGCTCCCAGGCGGCGTCCCGTTCCCGCCAGAGGTCGGACGTGAACGCGTCGACCTGTCCCGGCCGGTATCCCCGTCCCCGTAGCGCCACGAAACCGTGGGGCGAGACCGGTGCGCTGCTCATCCTGGAACCCCTCTCCGCCGAACGGACACTAAAAGATGATTTCGCGCACATCTTGATGTATCGGGCGGAATGGTTCATAACGCGACACTCCGCTAGGAGGTCACGGGAGACGGCGGATCTCCGCGCCAAGAGACGACGGGGAGCGGCCCGGCGCACGCGGCGGACAACACGGAAGCCGGGCCCGGTCGGGAGGACCGGGCCCGGCTTCGCGGGACGGGAAGGGCGGGAAAGGCGCCTACAGGAGGCCGTCCCACATCTGTTCCAGCAGGACCGACCACCAGCTCTCCGGCGACCCCAGCGCCGCCGGGTCGAGCGAGGCGAGCTGGGCCTGGAAGTCGACGGTCCAGCGGCCCGCCTGCTCCTGGTTCAGGCCGAACCTGAGCCGCCACATCCGGCCCAGCAGCGCCAGGCACCGCTGGAACTCCGGCAGCCCGGTGTTGACGAACTGCGGCGCCACCGGCGCCCCGCCCGGCCCGGCCTCCACCGGCACCGCCACGATGTTCGCGGTGCCGTACTGCACGCACACCGCCTTGCCGAAGTCACTGCCCATGACCAGGTAGGAGCCCGCGTCCGAGGCGGGCAGCACCCCGCGCTCCTGCGCCAGTTCGGCGAGCGTCGGCACCGGCCTGCCCGGCTGGGCCTGCGCCCAGAAGAACGGACCCATGTCCAGCGGCAGCCCGGCGACCACCAGCGAGTGCGCCACCACCGGCGGCACCCCCTGCCGGGACACCGCCGCCTGCTCGAACCGGAACATCCCCGGCCCGAACGCCGCCGCCAGATCCTGCGCGATGGCCTCCGGCGGGACCGGCGGCGCCGGCTGCACCGGCGGGATCGGCGCCCGCACCGGCGCGGGCCGCGCGGGACCGTCCGCCACCTGATGCAACTCGCCCTGGTGGGCCAGCAGTTGACCCATCCCCTGCTGACGGCTCGCGTGGTCCGTGCCGTACGGGGCGATGCTCGTGATCCGGGCCTGCGGCCACTGCTCCCGGATCATCCGCGCGCAGTACGCGCCCGGCAGCTCGCAGGACTCCAGCTCCGTGTGCAGTTCGAGCACCTGGTCGGGCGGCACGTTCATCCCGCGCAGCTCGTGGAAGATCTGCCACTCCGGGTGCGGGGTGCCGGGCGCGGACCGCCGGATCACCTGCTGCTCGGAACCGTCCTGCGCCCGGTAGCGCAGCACCGCCTGGTAGCCGGGCCCGACGGTCGGCTGACCCTGCTGCTGCGGGTACCCGTACGCCGGGGGCCGCGGCACACCGGGGGCCACCGGCCCGCCCGGCGGTGTACCGGGGGCGCCGGGCATGCCGGGGGGCGGCGGCGGAGCGCCGGGACCGCCCACCGGGGGACCCGCGAGCATCGTCTCCGCGTGGTGCACGGAGCCC
>NZ_FMCI01000364.1 GCF_900091845.1 Streptomyces sp. SolWspMP-5a-2
AAGCCGGTGCCCTCCTCGCCGATCATGCGGTCGGCCGGGACGCGGACGCCGTCGAGGTAGACCTCGCGGGTCGGGGAGCCCTTGATGCCGAGCTTCTTCTCCGGGGCACCGAAGGAGACGCCCTCGTCGTCCTCCTCCACCACGAACGCCGAGATGCCCTTGGAGCGCTTCGAGGGGTCGGTCACGGCCATCACCGTGTAGAAGCGCGACTCCCCCGCGTTGGTGATCCAGCGCTTCACGCCGTCCAGGACGTAGTGGTCGCCGTCACGGACGGCCCGCGTCTTCATCCCGGCGGCGTCCGAACCGGCGTCCGGCTCGGAGAGGCAGTAGGAGAACATGCCGTCGCCCTTGGCGAGCGGGGTCATGTACCGCTTCTTCAGCTCCTCGGAGCCGGAGAGGATCACCGGCAGCGAGCCCAGCTTGTTCACCGCCGGGATCAGCGAGGAACTCGCGCAGACCCGGGCCACCTCCTCGATGACGATCACCGTGGCGAGGGCGTCCGCGCCACCGCCGCCGTACTCCTCGGGGACGTGCACCGCGTGCAGGTCGTTCGCCACCAGGGCGTCGTGCGCCTCCTGCGGGAACCGGGCCTCCTCGTCCACCGCGGCGGCGAACGGCGCGATCTTCGCCTCGGCCAGCGCGCGGACGGCGTCACGGAGCATGTCGTGCTCCTCGGACGGGCGGTAAAGATCGACAGCAGGCATACAGCCTCCCTAGATGGCACTCAGTACCCTCATTATGCACATCGAGTGCCACACAGGGAGTGGCCCTGTACTTTTGTGCCATGACAGAGGCGCCAGACGACGCGAAGCACAACGGTCCGAGCGAGCCCGCCGGGCGGGAAACGCCCGGGAAGGCCCCGATCCGGGACCTCCTCGTGTCCGCTGCGTTCGAGCTCTTCACCGAGTACGGCTACGACGGCACGACCATCGACGACATCGTCCACCGAGCCGGCGTGGGCCGCCGCTCCTTCTTCCGGTACTTCCCCACCAAGGAAGAGGTCGTCTTCCCCGATCACGAGCGAGCGCTCGCCGAGATGATCGGCTTCCTGGAGGAGGGCGCCCAGGACCCGGACCCCGTCGGACGTGCCTGCGCAGCGGCCCGCCTGGTGATGCGGATGTACGCGGAGAAGGCCGAGTTCTCGGTGAAGCGCTATGCCCTCACCCGCAAGGTCCCGGCGCTCAAGACCCACGAGACGTCCGTGGTCAGGCGCTACGAACGAGCCCTCGCCTCCTATCTGAGGCGTCGGTTCGCCACCCTCCAGGACGGTGATCTCCGGGCCTGCACGATCGCCGCGAGCGTGGTGGCCGCGCACAACTACGGGCTCCGCGCCTGGCTGAGCTCCGGCGCCGGCGGGGACGCGAGCATCGTCGTCGACCAGGCCCTCGACCTCGTGCACCGCACCTGGGGCGACAAGGCGGAAACCATGATCATGGTCGCCAGGACGGATACCCCCGCCTGGCAGATCATTCAGCAGCTCGACACCCTCCGCGAGGGGGGCACAGGGTACCGATTCGCGTGAGGGAGGGAACTCAGTACCCTCTCATCCGGTCGCCGCTTTCCTGATGTTCTCGTCTCCGTCAGGTTGTCGGCGCGGTCCAGCCGGTGGCGCGGATCCACCCGGCCAGGTCCAGGGTGGCCGGCTCGATCGCGCGCACCACCGCGATGTCCGACGGGTTCTCCGTCGCCTCCGCGAACTGACGGAACATCGCCCTGTCGAGGTCACTGGGAAGCACGCTCAACGGGAGGGCCTCGTACCGTGCCGGGAGCCCGGCGCGCGCGCCGAACGCCGCGGCGATCCGGGGGCCCGTCAGCTCGTCGCCGACGAGTTCGACGGCTCCGCCGGGCGCCTCCGCGGTCCCGAGCAGGAGCGCGGCGGCGATCCGGCCGATGTCCCTGATCGAGATCATCTTCAGGGCGACGTCCTCCGGCAGCGGCAGCCTCAGCACGATCCGCCCCTGCTCCAGGGTCGGTGCCATCACCGTCGCGAAGTTCTCCATGAAGGCGCTCGCGCGGACCATCGTGGCCCGCAGGCCGGACCCCCTCAGACGCTCCTCGATCCAGTGCTTCGAGTCGTGGTGCGGCACACCCGTCTCCCGGTCCGCCCCGAAGACCGAGTTGAACACGGTGTGCGGGACGCCCGCCTCCACCGCCGCGTCGACGAGCGCGGTACCGATGCGGATCTCCGCCTCGACCTCTTCGAGACTGTTCGCCTCCGGGGTCATGAAGGAGAACCCCGCGACCGCCGTCAGCGCGGCGGCCAGTGACGCCGGGTCGTCGGCCCGGACCGCGGCCAGTTCTACACCGCGTGCGGCCAGCGCCTGCGCCCGGTCGGACCGCGGGTCGCGGACCAGAGCCCGCACCCGTGCCTCGCGGTCCAGCAGTGCGTCGACCACCGCTCCGCCCTGTCGCCCCGTCGCGCCGAAGACCGCGATCGTGCCGTTCGTCTGTGCGCTCATCGCGCCCACCCCTCACTAGTTCATGGCGTGAACCAAATTAGTTCACGGCATGAACATCGTCAAGATGGGGGCCGGTGGAACGTCAGGGCGTGGTGGGGCGGTTCGGGCCGGGTGGCGCGGAGAGGTCCGTGGTGTCGACGATGGCGGTCGCCGTACGCTCGAACGCGCGCTGGTCGTCGGCGTCGAGGTTCCTCGCGATCTCGGGGAGGCGCTTGGCGACCTCCGCGTAGACGGCCTCGGCGAGCACCTTCCCCTCGGGCGTCACGCTGAGCATGACCACCCGCCGGTCCTGCGCCGAGCCCGCCCGGACGACCAAGCCGCGCCGCGCGATGCGATCGACCAGCTGGCTCAACGCGTTCTTGGTCATGCCCAACGACGCGGCGAGGTCAGCCATCTGCCGCGGCTCGTCCCTGATCGCACAGAGCAGCGTGGCCTGCGAGGGCGTCAGATCGAACTCGGCACAGACCTGCGCGTACTTGCGCTGGATCACCACCGACAGCCAGAAAAGCTTGTCGCCATAGTCCATTCCGACCTCCCCGTCCGATGACGAACGATCAGCCTACTCGCCGCAGGTCGGCAGGCCATGCGGCCCGAGGCGCCGTCCCTCGTCCTGCCCCGGGGCCGGAACCGGCTGTCCGCCCCGCTCCCCCAGGAGGCGGAGGGCCCGTGCGCTTCCGGCACGCCCGCCCCGCCGGGTGACGTGATCCGAAGGAACGGACTGCCGCTTCAGCCGGTCCGGGCCTCGGAAGCGCTCGTGCAGGACGCGTCAGCGGGAACCCGCCCGATGTCGCCTCCGCGCACGTGGCCCCTCGGTCAGCGTGGTCCGACGTCCCGCGACTGGAGATCCTCCTGAGTCTCCCGGCGCACGAGGAGCCGTGCCCGGCCGCGGTCGACGGCGACGACCGGAGGCCGTCCGACGAGGTTGTACGCGGAGGCCATGGACGCCTGGTAGGCACCGGCGACCGGTACGGCGAGCAGGTCGCCCGGCCGTACGTCACCGGGCAGGGTGATGTCCGCGGCGAGGACGTCACCGGCCTCGCAGTGCCGGCCCACCACGGTGGCGGTGACCGCCTCCGCGACCGGCCTGCGGCCGATCAGGCGCGGCGCGTACCGGGCTCCGTACAGGGCGGGCCGCGGGTTGTCGCTCATGCCGCCGTCCACGGCGACGAAGAGCGTCCTCGCCGTGCGCTTGACGGCCAGCACCCGGTACAGCGCGACTCCCGCCGGGGCGGCGATGGCCCGCCCGGGTTCGACGGTGAGCCGCGGGACGGGCAGCCGGGCAGCGGCGCAGCTCGCGGTCAGTTCCTCGCGCACGCGGCGGGCCAGGGCGGTGAGGTCCAGCGCGGGATCTCCGGGCCGGTAGGGGACGCCATGACCGCCGCCCAGGTCGAGCTGGGTGAGCGTCACGCGGTGGGTGTCCCTGATCCGCGCCATCAGGCCGACCGTCCGCCGCACGGCGAGCAGGTACGGCTCGACCTCGGTGATCTGGGAGCCGATGTGGCAGTGGAGCCCCCTGAGCCGCAGCTGCGGCTGGCCCAGGACCCGGGCGACGGCGTGCTGGGCGGAGCCGTCCGTGATCGAGAGCCCGAACTTCTGGTCGTCGGTCCCGGTCCGGATCTTCTCGTGGCCGCCCGCCGCGACTCCGGGCACCACCCGCACCAGGACGTCCTGCCGTCCGTCCGGCCCCAGCAGGGCGGCGATCCGGGCGATCTCGGCGGGGCTGTCGACCACGATCCGTCCCACCCCGGCGGTCAGCGCGGTCTCGATGTCGGACGGGGACTTGGCGTTGCCGTGCAGGACGATCCGCTCCGGAGGGAATCCCGCGGAGAGGGCGAGCGAGAGCTCCCCGGCCGAGCAGACGTCGAGGCCGAGTCCCTCCTCCTCCACCCACCGCACCATCGCCCGGCACAGGAACGCCTTGGCGGCGTACAGCACCTCGGGGAACGCGGCACGGTAGGTACGGCAGCGGCTGCGGACCTCGCTCTCGTCCAGGACGTAGGCCGGAGTGCCGAACCGCTGGGCCAGCGTGGCGAGCGGGACCCCTCCGACGGTCAGATCCCCGTCGGGGCGCCGACCGGTGGACGCGGGCCAGACCGAGAGGTCGTCCGGCAGGACCGGCGCCGCGACGCGCGTCGGCGCGGTCACGCGGACATCTCCTCGGACGCCGCGAGCCGCGGCACGGGGGCTGGAAGCCGCTCGGCGCGCACCCGCGCCTCGGTGGCGACGGCGACGGTGGCGGGGGCCGAGAGCGTCGGGTCCACGGTGAGGCGGGTCACGCCCATCGGCCCGGTGAGCGCCCGGAGCGCCGTCTCCGCGAGCCTGATGCACGGTTGGCCCGCGCCCAGCGTCTGGGCAAGCCGCGCACGGGAGGTGAAGCCGACCGCGGTCCGCGCGCCCAGCGGGGTGCGGAACACCCGCAGCACGCTGTCGGCGCCCGTCACCCGCACGGGCACGTACAGCGGCCGAGCCGGGGTCCGTTCCTCGGGGTCGGGATCGTCGTCGTACCGGAAGAGACACATGGGGGTTCCTCTGCGTACGCGCCCCGGCCGGTCCGAAGCGCCTGACAGCGACGCTATGCCCGCTCCCGCCCTCGAAGTCCGGGTGCCTGACGCGACCTTGATGAGAAGCCGGGCCTTCATACGGATCACTGACGCCGCCGTCCGTACGGTCGCTGTTCCCTGGGCCTGGTGGACCAGTGGGCGTACTGGTCCACCAGGCCGCGTGCGTCTGCCGGGAAGCGCGGCAGGTTCACGATGCGCGGGGCCGCGGCACGAGGTCCGACCGGCGCCTCGGTCCGGTGAGGCCCAGGAGCGCCGCGCCCAGCGCGGCCAGGCCCGTCAATCCCGCGCAGGCCCGGGGAACGTCTTTGGCGGGGACCAGGTCCTCGCCGCCGACGGCCCGGACGGTCGGCAGCAGCGAGCCGACGAGCCTGCCGGAGAGTACGTGCTGCGGCGACGTCCTCCACAAAGTGGGTCGCGACCACGACGCAGGCGTTCTTCCCCCCCTTCCTGGAGCAACCGCCGCCAGCGCAGCCTCCGTGCCGGGTCCAGGCCGACGGTCGGAGCCGTGACGCCGTTCCACTTGCCTGGAGACCCGGGCCCCGGCGGGTGGCCGGGGCCCGGACGAACCTCGGCGCTCTCGCCAGACTCCTAGTTGGTGCCGGCGGCCAGCTCACTGAACAGCTTGTTCGCCGCCTCGGAGGTGAACTGGCGCTGGAGTTCGGCGCGCGCGATCTGCTTCTTGAACGCGCCCTCGTAGCCGTCGAGTCCCGCGTTGTGCATGATGTCGGTGATCCATGTCGCGAACGCCTGGTAGTTCCAGATGTGCGGCAGACAGCTCTCGGAGTAGCTGTCGAGGAGGCTGGAATCGTTCTTCTCGGCGTGACGGATCACCGCGCGGGCGAAGACCTCGGTGTCGTGCAGAGCGAGGTGTATGCCCTTGGCGCTCATCGGCGGCACGATGTGCGCGGCGTCGCCCAGGAGGAAGAGCCGACCGTGGCTCATCGGGGCGAACACCACGCTGCGCAGCGGAACCACCTGCTTGGACAGGATCTCACCGCGCGAGGCGGGAGTTCCGAAGCGGGCCTCCAGCGCGCTCCAGATGCGCTCGTCCGGCCACTGCTCAGGAGTGTCGTCGACCGCGCACTGCAGGTAGATGCGGCTGGCTCCGGGACCGCGGGGGATCATCCCGGCCAGGCCCAGTTCGTGGATCGCCATACCTGACGGCCTGGTCTCGGCGGCGGCCAGGACGCTCAGCCAGGAGTAGCCGTGCTCGTAGGCGTACTCGGTCAGCGCCGAGGCGGGGATGGAGCGGCGGGAGACGCCGTGGAAGCCGTCGCAGCCGGCGATGAAGTCGCACGCGATGGCTCGCGTCCCGCCCTCGGCGTCCCGGTGGCGCACCGAGGGGCGGCCCTCGGTGAGGTTTTCCAGGGTGACGTCCACGGCCTCGTAGCGCAGGTCACCGCCTTCGCGCAGGAAGACGTCGGTGAGGTTGCGCACCAGGACCTGCTGCGGACAGTACAGACTCTCGTTGCCGTCCTCGTCCATGGTGATCGGCATCGCGCGGCCGTCGATGTAGAAGCCGCCCTCGCTGTGCGGGATCGGGTCGCCCTCCAGGACTTCCTCAAGGCCCCACTCGCGGAACAGGCGCACTCCGAACGTGTCGATGGTTCCGGCGCGTTGGCGCTTCTCGACGTACGACCGGGCGTGCTTCTCCAGCACGACGCAGTCGATGCCGTTGCGGAGAAGGAAGTTGGCGAGTGTCAGGCCGGCGACGCCGGCCCCGATGATGACGACGGACGTGTCGTCGTGCGTGTCAGTCATGCGTGCGGGCCTTTCGTGATCCGTGCGGTGGTGGGCACGCCCCGGTGCGTGCCCGGCGGCGCCGTCCGGCAGGGTCGTGCACCGCTCGTTCTCCACTGTGGAAGGCGCACCGCGCCGTGGACCACCGGTAAGCGGACTCCCGGTACGGGAAACCCGCCAAGTCGGCTCGGTGCGCGATCGCCACCCGCGTGACCAGGTGAAAGAGGGGGATCAGGCGGGCGGGGACTGGCGCGCCCGGATGCGCAGGCCGGCCTGGTAGCGGCCGGGGGTCTGGCCGACGACCTCGGTGAAGGCGTCGATGAAGGTGGAGGGGTTGGACCAGCCGCACGCCACGGCCGTCTCCGTCACCGTCATCCCGTCCGTCAGGTGCGCCAGGGCATGGTGAATGCGCAGGGTGGTGCGCCAGCGATGAAAGCTCGTGCTCAGCTCGGTGTGGAACAGTCGGCTCAGCGTGCGCTCGCTGGCTCCCACCGCCCGGCCCAGCTCTGCCAGGGTCGACGTGCGGGCGGGATCCGCGCGCAGCAGGTCGGTGGCAGCGCGCAGCCGGTCGTCGCCCGCTTCGGGAAGGTGCAGGGAGGTCTCGGCCGCGTCGGCCAACTCGTCCACGACCACCGTGAGAAGACGCCGGTGGGCACCCGCTCGTCGTTCCGGTTCGTCGGTCAGCGCCAGCAGGGCCTCGCGCAGCAGCGGGCTCACGGCGAAGACACCGGGGTGGTCGACGAGTTCGGCGCAGAGGTCGAGCGGGACCGATACGAGCCGTGCGTCGGTCGGGCCGTAGAAACGGTGCGCGTGGGCGAAGCGCGGGGGTGTCCAGGTGATCCGGTCCGCCGGGGCGACCCAGGTGCCGCGCTCCGTCGTCGTGGCCAGGGCGCCGGCGGCGGCGTAGACCAACTGCCCCTGGACATGGCTGTGCGGATCGAGCTGAAAGCCGTGGGGCAGCCAGGCGCCGCCTCGCAGGATCCGATTCTCCGGATCGGCGGACGTCCAGGCAGGATGGCGGGCAGTCGGCATCAGGGGGCAGTTTACCGGCGTTCTGACACCGCGCGCTGCGCCGGTATCCGTCGTACGACCACGACCACGACGAGGGCGCGGTCCGGCCCCGGGGCATGGTGGCTCCGCTGCGGTATGGGCCGTGTCCGCCGGACGACTCCGGGACGGTAAGCGCCGTGTCCGCCGGGCGGCTCCAGGGCGGTACTCGCCGTGTCCGCCGGGCGACTCCGGGACGGTGCTCCGCGTCCGCCGGGGGAACGGTACGCCTGACGGAGCCGACCCCGGGGACAGCCGAGCCGTGGCTCCGCCGGGAGAAGCACGTCACGTCCGGTTTCGCGTGCTTCTCCCGTCGGGGACCGCGGCTGTGCTGCCGTCGGGGACCGCGGCTGTGCTCCCGTCCGGGTGGGGTGGGGTGCGCTGCCCGGCTCCGGACAGGGGAACCGGGCCCACCGCACCCCACCCCGGTGACTCAGCGCAGCGCCCGCCGGGCCGCGAGCACCAGGGCCACCGCCGTCAGCAGGATCAGGCCCGTCAGCGCGCCCGTCGCCGCCCACTGCATGGCGGTCAGGTGGGAGAAGGGCAGGTACTCGATCGACCAGCCGACCACCCCCTCACGCCGCAGGCAGGCCGCCCGGTCGGTGGCTTCCGTGCAGGTGCTCCAGCCGCGCAGTCCGCCGCCGCCCGTCAGGTAGGAGGTGTCGACCTCCAGGGCGCCCGCCGGGATGTGCGGGGCGTCGTCCTCGCCGAACCGGCCCCCGCCCGTGGTGCTGGTCACCGTGGGCGCGAAGAGCATCCGCGTCCGCGACCAGACGGTCTTCACCGCGATCAGGGCGGCGAACGTCGCCACCATCGCGGGCAGCGTGCGCCCGGTCAGGAGTCCGGCGGTCGCGCCGATCAGCAGGCCGAGCACGGCCAGTGCCACCGTGACCGGGCCCGTCGTGTCGAACCCGCCCGCTCCGGTGAAGTCGGCGTTCACGGCCATGTGGTGCACCAGCGGCGTCAGCAGCGCCTTCATGGCGATGCCGGTCGAGAGCGCCGCGACGGCGGCGAACCCGGCGGCCATGGCCAGCTTCGTCGCCACCCAGTTCCAGCGGCCGTACGACTGGACGCCCACGAACTTGGCGGTGCCGGTCTCCAGGTCACCGGCGAACAGCGGGGCTCCGACGAACACGCCGATGACCACCGGGAGTCCGGACAGCGCCAGGCCCAGCAGGTCGAGCCGCCGGTAGGCGGTGTCGAGGGCAGCGGCCGCCCCGGGAGACGCCTTCGCCCCCTCGACCGCCGCGACCGCGTCGCTCGCGTCCCGGGCCAGCCAGGCCAGGCCGGCCGTGGTGAGCACCGCCACCACGAGCAGCAGGAGGAACGCCGTCCGGTGCTGGCGCCACACCAGCCAGGTCATGCCCCTCGGACCGAACCCGCGCGCCCGCGACCCCGCGGCTGTCCGTCGGTCCGGGTGTCCGGGAGCGCCGCTGTCCGCCCCGGGAGTCCTTGTCGTCGCGCTCACTTGACCACCTCCCGGCCGGCGCCCGGAACATGGGAGTCGGGGCTGATGAGCGGGGCGGAGTCGCTCTGTTCCAGATAGGCGAGCACCACTTCCTCCAGGGTCGGCGCGATGGACTCCCAGACCTCGCCGACCGGCCCGCCGGGACGGATCAGCGCGGTGGTGTGGTGCCGGTCGCGGTGGGTCTCCACGACCGTGTGACCCTCCAGACCGGTGGGCAGCCCGCCGGGGCCGGTCGGCACCCGGTCGGTGGGCGCGGAGAGCCTGCGGTGGACGCTGATGATCTCGTCGACGTCACCGGCGAGCCGCAGCCCGCCCCCGGCGACGAGCAGCAAGTAGTCGCAGAGCGTGTCGAGTTCGGCCACGAGGTGGCTGGAGAGCAGGACCGTGATCCCGCGCTCGGCCACCTCGCCCAGCAGCGCGGCCACGGTCTGCCTGCGCACCAGCGGGTCCAGGTCGGCCAGCGGCTCGTCCAGCAGGACGAGGTCGGGGCGCTTGCCCAGCGCCACGGCGAGGGCGACCCGGGTGCGCTGCCCGCCGGACAGCCGCCCCACCCTGGCGTCCAGGTCGATGGAGCCCGCGCGCACGAAGTCCTCGGCGAGGTCCTGGTCCCAGCCCGGGTTCAGCTCCCGCCCGGCCCGCAGCGTCTCGGCGACCGTGAAGCGCGGGAACAGGGGCTTCTCCTGCGGCAGGAACGACACCCGCCGCCGTGCCGGGGTCCCGCCGGCGAGTTCCCCGAACACCCTGGCCTCACCGGCCGTCGCCCCGCGCAGACCGGCGATGATCTCCAGCATCGTCGTCTTGCCCGCGCCGTTCGGTCCCACGAGCCCGCACACCCGCCCGGCGGGGAGCCGGAACGTCGCGTCCCGCAGCACCCACCGGCGCCCGTAGCGGCGGCCGAGGCCGGTCACCTCGAGGGCCGTCCGCTCCCTGTTCTGTACGGCCGTGGCCGCTGTCGCCGCGCTCATGCCCGTCCCCCGTCCCGCTCGCCCGCCCGACGCACCGTCCGGTCGGCGTGGAGCGCCAGTTCGACCATGTCCCGCACGTCCTCCTCCACCAGGCCCGCGGCCAGTGCCCGTCCGATCCACTGCGCCAGTTCGGCGTAGAGCGGCGACTGGGCGGCGGGCTCGTGGCCGCGGTCGGCCGCGGGGGCGGCGATGAACGTGCCCACGCCCTGGCGCAGTTCGACCACACCGTCCCGGTCCAGCTCCCGGTACGCCTTGAGCGTGGTGTTCGGGTTGACCGCGCAGGTCTCGGCCACCTCGCGGGCGGTCGGCAACCGGTCGCCCGGCTTCAGCACCCCGGCCCTGACGGCCCGTTTGGTCTGCTCGACGATCTGCTGGTACGCCGCGACGCCACGGCGCCTCTCGATGTAGTAGCGCATCCACCCCACCGCTAGTCCACTAGTCAAGTAGCTGAATACTGGAGAGAGGGACACCCCGGTGTCAAGCGCGCCCGCGACGGCACCGCGGGACCCGGCCACACCGGCGAACTCGGGCGCGCGGCAGCGAGGTTGGACGTCGGACGGCGGACACCCCCGGTCCCGGCCGTCCCCGCCTCTGCAGCCGCCCGACGTTGCCCGCGGCCGATCACGTCGTTGTGCCCGGGAAGCCCTACCGGCCCACCGCGGAAGGAACACCATGCTCCAGGCATCCATCGACGAGACGCAGATCGACCCCGGGCACGTCTACCAGTGGCGGCTGACCTCCGCACACGCTCCCGGCGGCGAGGCCGACGCGGCACGCAAGGACACCGGCCTCAACCAGGTGAAGCACTTCGCCGTCGCCCAGCGCGCGTACGCCGAGGACCAGGGCATCCCTACGTACGTCGCGACGACGTTCGAACTGCCCGGCCCCCTCGACCTGGTGGCGCTCGAAGCCGCGCTGCTGCACTTCGTCCGGCGTCACGAGGTGCTGCGCTGCCTCTACTCGCCGCTCGCGGGCGGCCTCTTCGGTGAGGTCCTCGATCCGGACGCCGTCTCGCTCACCCGCACCGAGGTGGGACCGATCGACACCACCGACGACGTCCGCAAGTACCTGCACGACTTCTTCCAGGAAGTGGGGCCGCTGCACTGGCCGTTGATGGTCATGGGGGCCGTGGTCCGGGACGACTCGGCCACCGTGCACTTCTCCTGGGACCACCTCGTCACCGACGGCCTGTCGAACCCGCTCGCCGTCCGCGACATCGCCACCGCGTACACGGCCTACACCCGGGGCGAGGAGCCCCAACTGCCGCCCGCGGGGAGCTATCTCGACTTCGGGCGCCAGGAACGGCAGTCCAACGGCGCGCTCGGCGCCGACGACGAACGGCTCGACCACTGGAAGGGCTTCATCGCCCGCAACGGCGGCTTCTTCCCCCGCTTCCCGCTCGAACTGGGCACGGAGAGCGGCCGGTTCTACCCGGCCGTCCACGACACCGTGACGCTCCTGTCCGCGGCCGACACGGACCTGCTGGAGAGCCGGTGCCAGAAGGCGGGCGGAAAGCTGTTCATGGGGCTCCTGGCCGCGGTCGGCGTCTCTCTGAGGGCGCTGGGCGGGCCGGACGTCTACCGCGGTCTGATGCCGCTCAACGAACGAGGACGGGGCACCTACGCGCACTCCGTCGGCTGGTTCATCAACACCATGCCCATCGAGTTCCCGGTGCGCGCGGAGATGGACTTCCCCGAGGTCATCGGGCACGTCGAGGAAGCCGTGGCGCTGCAACGGCGGCACAGCGAGGTGCACTTCGTGAAGGCGTGGCAGCTGCTGGCACCGGAGGCGTACGCGTCGATGCACTACTGGCCGCACGCCGTGAACTTCTTCTCCTACAGCGACTTCCGCCGCTCCCCCGGTGCCGAGCACCACGCCTCCTGGCGCCCCCGGATGCACGTGTGGACGGCCCGCCACAACGGCATCTGCCTCTGGCTGCACCGCAACGACGCCGGACTCCACCTCAACACGGCCTATGTCGACACCGCCGAAGCCCGCCGCACCAAAGCGGACCTCACGGAAACGATTGCGCAGACCCTGTCCGGCGTGGCCCGGTCGGGCAGTTTCTGATCGACCGCTCCACGTCGGTGCGGGCCCGGCCGCCGCGCCCGGACAGCGGGGGCTCCCGCCTCGTCCACCGGGGCAGGAGGCACCGTGACGCCGAGGTCGCCGCCGCTCTACAGCCGTGCGCTGGCGCTGATGTGGTGGGCGAGGCCGACCCACCACAGGGACAGGTGCCGGGCGGGTGCGGCTCGGTCCCGTTCCTGCTCGACGAGCAGGGTGAGCAGCGGGAGTTGGCCCGCCATCGCGAAGCAGTAGACCAGTCGCCTGACCACCGCCTGCCGGTCGGCCTCGTCCGCCGCGGTCGTCACGGTCGTCACAGGGCCCGCGGGCGTCGCGGTCGTCGCGGTGTGGTGGGCGAAGAGGGCGCGCCAGTAGCCTTCGGGGCTGCGGCCGCCGATGTGGCTCAGCGCGTGGACGGCGGCCAGCGCCACACCCGGCGGGACGCCCCGCGCCAGGGTGAGGTGGGCGACGGTGTCCCGCTGCTCGGGTCCCCCGAGGACGCGCAGCGCGTGCAGCAGGGGTATCGCGCGGTGCTCCACCCGTGCCGTGGCGGGCCGGCGCAGTTCGGCCGCGCACGCGTCGGCCACCGCGGGGCCGAACGGGCTGGCCCGCACGAGCATCGCCGTGTACAGGCGGACGTCGGCCACCGGGTGGTGGAGGAGGTCGTCGAGGATGCCGCTGAAGACCGGGGCGGTCTGCGCGGGCACCTCGGCGGTGAGCCGCGAGAGGATGCGGCCGATGCCGACCGACGCGGCGGCGGGGTCCGCGAGCGAGCCGTGGAGCACGATCGCCCGTGCGGTGTCGTTGCGTCGGCCGACCGTGTCCAGGAGCCGCGCGAAGTGGGTCCGCGTGAGCGGGAGTTGGTGCAGGAGGACCGCGGCGGCCTCGGCGACCGCGGGTTTCGCTCCCGGTCCCGGGCGGCTCGTCAGCAGCGCGTCGGCCACCTCCACCAGGGTGCGGGTCTGCCGGGTGTCGAAGTGACGTCTGCGGGTCTTGCGGGCGCAGGCCAGCAGAGCCCCGTACCCGCTGTCCTGGTTCGTCGGGTCGGTGAGCTGGCGCAGGACCGCGCGCCCGGCGTCGGGGTGCGGGCTGCCGTCCAGCGCGCACACCGCTTCGATCAGACCGACGTGTCCGGGCTGTTCTCCCACGCCGGAGCAGACGGCTGCCGCCTCAGGGCCCCACCCCGGATCGGCCAGCAGCCGTCCCAGCGCCTCGAAACGCCGCATCCACGCCGTGCCGTCCGACACCAGCGTCTCTTCCAGCAACCGCCGGGCGACGGCGCTGCGGACCCGTCCCGGCATCACGCGTTCCGGCCCGTGCACGGCCGCGCGGCTGAGGGTGTCCCAGTCGTCGCCGGTGAGCACACCGCCGTCCAGCGCCCGGTCCAGGAGCGCTTCGAGACGGCCGCCCGGGGGCCGGGCCGTCGGCGGTCCGGTCTCGCCCCGCAGGAAGGCCGCCGCGGTGGCACCGCCCTCGTGCCGGGCGATGGTCTGGATCGGCGCGAGCAGCGCGTACGCGGGCAGGCCGAGCACGTCCTCGTACCGTCTGACGGCCTCCTGCGTGACCGGGACGCGGCCGGTCTCCCAGCGGGACAGCGAGCTGTGGCTCCTTCCGGCCGCGCCCCGGTAGCCGTCGTGGAAGGCGCGGGCGAAGCCGGGCAGGGGTCGCAGGGACGTACGGGCGGAGCAGAGCCGGTGGGTGCGCAGCAGCCAGCCCGCGCTCACCTGCCACGGCGTCCGCCGGACGGCCGCCGGGCCGACCGAGGCACTGCCTTCCACATGCCCCCCCCTGTACCACTACCGCGCTCTGTGCAACCACCGCGCCCTGTAGGCCCGTTCGCTCCACTCTGGTGGGGTTTTCCACTCCTCGGCGAGCCTCTTTCTGGCCACACAGTGGGCGATGACGCGACATACCATGTGGAGTCCGGTCATGGAAGCAGTTGTGCACGGGAGTCGGCGCGCGTGCACGGCCCGAACCGCGCGCCCCCGGCCCGGGACTACACATGACGGCACCGGGCGGCACGACACGTGGCCCGCCCGACCGACCGAAGGGAATCGTCATGCCCAACGACCTGTCCGCCGCTCCGGGAACCGTCAACAGGGGCGCCTTCGTCCGCCGTGGCCGCCGTCTGCTCGTGGCAGCCGCCCTGCTCGTGGGCACCGCGGTACCCACGCTGGCGGCGGCGGACACCGCCTCGGCCTCGGGGCTCTACGACTGCGGCTCCGGCGTCGACGCCGGCAGCGGCAACACCTGGGGATGGGGGGCCTGCTCGGGCCGCGGGACGTTCGCCCTCCGCCTGAACTGCACCTACGGACAGAACAGGACATCGTCGCCCGTCATCGTCAACGGCGGCCGGACGCGCACCGACGTCCAGTGCCCGCTGGGCACCACCATCCGCAACACGCAGATCAACATCCTCAACTGACCCCCGCCCGCGGGCCTGACCCGCGCCCCGCCGCCCGACGCCCGGTCGGTGACGCCGGTGCGCAAGGGGGCCCGCAGGCAACGCGGTTAAGCCCGCGTCCGTCGTCGAGCACCGATTCCGGCTGCCGGAAGCCCAGTTGACCGTCCATCAGGTATGTTGTGCGTAGGCCCCTCACGTGGCGCCACCTGACTGAACTCCCCCAGAGCCTGCCGGCAGCAAGGGTAGGTCGGCTCTGGCGGGTACGTGAGGGGTTCTCCGCGTGCGCGCGACAATCACGCCCCGGCCGCGCACCTCCCCGGCCGATCGCCCGCCGCGCGCCTCCCCGCCCGGTCGCCCACCGCGCGCGTCCCCCGGCCGATCGCCTCCGACGCGGACCCGTCGACCCGGCCGGTCCGGCTCCCCGGCGGGCTTCCCCGGCTCACGCCCAGCGCCCGGCACCCCCGCCGCGCGCCTCACCGTCGCCGCCACCGTCGTCACCCTTCCCGACGTCATCGTCACCGCCGCCGTCACCTTTCCCGGCGTCGCCATCGCCATCGACGTCTTCGCATGGTGCCCCCTCCCTTCCAGCGACGCAGCCGCAAAGACCCTCTTTCGCATTCGGCATCCACATCACGCAATCTCTATCCAGCCTGCGGGATCTCCGGTAAGTTTCCGCCGCAGCGGGGGCGGCACGGAGCCTCCGTTCGACGGGTCGCGGCGTGCTGGGTCGTGCGGAGGCATCGGTGGACGCCCGGTCGCTCCGGTGCGGGCCCGCGCCGCGTCGGTCCCGATCACGACGAAGGAGTCGCCTTGCATCCCCTTCCGTACCGCGCCCTGCTGGCCCCGGCCGCCGCGCTGACGGCCCTGCTCGCGCTCGTCCCGGCCGCTCCCCGGGCCCAGGCCGCCACCGTCACCCCGGCCTCGACCGCCGTCACCGCGGCCGCCGGCACCGTCGAGCAGATCCCCTACGCCATGGACTCCTCCAACCAGGCGGCCTGGTGGACGCCCGCCGCCACCTACAAGGGCCGGGGCCAGTACACCTACTTCGCGTTCAACGAGCCCGGCTCGACGGCGGCCACCCACCGTCCGGCCATCGCCCGCCGCGATCCCGACGGGGTGTGGAGCCGGCTGCCGCTGCTGACGAGCGACGGGCAGCAGGCGGAGTTCGCCGACGACAACGGCCACAACCAGCCGTCCGTCGCCCGGGACGGCAGCGGACGGCTGCACGTCTTCACCTCGATGCACGGCGACACCTGGCGCTACTTCCGCACCGACGCGCCCGGCGGCGCGGTCACCGACCACTCCGCGCAGATGCCGGACCAGGGCCAGGGCATCACCTACCCGGTGCTCACCACCGCGCCCAACGGCGACCTCTACCTCGCCGCCCGCATCGGCAACGGCAACGACCGGCGGCCCGGAAAGCTGTACCGCTGGAACAACGCGGCCTCGACCTGGAGCGTCGTCGCCACCTTCGCGTCGGCGCAGTACCGCTCCGTCTACCCGGACGACCTCGCGGTGGACGCGTCCGGGAAGGTGCACATCCTCTTCGAGTGGTCCAAGGCGCCGTCGTCCGCCTTCCGCCACAAGCTCTCCTACCTGCGGCTCGACCCGGCCACCGGGACCTTCACGGACAGCACGGGCGCCCCGCTCGCCACACCCGTCACCCCGGACACCGCCGACGTGATCCAGGACCTCACCAGCGGCGAGGAGTGGAGCTCGGACAACACCGGGTACACCGCCGCCGCGGTCCAGAGCGCCAAGCTCACCCTCGACGGGGACGTGCCCAAGGTCGCCTACCGCTACCGCTCCGCCGCGAGCGGCGCGGAGTTCCACGTGTACTACGGGTACCCGAGCGGGGGCGGCTGGCAGCGGCAGACCGTCTACTCCGGCGGCCAGACCACCGCCGCGATCGGCATCACCTGGGACGCCACCGACCTCAAGCGCGTCTACTACGTGAAGAGTTCGGGCACCGACCGGGTCTTCGCCGCCACCGAGACGAACGGTTCCTGGACCTCCGCCTCCCCCGTGCCCGGCCTGACCGCCGACCGGCTCGCGGTGCGCCGCGACAGCGACGGGAACGACGTCCTGTACCTCCCGGACACCAAGAGCGGCATCCTGTACTACGCCCGCCGCTGACCAGCACGTCCCGACCCGGCCGGGCGGACGGCGGACCGGAACCCACCGGAGCGCCCCGCACCGGCCGGACCCGCACCGAACGGCGGCCGCCCCTCCCGGGACGGCCGCCGCAGCAAGGAGAGACCGTGTCCCCCCGCCCCCTCGCCGCGGACGCCGGTGACCCCGCACCGCTCGTCCACGACTTCCCCTTCGACCCGACCCACGGCTACGACCTGCCGCGCCTGCTCGCGGTCCCGGCGCCGGACGGCCCCGCCGACTTCGCCGGCTTCTGGCGGGCCCGTCACGCGAGCGCGCTGCGCGTCGACCCCGAGCCCCGCGTCGGCCCCTGGACCACGGTGGACGGCGTGCGGGTCGCCGACGTCTCCTACACGTCCGCCGACGGCGTCCGGATCGGCGGGTGGCTGACCGTCCCGGCCGACGGGCCCGTCGTCCAGGGCTGCGTGGCGGCCCACGGGTACGGCGGCCGCTCGGCGCCCGACCCCTGGCAGAGCCCGCCCGGCACCGCGACCCTCTGGCCCTGCCTGCGCGGCCTCGGCACCCGGTCCGAGCTGCCCGGCGTCCCCCCGGCGTCGGCAGGGCACGTCCTGCACGGCATCGGCTCCCGCGACACGTACCTCATCGGCGGATGCGTGGCGGACGTCTGGTGCGCGGCCACCGCGCTGCGGCTGCTGGTGCCGGAGACCGGCGACCGGCTGACGTACCTGGGCACCAGCTTCGGCGGCGGCATCGGGGCCCTGGCCCTGCCCTGGGACGACCGCTTCGACGCCGCCGGGCTCACCGTGCCGACCTTCGGCAACCATCCGCTGCGGGTCACCCTCCGCTGCACCGGCAGCGGGGAGTCGGTGCGCGCGCGGTTCGCCGAGGACCCCTCGGTCCTCGACGTCCTCGCCTACTTCGACGCATCCACGGCCGCCCGGCACCTGCGCATCCCGGTCCATGTCGGCGCCGCCCTGTTCGACCCGTCGGTGCCCCCTCCGGGGCAGTTCGCGATCCACAACGCGCTGGCCGGGCCGCGCGAACTCCTCGTCCTGCGGGCGGGGCACTTCGAGCACCCGGGCGAGCGCGCCGAGACGGCGGCCCTGGAGGACGCCCAGCGGCGATTCCTGTCGGCCCGGGACCACGGGCGGACGCACCGCCCGGTGTGACCGCCTCCCGACCGGCGCGGCGGCCCGGGGGCGCCCGATCGCGGTACGGACCTGAATCCCGCGCGATAGGGTGATGCAGATTGTGCACGGTGTTTGCAGAGCAAGGAGGGCCATGGCCACGAGGGCTACCGACGCCGGGACCAACCAGAGCGTCGAGCGCGCGGTCTCGGTGCTGCGCGCACTCGACTCCGGCCGCCCCGAACTGCGCGTCTCGGACGTCGCCGAGCTGACCGGGCTGGGCTCCTCGACCACCTCGCGGCTGCTGTCCACCCTGGAACGCCTCGACATGGTGGAACGCGATCCGGTCAGCAACCTCTACCGGCTCAGCCTCGGTCTGCTCCCGCTGGCCGCCACCGCCGTCAACCGCCACCCCGTGCACCGGGCCGCCCGCATGGTCCTGCAGGACCTCGCGCACCGCACCGGGCTCGGGGCGAACGTGGCCGTGCGCCGGGGCGGCGAGCTGATGTTCCTGTGCAACTTCGAGGGCCCGCGCGCCCCCAAGTCCTACACGCAGAGCGGGCACACCGCCCCGCTGCACGCCACGAGCATCGGCAAGTGCCTGCTCTCCGGGCTCTCCCCGAAGGAGCGCCGCCGGGTGCTGGGCGCCGCCCTCGACGCGCACACCGAGTACACGACCACCAGCCACGACCTGCTCGACGAGGAGATCGACACCGTCCGGCGCACCGGGTACGCGGTGGAGGCGGAGGAGCGGGCCCTGGGCCGCGCCTCGCTGGCCGCGCCGGTGCGCGACGCGTCCGGGGAGATCGTCGCCGCCGTCTCCCTCTGGGGGCCGACCTCGGTGCTCGGCGACCGCGCCGACGCCGAGGGGAAGCGGCTCGCCCTGGTGCGCGAGGTCATCGAGGCCGCCGACGCGATCAGCCAGGCGCTCGGCGCGCTCTGACGCGCACGGCGAGGGGCCGGTGGCAGCGGTTCGGCTGCCACCGGCCCCTCGTCGTGGTTCCCGGTCCCTGCCCCTCGGATCAGGGTCTCCCCCGGCTCACGCCCCGCCGTATCGAATCAGGTCTCCCCCGGCTCACGCCCCGCCGTATCGGATCAGGGTCACCCCCGGCTCACGCCCCGGCGTACGCCTTGAACGCGATCACGTGTGCCCGGGGTGCGCCGTGGGTCGCGTCGACCACCAGCCGCAGTCCGTCGGTGCGCAGCGGGCCGCCGTCCGCGGAGGGCAGCGGGTGCACGCGGTGGCGGCGCCGGTTGTCCCGCACGGTGAGCGCGGTGTGCCAGATGCCGCCGGTGTCGCGCCACTGGATCCGGTAGTCGCGGACGAGTTCGGGCATGACCTCGTACGGCGTGCGGTGGCGGTGCAGGTTGTTGAGGTACTCGTCGACGTCGTCGTCGAACACCAGCCGCACCTCTGCGAGTTCGCGCTCGGTGTCCCAGTCGAGGCGCAGCCACTCGCGCTCGCCGTCCGGTGCGGAGGACCACATGTTCGGCCCGCCGTAGGGGCGTTGGTAGCCGCCGACGGCGCGCCCCGGGTGGAACGCGGCGGTGTCGGGGGCGGCGCGGAAGGCGAAGGTCTGCCGGCGCAGGCCGCGGGCCTGCCACTCCAGGACCAACTGGCCTTCCTCCTCCGGGATGTCGTGGTCGACGGCCGCGTCGCCCTCGGCCTTGCTGCGCAGGGCGAGGACCCCGTCGGTGCGTTCGGGCAGGAGGACCAGCGCCGTGTCCGGACAGGCGCGGACGATGACGATCGCGTTGCGGGGGGTGTCGGGGCGGTGGTCGAGGCGGGCGGTGACCCAGTGGGGGCCGCCGGGCGGCACGGTGACCGTGGTGGTGAGGAGTTTCTCGGCGGGGACGGCGTTCTCGGGCCGTCCCGTGCCCCACAGCTCCACGGTGAGGTCGCGGGCCCGGCCGTCCGGGGCGCCGTGGACGAGGAGGTCGACCGTGTCGAGCGCCGGGTCGACCGGCAGCAGCAGGGCGAGGTCGCGGGTGAGGGGGTACGGGGTGCCGGGCGCGTCCGGGGCGGGTTCGGCGGCCAGCCGGACGAGGCTGGAGGAGGCGCTGACGCGGGCGGCGCGGGCCAGGTCGTCGGGGTCCTCGTCGGCGACGCCGATCACCGAGGCGTCCTGGCGCAGCAGGGTGCGGCGCACCAGGTCCGGCCGCTCGGTGGCGAGTTGACGTGGTGTCAGGTTCTCGGTGACGCAGAGCGCGGCGGCGGTGCCCGCGGCCTCGCCGAGGGTGGCGCAGGTGGCCATCACCCGGGTGGCGCCGAAGGCGATGTGGGTGGCGGAGATGTTGCGTCCGGCGAAGAGCAGGTTGGTGACGTTGGCGGAGTAGAGCGAGCGCAGCGGGATGTGGAAGACGCCGTCGGCGTACCGCTGGCGGGCGCCGGGCTCGTCGGCGTACATGCCCTGGACGGGGTGGAGGTCGACGGACCAGCCGCCGAAGGCGACCCGGTCCTCGAACGGGCGCTGCTGGAGGATGTCCTGCTGGGTGAGGACGTGGTCGCCGAGGAAGCGGCGGTACTCGCGTTTGCCGGGGAGGCTGCCGACCCACTCCAGGGTGAGGTCGGCGGCGTCGGGGAACTGTCCGGAGTTCTTGATGTGGTCCCAGATCCCCATGATCACGGACTGGAGTTCGTCGCGGATGCGTTCGTTGTCGTGGACGGTGTCGAGTTCGCCGCCCCACTCGATCCACCAGTAGTCGCAGCCGTTGTCGCCGGTGCGCAGGATGCGGTTGCGCAGGATGGGGGTGGTCGACAGGTCCTTGGCGTGGGCGGGCGGCACGAACTTCACCGGGCGTCCGGTGTCCCTGGTGTGGAAGAGGATCGTCGAGCCGAGCAGCGCGCCGTCCGCCTCCGGCGGTGCCCAGGGCTCGTCGAACTCGCCCCGTGCCTCGCGGCCTATGCGGTGGCGGGCGCCGGCGAGGTGGCCGAGCAGGCCGTCGCCCGTGCAGTCGAGGAACTGGCGGGCGTGGAAGGTGATGCGGCGCTCGGAGCCCATCATCCAGCCGGTGCAGGAGCGCACCTCGCGGCGGTCGGCGGGGCCGTCGGCGTCGACCTCGCGCACGTCGGTGTTGAGGTAGAGGTCGATGCGGGGCTCGGCGCGGACGGCGTCGAGGACGACCTGGTCCCAGTAGTAGGGGTTGCCCTCGGGGTTGCGGTACTGGTTCTCGGTGTACAGCTCGCCCATGATCCCGGTCTCGCGGGCCCAGCGGTGGACGCCGTGCGCGGTGGCGCCGCAGACCCAGACGCGGATCTCGCTGCTGGCGTTGCCGCCCAGGACAGGCCGGTTGTTGACCAGGGCGACGCGGCGGCCGAGGCGGGCCGCCGCGATGGCCGCGCAGGTCCCCGCCAGTCCGCCGCCGATCACGGCGATGTCGTAATGGGCCTGTTCTTCCCGCACGGTGCGGCCTCCTCGGTGTGGCGCTCGGATGCTCCCCGGCTCGGCGGGGCGACCTCGAACGTACATCACATCCATATTGTGCAACCACTGTTCAGCCAGCGGGATTCGCTGTAAGTTCCGATGGCGGCCACGGACCTGGCCGCCGCGGGCCGACGTGCGCGACAGGTGCAGCTCGGGAGCGTGCGCCGACCCCGCCGGAACCGGCGATACCCCGACCAAAAGGGTTGCGTCGGCGCGCTTTATGGAGAACGATCCCGCATGCTGCAACTTGAATTCACGTAATCAGGGCCACGTTCCGGGACCGCTCCGGGGGACGACGTTCAGGGACGGCGTCCGCACAGGGGCCCGGCGCTCCCGCCACCTTCCGAGAGGACAGACGCATGAGTACGGCCGCACCACGCCAGAAGGAGCCCCCGCCCCGCAGGCGGACCGAGGGACGCCTCTCCAACGGTGCGTTCGCCGTGCTGCTGACCGCCCCCGGACTCGCGCTCTTCGCGGCGATCATCTTCTACCCGCTGCTCTCCGCGGTCTTCACCGGCTTCTTCAAGCAGGACCTGCGGCTGCCGGGACGGGAGTTCGTCGGCCTGGACAACTTCGCCTACTGGCTGGACGGCGACTTCCTCACGATCCTCAAGCAGACGCTGGTCTTCACCGTCGGCGCGACGCTCGTCCCCTTCGTGATCGGCTTCGCGCTCGCCCTCGCGCTGAACACCGGGCTCAGGGGCAGCGGGTTCCTGCGCGGGCTGTTCCTCTTCCCGTGGGTGATCCCGGGCGTGGTGGTCTCCTTCCTCTGGATGTGGATCTTCAACGCCAACTACGGGGTCCTCAACGGCGTCCTCGTGAAGTCCGGGCTCATCGACGAGTCGGTGGCGTGGCTCGGCCAGCCCGGCACCGCGATGCTCGCCGTCATCGTCACCAAGACGTGGGCCAGCTTCCCCTGGATGATGGTGATGCTCCTGGCGGGTCTGCAGACCGTGCCGAAGGAGCTGCACGAGGCGGCCTCGATGGACGGGGCGGGCGCCGTGCGGCGCTTCTTCGCCGTGACCTGGCCGCAGGTGCGGGGCGTCGCCTCGATCGTGCTGCTGCTGGAGTTCATCTGGAACTTCCAGCACTTCGACACCATCTACGTCCTCACCGGCGGCGGCCCGGCGGGCACCACCGAGACGTTTGCGACCGCCGTGTACCAGACCGCCTTCAACGGTTTCGACATCGGCCGGGCCACCGCGCTGGGCGGACTGTGGATGCTGCTGCTCCTGCTGCTCGTCGCCGCCTATCTCAGGATCACCGAGCGGAAGGGCGACGCCTGATGACCTCCACCACCTCCTCCCCGCTGCCCGCCGTCGAACGCCGGGAGCCGTCCGCCGCGCGGGCCGGGCGCTCCACCCGGCGCCGGGTCCGCAAGGACCTGCTGCGCTCGCGGATCGCCGCCTGGTCCGCGGTCGTCGTCATCGGGGCCTTCGGTCTGCTGCCGGTCTACTGGCTGCTCGCCACCGCGCTCAGCACCCCGGAGTCGGTCTTCCGGTTCCCGCCGAAGCTGATCCCCACCGACCTCACTCTGGCCAACTTCACCGCCCTGGCCGAGAACGACCAGCTGATCAAGTACATGATCAACTCGCTGATCGTGGCGTCGATCACGGCCGTGCTGAGCGTGGTCGTCGCCACGTACATGGGCTACTCGTTCTCCAAGTTCCGCTACCGCGGGCGGCGGTCGCTGATGCACCTGGTGCTGGCGTCGCAGATGTTCCCGCAGGCGCTCCTGCTGGTGACGCTGTACGCCGTGTTCTCCAGCTTCGGCATGCTGAACACGTACACCGCGCTGGTCCTGTCCTTCACCACGTTCACCATGCCGCTCTGCGTGTGGATGCTGAAGGGGATCTTCGACACCGTCCCGGACGCGCTGCTGGAGGCGGCGTCCATCGACGGGGCGTCCCGCTGGCGGACGCTGCACTCGATCGTGGCGCCGCTGGCCGCGCCGGGGATGATCGCCGCCGGGCTGTTCGCCTTCGTGCGCGGCTGGAACGACTTCATCTTCGCGCTGACCCTGGCCGACAAGGAGAAGCAGACCCTGCCGCCGGGCCTTGTCTCCACCTACATCGGCGAGTTCCAGACCGCCTGGCCGCAGCTGATGGCCGCCTCGCTCGTGGTGTCCGTGCCGGTGGTCGTCGCCTTCATGTTCCTGCAGCGCTACCTCGTCGGCGGCATGACCGCCGGTTCGGTCAAGAGCTGACCCCCGCGGCCGCGCCGCTCCCCCTTCCTCGTCCCTTCCCGGCGACTTCCCCATGGAGAGATCATGACCACCTCTGGCATCAGCCGGCGCGGCGCGCTGCGCATGTTCGGCATCGGCGCGCTCGGCGTGGCGGGCGCCGGTGTGCTGGGCGCCTGTGCGCCGTCCGGCGCCGGTTCCGCCTCCGGCGGCGGCGACACGAAGTCCAAGGACTTCGACTTCACCTCCTGGTCGCTCAACGAGGAGGCCGCCCGCCCCTCCATCGAGAAGATCATCAAGGCGTGGGAGAAGGCGGAGAACTCGACGATCCGCGCGGTCTCCTACCCGTACAACGAGTACCTGAGCCAGCTCACCCTGAAGCTCGGCGGCGGCGAGACGACCGGCGCCGTCCACCTCGACATCGCCTGGCTCGCCGCGATGGCGCAGATGGGCAAGCTGGCCGACCTCGGCTCGGTGGCCGGGTCGGGCGGCTACACGGACGTCGCGCTCAAGAGCGGCGTCTACGACGGCAAGCAGTACGGGCTGCCGTGGAACACCGGCTCGATCGGCGTCATCGCCAATGCCCACCTCCTTCAGAAGGCCGGGATCAAGAAGCACCCGGTCACCGTCGAGGAGTTCGAGGACGCGCTGCGGGAGCTGAAGGGCCTCGGCGGCGGGGTCGTCCCGTACGCGGCCGCCACCAAGGTCGCGCAGCTCAAGGACATCTTCCCGTGGATGCAGACCTTCGGCTGCACGCTGTTCGACGGCGGGAAGGTCACCATCGGCGACGACGCCTCGGTCGACGCCGTCACCTGGTACAAGAAGCTGCACGACCGCAAGCTGATCGCCGCCGACGTGGACCGCTTCGACGCCCGCGCCCTCTTCGGGCAGGGCAAGGCCGCCTTCTACGACGACGCGATCATCGGCAAGGGCGTGACCTCCGCCCAGTCCAAGGACACGACGCTGGCCGGGGCCATGCAGCCGATGGAGCGTCCGGTGCTCAAGGCCGGGGACACGCCGAGGGCGCTGCTGTGGGGCGGCGTGATCGCCATCGTGAAGGGCCGGGGGCAGGACGCGGCGACCGAGTTCGCGCTGCACACCACCACCGACCGGGACACCACCTCCGCGTACTTCGCGGCCCGCGCGCTGCCGCCGTCGACCACGGCGGGTCTGGCCGCCCCCGAGGTCGCCAAGGACACCTTCACCACGGAGTGGACCGAGAAGATCACCAGGACGGCGTCGGGCAGCCCGTTCTGGCAGTTCGCGCAGAGCGCCCAGATCGACGAGGCCGTCGCCAAGCAGGTCCAGGCCGTCCTGGTCGGCAGGGCGAAGCCGAAGGACGCCATGCGCAAGGCGGGCGAGGAGGTCTCCGCGCTCATCAAGCGCTGAGGCGGGACGTCACGGCCGGGGGCCCGGCGAGCGGATCGCGCTCGCCGGGCCCCCGCCGTTCTCCGCCGCCTCCCGGCTCCGGGCGCGGCCGGGGTCAGGGACTCCAGGCCTGTCGCTCCAGACTCCGGGGGTCGTCGACCTGGGTCCACTCGGCGTCGATGCGCATCGTGGTCCTGCGGTCGGTGTCGTAGGGGGCCCAGCCGGGGTCGCCGGTGGCGGCGAACCTGATCCACGTCCCGTGCACGCGCGCCGCGAGGTCGGCCGGGGGCTCGCCGGGGCCGAGCAGCGCGCGGGGGCCCGTCAGCCCGGGGCGGTCCGCGAGGTCGAAGACGAAAGGCAGGTCGACGGCGTGGGCGGCGCCCAACTGCCCGTTCAGGGACGGGGAGCGCCAGGCGAACGCGTAGGCGTAGGTGCCGGACCCGGGACGGGCGGCGTGGGCGCTCGCCAGGGCGCGGGTGCCCGCGCCGAACAGGGCGTCGCCCATGACGGCCGAGCGCAGTTCCCCGGGGGAGGCCCCGGGGCGTGACGCGCGGTAGGTCTCCACGAGCCGCGCCGGATCGGGGTGCGCGCGCGCCGCCGTCCCGTCGACGTCGGCGGCGGTCGAGGTGGCGTACCGGCCGAAGGGGACCAGGTAGAGGTTGCCCTCCTCGGTGGTGGTGCCGGCGAGCAGGTCGACGCCGTCGGCGAGCCCGGCGGCGACGGAGACGGCGGGCTGGGTGTCCAGGACCAGGCTGAACGGGCTGAGCCCGATCAGCGGGTCGCGGTGGGTCGCGGTCCGCAGGTCGATGCCCGCGAGCGCGGACGCGGCCTCGACCAGACGGGCGTCGGGGATCTCCGCGAAGGCGTCGGCGCGGGGCTCGACGCCCAGGGCCGCGGCCGCGGCGGCGGTGACGCGGGCGGCCTGCTCGGGGCTGAACGCGCCCAGGCCGCTGCCGCTCTGCACGATCGCCCTGCGCAGGAGGCCGGACGCCGCCGCGGTGGCGAGGACCCCGCCGACGACGGTGGCCCCGGCCGACTGGCCGAAGAGCGTCACGTTGTCCGGGTCGCCGCCGAAGAGGGCGATGTTCTCCCGCACCCAGCGCAGCGCGGCGACGACGTCGAGCAGACCGCGGTTGGCGGGGGCCCCGGGCAGGTCGAGGAAGCCCGCGACGCCGAGCCGGTAGTTCAGGGTGACGAGGACGGTGCCGTCCCGGGCGAAGGCGGAGCCGTCGTACAGCGCGGAGCGGTTCGATCCGGCGACGAAGCCGCCGCCGTGCACGAAGACCATGACCGGCAGACCGGCGCGGGCGGCGTCGGGTGTCCACACGTCGACGGTGAGGTAGTCCTCTCCTTGGCACCAGCCGGGTCCGAAGTAGGGGGCCATGTCGACGCTGCCGAGCCCGCGCGCGGACTGCGGGGCCGTGGGCCCGGGGACGGTGGCGTCCCGCACGCCGTCCCAGCGCGCGTGCGGGCGGGGCGGGGCGAAGCGGGCGGCGCCCACGGGCGGCGCGGCGTAGGGGATGTTCAGGAAGACGGCGGTGCCGTCCTCCCGGCGCAGACCGCGCACGGCTCCGCGCGCGGTGGTCACGACGGGTTCGGGGTGGTGGTTCATCGCAGACGCCTCTCCGCGGGCCTCAGCCCTGCTCGGTGTACGGGGTGAACGGCGCCCAGCCCTTGACGGCGAAGGCGCTCCCCTCGCGCACCACCTCGGCGGCGCCGTGTCCGCCCAGGTGTGCGGGGATCACCAGCGCGGTGTGGTCGGCCGCCCAGCCCAGCACCCGGCGGCGGGTGGCGCGGGCCCCGGCGGGGTCCTCGCAGAAGCAGCTGTTGGTGTCCGGCTCCAGGATCTGCACCGGGCTGTGCAGCAGGTCGCCGACGAAGACCGCGCTGTCCGTGCCGGAGGTCAGGGTCAGCACGGAGGAGCCGGGGGTGTGTCCGGGAGCGGGGTCGAGGCGGAGGTTCGCGTCGATGCGGTGGCCCTTCTCCCACAACCGGGTCAGACCGGCGCGGTGCACCGGGGCCACGCTGTCCTCGAAGACGTTCTGGTTGCCCCGGCCGAGCAGCGGCCGGTGGCCGTTCTCGGGGTTCCAGAAGTCGAAGTCGTCTTTGGGCATCAGATAGGTGGCGTTGGGGAAGGTCGGCACCCATTCCCGCCCGTCCAGGCGGGTGTTCCAGCCGACGTGGTCGATGTGGAGGTGGGTGTTGATCACGATGTCCACGTCCTCCGGCCTGACCCCGGCACGCGCCAGGTTGGCCAGGAAGTCCGTCTCCAGGCGGCTCCAGACCGGGGCGTAGGGGCGCTCCTTGTGGTTGCCGACGCCGGTGTCGACCAGGATCGTCCGCCCCTCGCTGCGCAGCAGCCAGGTCTGGATCGCCGAGTTCACGATGCCGGTGGCGGAGTCCAGGAAGTCCGGGACGAGCCAGTCGGCGCCGTCCTCCCAGACGTCCGCCGGGCTCTGCGGGAAGAAGGCGGCGGGCGTCATGTCGACGGAGCCGTAGTACTCGCGGATCCGGGTGACGGAGACGTCGCCGAGAACGATCTGTTCCATGGTGCTTCCTTGCGGTTCGGGTGCTGTGCGCGGGGGCGGTCCGGACGGGGCGTCCGGTGCCGTGTCAGTTCCGGTGCTCCTCGGCGAGCCACTGGGCGAGCGCGACCAGGGTGGTCTCGGCGCTGGCGGCCATGTGGCGCCTCAGCGCGTCCAGTTCGGCGCGGGTGGTGCCGAGCACGGGATCGAGGCGGAGCAGTCGCCAGGACTGTCCGACGACGGTGCCGCCGCCCTGCGGGGTGAGGGTCCACTCCCAGTGGACGATGCCGTCCCGCGCGCCCCCGACGACGAACCCGAAGGCCGTCCCGGGGTCGGCGCGGACGATCTCGGAGCGGCTGGTCCACTCCCTGCCGTCCCTGCGGTTGCGGCCGCTGAACCAGGCGCCGACCCGGGGTCCGGCCTCCGGGTCGAACGCGACGTCGTCGGCGTCCGGGCTCCAGCGGCCGATCGAGGACACGTCGCTGACCAGCTCGTAGACGCGGGCGGGCGAGGCGTCGACCCAGGCGCGCCGGGTGAAGGCGAAGTCGGCCGCGCGCGGGGGCCCGGCGGGGTCGTGCGGGGTGGTGGCGGTCGGCTCGTGCGCGGTGGCGGCGCCCGGCTCATGCGCGGTGGTGGCGGTCGGCTCGTGCGCGGTGGCGGCGCCGGGCTCG
>NZ_FMCI01000360.1 GCF_900091845.1 Streptomyces sp. SolWspMP-5a-2
CGGCACCGGCTGCGTGGGCCGCCACGTCTGCGCCGCGTTCGCGGCCCGCGGGCACCGGGTGGTGGCGGTCGCCAGGCGGCCCTCGCCCGCGGTGGGCGCCCACCGGTTCGTGCCGCTGGACGCCGCCGGGTGCACGCCGGGTGAACTCGCCGCCGTCCTGGCCGCCGAGGGGGTCGGCACGGTCGTCAACGCGACCCTCGGCTGGGGCCGCACCGAGGCCGAGATGGGCCGCACCAACGTGGGGCTCGTGGAGCGGCTGCTCGACGCGCTGCGCGGCCTCGACGACCCGCCGCGCCTGGTGCAGCTGGGCACCATCCACGAATACGGTCCCGTGCCGCACGGCACGCTGCTCGACGAGCGGGTGCCGCCCCGGCCGCAGACCCTGTACGCGCGGGCGAAACTCACTGCCTCGCGCTCGGTGCTGGCCGCGGTCGGCGCCGAGGGCCTGGACGCCACGGTGCTGCGCGTGACGAACACGATCGGCCCCTACCCGGCCCCCGACAGCCTCTTCGGCTCGCTCGCCGCCCGGCTGCGCGACGACACGCAGGGCGCCGGGGTCGAACTGGCGCTGGCCGACGCCCGACGGGACTACGTCGACGTCAGGGACGCCTCGCGGGCCGTCGTCCTGGCGGCGGAGAGCACGGCGGGCGACCCGCTGCTGAACATCGGCTCGGGCGCGGCGCGCCATCTGAGCGAGCTGGTCGACGCCCTGGTCAGGGCGGGAGGGCTGACGCCGGACGCGATCAGACGACGCCACGGCGACGCGGCGGGACGCAGCGCGGGCGCCGACTGGATCCAGGTCGACGCCACCCGCGCCCGCCGGTTGCTCGGCTGGCGTCCACGCCACGACGTCGACACGTCCATGCGCGACCTCTGGTCCACGGTCCGCCCGACGGCCCCGGCCCCGGCCCCGGCTTCCGGAGGGGACGGACGGCGGGGGTGACGGGACGGTGGTCCCTCCGCCGGGCCCCGGCCGGGCAGCCCACCCCCGCTGCACGCGGACTCGAGCCCCGTTCGACAGGGGCGCGCGACCTTGGGGGACGGTCCGTCCGGAGCGTTCCGGGCGGTCGGAAAGGAGCTCGTATGAACTCGCCCCTCACCCCGTACCGGGTGCGCGTCCCCGGGGAACGCCTCGACGATCTGCGGCGGCGGCTCGCCCGTACCCGCTGGCCCGAAGCCGAGACGGTCGACGACTGGTCGCAGGGGATGCCCCTCGCCTACGCGAAGGACCTCGCCGGGTACTGGGAGCGGCACTACGACTGGCGGGCGACCGAGGCCCGGCTGAACGCCGTCGAACAGTTCCGTACCGACATCGACGGGGTGGCCGTCCACCTCCTGCACGCCCGCTCACCGCACCCGGGCGCCCTGCCGCTGCTGGTCAGCCACGGCTGGCCCGGCTCGGTCGTGGAGTTCCTCGACATCATCGGGCCGCTCACCGATCCGCCCGACCCGGCGGACGCTTTCCACGTCATCTGCCCGTCGCTGCCCGGACACGGCTTCAGCGGCAAACCGTCCGGTGGCGGCTGGCCGGTGGAGCGGATCGCGGCCGCCTGGGCGACCCTGCCGGCCCGGCTCGGCTACCGGCGCTACGGCGCGCACGGCGTCGACTGGGGGTCCTTCGTCACCGCCGCCCTGGCCGAGACGGACCCCGGGGGGCTTGCCGGCATCCATCTGACGATGCCGTTCGCGCGGCCGCCCGAGGAGCAGGTCGCGCTGGACGAACGCGACCTGGCGGGGCTGGCCGCGATGAAGCGGTTCCAGGAGCAGGAGGGCGGCTACTCGGTCCTCCAGAGCACCCGCCCGCAGACCCTCGGGTACGCCCTGACCGACTCGCCCGCCGGGCAGTTGGCGTGGATGGCCGAGAAGTACTGGGCGTGGAGCGACCACGACGGCGACCTGGACAAGGCCATCCCCCGCGACCGGCTCCTCGACGCCGTCTCGGTGGGCTGGTTCCGCGCGACGGCGGCGTCCTCGGCCCGCATCTACTGGGAGAGCCAGAACCGGCTGGCCCTCGCCCCGGTACGGGTACCGACCGCGGTCTCCAACTTCCCGAAGGACGGCCGGATGCCGCGCCCGTGGATCGCGGCCAGGTTCACCGATCTGCGCCGCTGGACGGACCACCCGGCCGGCGGCCACTTCCCGGCCCTCGAACAGAGCGACGCGCTCGTCGAGGAACTGCGCGCCTTCTTCCGCACCCTGCGTTGACGCCATGCCCTCAGGAGGGAAACACCCGTGACGACTTCGAGCGAGACCGAGGCCGGCCCCGCGCCGGAGGACAAGACCTTCCCCTACCGGCGGAAGTGCCCCTTCAGCGCGCCCCCCCAGTACGCCGCGATGACCGAACGGGACGTCTCCCAGGTCGAGCTGCGCGGCTCGGGGCTACGGATCTGGGCGGTCACCGGATACGAGACGATCAGGCGGCTGCTCACCGACCCGCGGGTGAGCGCGTCCCGCAAGCACGCGAACTTCCCGTTCTACTTCGTCGCCCCGCCCGAGTACCGCACCGAGACGTCCTTCATCGGCTACGACGGCGACGCGCACGTCCGCACCCGCCGCAAGGCCGCGCTCACCTTCACCCACCGCCAGGTGCAGCGGCTGCGGCCGCGTGTCGAGGAGATCGTCGACACCCACCTCGACGCCATGCTGGCGCTGACGCCCCCGGTGGACATGCACCGGGTCTTCTCGCTCGCCGTCCCGATGACCGTGATCTGTGAACTCCTCGGCATCCCGCAGGACCGGCACGACTTCTTCATCAAGCACGGCACGGCCCTGCTCGGCGGGCACAGCAGCACCGCGGAACGGCAGGCGGCGATCCTGGAGGTCAACGCGTACATCAGCGACCTGATCCTGGCCAAGCGCCGGGAGCCGGGCGAGGACCTGCTCAGCCGGGCCATCGCGGACTACGAGGCGTCGGGCGAGGAGTACACGGACCGGGACCTGTTCAACATGGTCAGGCTGCTGATGAACGGCGGGCACGAGACCACCGCGAGCCAGATCTCGCTGGGCACCGCATGCCTCCTGGAACACCCCGACCAGTTGGAGCTGCTGCGCTCCGATCCTGCGCTGGTGAAGCCCGCCGTCGAGGAACTCATCAGGTTCGCCACCATCGGCGACACCGCCGTGCCCCGGGTGGCCCTCGCCGACATCGAGGTCGGCGGCACCCTGATCCGGAAGGGCGACGGCATCCTCTGCCTGGGGCTGGCCGCCAACCGGGACCCCGAAGTCTTCCCCGACCCCGACCGGCTCGACATCACCCGGGGCAGCCGCAAACACCTCGGCTTCGGCCACGGGGTGCACCACTGCATCGGCGCCGACCTGGCCCGTCTGGAGCTGGAGATCGTGTGGAGCACGCTGTTCCAGCGCATCCCTACGCTGCGACTCGCCAAGCCCTTCGACAGCATCCCGCGCAAGGAGGGCGCGGTCATCTACAGCCTGTGGGAGCTGCCGGTCGCCTGGTGAACGCGTCCGCTCGTACGGACGGCTCCGTCCCGAGGCCGCCTCGGGACGGAGCCGTCCGCGCGCTTCAGAGGGCGTCGGCGGGAATGCCGGGGCGGGCCGCCGCACCCCGGCAGGTGGTGTCCTCGGCGGGCAACACCCCGTCCACCAGGTACCGGTGCACGACCTCGTCGACGCGCGGGTTGGCGCCGAGCACGTAGATCTCGTGCTCCCCGGAGTCCGTGACGGTCAGCAGCCGGTGGCCGAGCAGCTCCGCCATGGCGACGCCGCCCGCGTAGTGGTCCATGGGGTCGCCGTCGGCCTGCACGACCAGGCCCTGCGGATAGCCGTCCCGGCGCAGCACGGTCGGCGGCTCGGCCGGTTCGAAGGTGCGGAACGCGCCGACCCACGGCTGCGCCCGCAGCACTCCGTAGCCGTAGGGGAACCGCTTGCGGAAGTCCCGCATGTCCGTGTAGTAGACCTCCAGGTCGGCGGGCCACTCGTGCTCCAGGGTCACCGCCTCGAGGACACCGATGCGGCGGGTGCCCTCGCTGTCCGCGGGCCGCCAGGTGCTCTGCTCGGCGAGCAGTTCCTCGCAGGCCCGCGGTCCCGCGCCGCCGGGCGCCGCGACGGCCAGCAACGCGCCGACGGCGCGGGCGAGTTCGGCCCAGCGGGCGCGGTCGGCCGAGCGGGTGCCGACCGCGCCGTCGAGGAGGGTGCGCAGCCGGACGCCGCCCGGCTGGCCCTCCAGCAGGGCGGCGGCCCGCTCGACGGCGTTGAGGACCTGGCCCCGGCCGCGGCCGAGGCCGAAGACGGTGTGCCGCTGCCCGGTCCAGCGGGCCCACTGGTTGACGTTGCGGTGGACGGCGTCGCCCTGCCACAGGAACTGCTCGCGCCAGCTCCACCGGGGTCCGACGCAGGAGTCGAGCACGCTGCGGTCCAGGTGGGCCGGGAACATGCTGCCGTAGACGGCTCCGACGTAGGCGCCGTAGGCGTAGCCGACGAAGCTGATCCGGCTCTCGCCGAGGGCCCGGCGGATCAGGTCCATGTCCCGGGCGGTGTTGCGGGTGCTGATGTGCCGGCGCAGCGCTCCCCCGCCCCGCTGACAGGCCAGTTCCCGCTGCCGCATGTCCTCCGCGAGCTGCGGGAACACCGCGTCGGGCGGCCGGGAGTCGAACGGCGCGGCGGGGGTGTGGACCTCGGCGTACAGCGGCGTCGAGGCACCGGTGCCGCGCGGGTCGAAGCCGATCAGGTCGTAGACCTGGTGGAGTCCGGTCTCCGCGAACCGCGCCGGCAGGGACGTGCCGAGGCCGCCGTCGCCGCCGGGCCCGCCGTCGACGGCGAGCAGGACGCCCCGGCGGCGCGCGGGGTCGGCGGCGCGCAGCCTGCTCACGGCGAGCGTGACGCGGTCGCCCGCCGGGTCCGTGTGGTCACGGGGGACGTCGAGGGTCGTGTACTCGGTGCCGGGGACGGCAGGGCGGTCGTCGAACGGCTCCGCCGACCAGCGCGGGCGCGGGGCGGGGAACTCACGGGGGACCCGCGCCGTA
>NZ_FMCI01000359.1 GCF_900091845.1 Streptomyces sp. SolWspMP-5a-2
GCGCGGCCGTCCGGCGCGCGGGCGTGGACGAGCGCCCCCGGCGGGCGGGCCTCGACGTCGCCGACGGCCGCCTCGATCCGGCGGACCCGGCCGTGCCGGGCGAGGTCCTGGCCGACGAGCCGCTCGAAGTCGTCCGAACGGAGCATCTTGTAGCGCAGCGGCTCGATCCCGGCCTCGATCGGCCGCCCGTCGGGAGAGTGCACCCGCAGCCGGGTCCAGGACGCGTGGACCGCCGGGTCCCAGCGGCCGGGGCCCGCCTCCCAGAAGCACCAGGTGCGCGCGGGCGGGCGCAGCGGTCCCGGCGGGGCCTCCAGCAGGACGGCGGAGAGCGGCCGTCCGCCGGGCGCGGGGCGGGCGAGACGGTGGGCGAGGGAGAGCCCCGCGGCGCCCGCCCCGATGATGACGACGTCGGCGTCGAACACGCTGCTGTCTCCCTCCTTCCGCGTCCTTCGGTCGCCGCGGCCCGTGCGATCCGTCTGCCCGAGCCGATCCTTCCGGTCGAGCCGATCCTTCCGGTCGAGCCGATCCATCCGGTCGGCCCGGTCGGCCCGGCCAGCTCAGTGGGCTCCGGCGGCCCCTGTCCGTCCGGTCGGCCCGATCGGCCCAGTGGGCTCCGGCGGCCCGCTTCGTCCGGTCGGTCCGGGAGGTGTACCCCGTTCGGTCGGGAAGTCCTCGGGGGCGGCGGGCGGTACGTCCCGACGGCGTCCGGGGAGCGGGCCTCGGTCCGGCGCCGGCGGGGGCAAGCGGTACGTCGCGGCACCGCCCGGTGGGCCGGCCTCGGCGCGGTGGCGGCCCGGGCGGGCGTTCGGGTGCGCGGGGTGGGCGTGTCACCCGGCTGCGGGCACCGGGGACGGCAGTCGGGTGATGTCCCCGGTGCGTCGCGTGTCACCCGGCAGGCGCAGCGCGCGGTGGTGCCGACCGGGGTGCGCGACCGGCCCGCGCCCCCGGTGGTCCGCCCGCGCCCCGGTCCGCGGGCCCGCCCCGGCCGGTGCCCGGCCCGGTTTGGCGTGCGGTGGTCGCGGCTACTCCTTGTCCGGACCCGGCGTCGTCGTGGCGGCAGCGACCGCCGCCCCGGCGACGGGCACCGGGCGGGAGGGCCGCGTCGTCCCCGCCGCGACGGAGCCGGTGTGCGCGCCGTGCTCCGTACGGGGGAACCTCGGTCCGTCCGACCGCCCAGCGCGCACCGCGGCGCATCCGTCCCCCCGGTGCGCGGTGAACCCGATGACGACGCCAGCGCCGATGGCGAGGCCCCCCGACGAGGAGAACCGGCATGCGACCGACCCCGG
>NZ_FMCI01000383.1 GCF_900091845.1 Streptomyces sp. SolWspMP-5a-2
CCCAGTAGCACCTCCATGTATGTCTCGACGAGGCCCTGCACGTCAGCCTCGACCTCAGCAAGACGCGGCATGACCTCCGTCATGCCGCTATTCGTCGTGTTCGCGCGGAACAGCTTCAGGCCCGACACCTTCCCCTCCTCAGATACCGCCAACGCCGAGAAGGTGTCAGATTGTTTCCGGCAGGGACCCCAAGCGTGTGTGGGTGAAGTGATGACGCGCGTTCAGACCAGAAGCGGGCCATGCCGTCTCGCAGATCGCCCGAATGGTCGAATCCCATATGCGTCCCACAGAACCCCTGACACCATGTCAGGTAAACGCTAAATTGCAGGTCAGACAGGGTCTAAGTAATATGCGGTAGGCGTCTTCTAAGCGCCTTCTTCATCGCGCATGGCCACGAACAGAACTGATCCCCCTTCGAGGCTGAGGCAATTACCCCAGCAGCCCGGACTGCAGGGCTTTCATTTCGACGACGCATCATAGAATGCGCAATGGCTCGGGAGGGTGCACCGAGGCGGTCTCGTCACACCGAGTAGTCGACTTAACGCACTCATGCGATCTACAGATAGAGGCCCCTCTAACTCCCCGATTGCGTCGAGCAGGCCCTCCTCGGCGCCCTCCTCCTCGAACCAGTAGCGGGTGAAGTCGCCGGCCATGCAAATCAGTCGAGAAGCGCTCCACAGGATCTGGGACGGCGCCGCCGGCGAAGTCCAGCTGCAGGGTGAGGGCACGGGCGATCTGCCGCCCCACGTGCTTCCGAGAGACCGGCCTCGGCATCGCGGACCTGCGGGGGTTCGTCGCCGTCCTGCGCGCCGAGCACTTCCTGGGGACCGGGTCGCCTTCCTCCGCGAGCGCCGTGCCGCACTGGAGGAGCGGGTGGCGGCGCTGTGCCGGGCCATGAAAGTCCTCGACGAGAAGATCGCCTACTACAGCTGAGTACCGGGGCTCCGCCTCGTCGGGCTGAGCCCGGACACGGCCGTCGGCGGGAAGGTGGATGCGATCGTGCCGCTGATCGATGCGATGCTGCGGTCCGAGATTCTGATCAAAGGGGCCGTGGTTCACGAGCTGCTGGTGGCCGTGTAGGGCAACTCGGCTGGCCTCGGGATGGGCGAGGCCGGCTTCGACGCTTCCGAATGGAAGAACCGCGTCGACGCCGCCGGCGGTGACGTGGCCGCCGCGGTGCGCGGCTGGATGGTCGACACGGGCCGCCGGGCCCCCGGCGCCGCGCTCACCCACCTCGAAGCCCGCGGCTGGACCCGGAGCTGACGCGCGGTACCGGCAGACGAGCGTGCCCGGCTCACTGCTCCTCCAGTCGGGCCAGGGCAGCCGCCGCGTCGGTGTTGCCGGCGTCGGCGGCTTGGGTCCATCGGGTGCGTGCGGTGTCGGTGTCGCCCTGATCG
>NZ_FMCI01000358.1 GCF_900091845.1 Streptomyces sp. SolWspMP-5a-2
CCGCCCAACTCGCCCGCTGCCACGCCCTGCTGGCACCGCCCGACCAGGCGCACGCCCTCTTCACCCGCGCCCTCGACCGGCACGACGAGAGCGGCGGCGACTTCGAACGGGCCCGCACCGCCCTGCTGTTCGGCCGCTGGCTGCGCCGCCGGCGGCGACTGCGCGAGGCCCGCGACCGGCTGAGCGCCGCCCTCGTCGGCTTCGAGCGCTGCGGCGCCGGGGTCTGGGCCGAGCAGACCCGCGCCGAACTCCGCGCCCACGGCGCCGCGTCCAGGGCCGGGGGACCGTCGGGGCTGGCCCGGCTCACCCCGCAGCAACTGCGCATCGCGCGCCGGGTCGCCGACGGCGCCACCAACCGGGAGATCGCCCAGAGCCTCGCCGTCAGCACCCGCACCGTCGACTACCACCTGCGCAACGTCTACGCCGCCCTCGGCGTGCGGTCCCGGGTCGAGCTGGCGCGCCTGGTCGAGCAGGGCGAAAAGACCGCTGCACACCCCTAGGGACCGACCGGACGGTATGTCATCCTCGGTCCACGGACGAGTCAGGCGGCGGCAGCCGCCGCACGGGCGACACGGCCCGCCGGACACCCGTGGGACGCCCGCCCCGGGCGCGTGCCGCCGGCGGGCCGAGGTTGGGGGAGTACCGCGATGCATCCTGCCGTACGGCCGCGTTCGGTGGTCCGTCCAGGACCGGTGCCGCTGCCCCGGCCCCGGGCCAGGCGCGGGCGCTCGCTCATCGACGCCGACGCGCTGCGGGTCCTGCACCGGGCCGCCCGGGTGCTCCTGGACGACCTGCCCGACCTCACCGACCGCCTCACCGCCGTCCTCCGGGAGCAGGAACCGGCCTACCACGCCGCCCTCGCGCACGACCCCGAGGGCATCTGGGAGGAGGCGCACCGCTCGCTGCGGCACAGCGTGACCTCGCTGCTCGACCCGGGCCCGGCCCGGGACGCGGCCCGCCGCTGCTCCTGGCGGATCGGTGCCACCCGGGCCGAACAGGGCCTGCCCCTGGACGCGTTGCTGCACGCCTTCCGGCTCGGCGGCTCCCTGGTGTGGCAGGGGCTCGTCGAGGAGACGTCCCGCAGCGCGCCCGAGGACGTCCGGCTGCTCGTCCATGTCGCCGCCGACGTCTGGAACTTCGTCGACGAGCACTGCGCCCTCGTCGCCGACGCCTACCGCGAGGTGGAGCGGCAGCTGACCTGGCGCCGCGAGAACCGGGTCAGACTCCTGGCCGGGGCGCTGCTCGACGGCACCAGCCGGATCGCCGACCTGCCCGAGACGGCGGCGGCGCTCGGCCTGCCGGAGAACGGCCGCTACCTGGTGGTCGCCGTC
Source organism: Streptomyces sp. SolWspMP-5a-2 (assembly GCF_900091845.1). Classification (GTDB taxonomy): domain Bacteria; phylum Actinomycetota; class Actinomycetes; order Streptomycetales; family Streptomycetaceae; genus Streptomyces; species Streptomyces doudnae. The sequence goes on from NZ_FMCI01000358.1 coordinate 1,332, forward strand.
GCGGGCGGCCACCCGGCGGGCTGCGCGGCGGCCCGCGAGGCCGTCGTCCCGCCCGGCGCCCGCACCCACTGGCACACGGGCGTGGACGCCGACCACGGCATCGTCCTGATCGAGGACGACGACGCCGGTGCCGCCGGAGCCGACTCCGGCTTCGCCACCGGGACCCGGGCGTCCTGGACGGGCGCGGGGACAGTCCCGGCGACGGGCACCAGCCCACGGAACGGCAGGCGGGGCACCGGGGGCGGGGAGGGTGCGGGGGGCCGGGGTGGGGCGGACGGTGTCGGCGGGGCGCGCACCTCCGGTGGGTTCGGTGGTGCCGGTGGGACAGGTGGTGTCGGTGGGACAGGTGGTGTCGGTGGGACAGGTGGTGTCGGCGGTGCTGGCGGTGCTGGTGGATCTGGTGGGCCCGGTGGCCGCGGTAGTCGCAGCGGGGGCGGGCGTGTCCGGGGTGGTGGTGGAGACGGTGGAGATTGTGGTGGCGTGAGGGGCGCGAGTGGCTCCGGTGGCGCCAGTGAGCCGGGCGGTGCCGGTCGCTCACGTGGCGCCGGTGCCTCTGGTTATCCCGGTGCTGTCGGTGCCCCAGAGGCGCCCGGTGTCCTCGGTGCTTCTGGTTCTCCTGCTGTCCCTGTTGCTCCCGGGGCCGGAGGCCGTGTCCGGGGTGCCCGGCGGGCCGCAGGCGACGGCGGTGCGCAAGGCGATGTCGGTGCGCGAGGCGCCGTCGGGCGCGGGGACCGGCGTGAGGCCGGTCGGGCGGGTGCTCCCGGTGCCGGGGG
>NZ_FMCI01000357.1 GCF_900091845.1 Streptomyces sp. SolWspMP-5a-2
CTCGGCGTCCTCGACGTCGTAGCAGCGCTCCACGCGCACCCCGCGGCGAGCAGCCGCGGATAGACCTCGGCGGTGGACCGCCACACCCAGCGGCCGACCCCGGGCCGCTCCCGCACGGCCGCCGCGAGGTCGGGCTCCCGCCGGACCGGCCCCGAGGGCAGCCCGTCCCGGCCGAGGGGGACGACCTCCGCGCCACCGCCCTCGGCCGGTGCGAGTGCCCACCTCTCGGCCATGCCCCGAGTCTCGCAGCCCCCACTGACAACGCCCCCGAGCCACCACGACACGTGAGCGGCCACGACACCCGAGCGACCAGGACGCCCGAGCGGCCACGACGCCCTCGCCCCCGGGCAGCGACCTCGCCCCCGTGCCCCGCCCTGGGCGGAGATCCCGTCCCCGCGCCCGCGCCCTCTACTTCTCCTCGTCCCGCTGACGGGACTTGAGGTAGGCGGCGAGCAGGTCGACGATCCTGGACTCGACCGGCTCCTTGGTGACGCCGAGATCGGCGAGGACGCCCTGTCCGTGCTCGAACTCCAGCAGGGCCAGCAGGACGTGCTCGGTGCCGACGTAGTTGTGGCCCATCCGCAGGGCCTCGCGGAAGGTGAGTTCGAGCGCCTTCTTGGCGTCGGAGCTGTAGGGGATCAGCGCCGGGACGCTCTCCGCCGCGGGCGGCAGCGCGGCGGTGGCCGCGGCGCGCAGCGCGTCCAGGGAGACGCCCTGGTCGACGAGCACGCGCGCGGCGATCGCCTCCGGCTGCGACTCCAGGCCGAGCACCAGGTGCACGGGCTGGACCTCCGCGTTGCCCGCCGCCTTGGCCGCGGTGTGGGCCGCCGCCACCACGCTGCGGGCGCGCGGGGTGTAGCGGCTGAAGCCCTGGTTGGGGTCGAGGTCGGTGGACTCCTTGGGCACGAACCGCTTCTGCGCGGCCTGCCGGGTGACGCCCATGCTCCGGCCGATGTCGGTCCAGGAGGCGCCGGATCGCCGCGCCTGGTCCACGAAGTGGCCGATCAGATGGTCGGCCACCTCGTCCAGGTGGTCGGCCGCGATCACCGCGTCCTCCAGCTGGTCGAGCGGCTCGGCGTGCACCTTCTTGATGGCTTCGATGAGGTCGTCGAGACGTACCGAGGACGCCCCGTTCGGATTCGTCGTCATGTGTCAACCGTAGGTTGACAGAGGGAGGGTGTCAACCTCGCGTTGACATCTGGGAGGAGGGCGGTGGGCGCGGCGCTGTCAGTGCCCCGTGTCACGATCGGAGGGTGAGCAGCACGCCCAGCGGCGGCGCGACCGTCGACCGCGCCTTCGAAGCCGCCCTCTACGCCGACGCGGGCCCCGCCCTGGACACGGGCGCCTCCGTGCTGGCCGCCGACCCCGCGGCCGACGCGGAACTGGCGCGCAGGGGGCGGGAGTTCCTGGCGGCGCTCTGGCGGCGCGGCTGGCAGCCCGCCGACGTCGAGCGGATCGTCCGGCGCGATCTGGACGACGTCCATGTCCGGCTGGCCGCGCGGCTGATCCGGGACCAGGCGCCGGACGACCGTGCCCGCGGCCCGCGTTGGCAGGCGCAGACGCGGGCGCTGCCCGACGGACCGCCGCCCCGCACCGACCGCTTCTCGCACGCGACCGCCGTCCTGGAGCTGTACCGCCTGCTGCTGCGCCTGCCGGGGCTCGAACCCCTGGAGGACGAGCGCCCGGCCGCCGGACCGCCGCGTCCCGCGTCCCGGATGCTCACCCGCATCCGGGCGCTGCTGGTGAAGGCCGAGGCGACGGGGTTCCCCGAGGAGGCGGAGGCGCTGACCGCGAAGGCGCAGGAGCTGATGGCCCGGCACAGCGTCGACGAGGCGCTGCTCGCCTCCCACGCGCCCGCGCCGGACGCCCCCGGGGCCTGCCGGATCGGCGTCGAGCCGCCCTACGAGCAGGCCAAGGCGGTGCTGCTGGACGCGGTGGCGGGCGCCAACCACTGCCGGGCCGTGTGGAACGAGGCGTTCGGATTCTCCACGGTCGTCGGGTTCGAGGCCGATCTGGAGGTCGTGGAGCTGCTGTTCACGTCGCTGCTGGTGCAGGCGACGACGGCGATGACGAAGGCGGAGGCGGCGCAGCGCGCGGGCGGACGCAGGCGGACCAAGACGTTCCGGCAGTCGTTCCTGGCCGCCTACGCGCACCGGGTGGGCGCCCGGTTGACGAAGGCCGCCGAGACGCAGGTCGGCGAGGACCTGCTCCCGGTGCTCGCCTCGCGCGAGGTGGCGGTCGGCACGGCGGCGGACCGGATGTTCCCGCGGACGACCAGCACCCGGCTGCGCGGGGTGACGGACGAGGCGGGCTGGACGGAGGGAGCCGAGGCGGCGGACCACGCCCAGGTCGCCCACCGCCCCCGCCTGTCCTGACCGGCGGGCCGCCTTCGCGCGGACCACCTCGCGTGCCCCGTCCGGCGGTGGTGGTCGGCGGCGGTCAGTCGCCGGCCTGCTGGAACGGCGTCACCGAGGCGTCCGGCGTGCTCGCCCCGCCCTTGAGCGCGACGTCGCCGTAGGACCAGGGGAAGCTGTGCCGCGCGGTGGCGCCGGGCAGCGAGAACTCCCCGGTCCGCACCGCCAGGCTCTTGTCGCCGCCCGTCGCCCCGCGCACGTAGGTGAGGGTGAAGGAGGCGGTGGCGTCCTTGGCGAGCGTCACCTTCTGGGCGGTGGCCGCCTTGTCCTCGGGCACGTCCGCGGTGGTGCCGCTCGCCTTCAGGCGGACGGCGGGGAAGCCGGTGACCGTGCACTCGGCGCCGTGGTTGGTGATCGTCACGGTGACGTTGCCGGTGTCACCGGCCTTCGGCGCGGCGCCGGCGTCGACCTGGACGCCGACGCCGGTCAGCGCGCAGGCGCCGCCCGCCTCGTTCTTGGCGTCGTCGTCCGAGCCGCCGGAGCCGCCGGAGCCGCCGGAGCCGCAGGCGGTGAGCAGGAGCGTCGCGGCGAGGGCGGCGACGGTGAGGCGGGTGGCGCGCATGAGGGTTCCTTGCGTGGTGCGGGGAGGGACGGGTGCTCGTGTCCATGGATCATCACGCACGAACCCGTGAGCCGGTTGCCACCCCGGAGAAACCCCGGGAAGTCCCTCCGGCACGCGCCCCGCACCCGCCCACGCGCGCCCCTCCCGGACCCCGGAAGCGAGCCCCGGGCCCGAGCCCTGTGTCCCGAGCCCCGGGCCCGAGTCCTGTGTCCCGAGCCCCGGGCCCCGGGCCCGAGCCCTGTGTCCCGAGCCCCGGGCCCCGGGCCCGAGCCCTGTGTCCCGACCGCGCAGGTCCCGCCCTACTGCCCCAGCCCCGCCGTCGGCAGGCCGCTCGGCAGCCTGCCGCCCTCGGCGCGGGTGTACGTCTCCGTGCCGCGCTCGCCCGACCAGGTCACCTTCAGCGCCGACCCGTCGACCGATTCGACCGTCCCGGACGCCCGCGAGGTGTCGTCCTTCGTGCAGGTCAGGCGGATCGTCCGGGTGCCCGAATCCTCGCCCGCGGTCCCGCTGCACACGGTTCCGCCGGTGACGAACAGCCCGGCCTGCGTGCCGGTGATCACCAGGGCCACGGCCTTGCCGTCGGCGGTGGCGAGCCAGCTTCCCTGGAGCCCGTCGGAGGCGGTGCCCGTGCCACCGCCGGTCCCCGCGGACCCGGATCCGGACCCGGACGCCGACGAGGTCGCGGCCGGACTCGACGCGGAACCGGAGGCTCCGCCGTCCCCGCCGTCGTCACCGCCGCCGCACGAGGTCAGCGCGAGCGCGCCCACGAGGCCGAAGCCCACCAGCCCCGCCCGGCGCCGCGCCCGCCCCGACCGCCCGAGCGGCGACCGCTCGGGCCACGGCCCTGCGTGCCACGACCGCCGTGCGGCCGCGTCCTCCCGCCGAGCCGTGCCCGTCGCATCCGAATTCGCCCACGTCACCGGAAGCCCCCAAAAAAGCCGTAGCGGGTTGGCCTGAACACGCCCGCAGCAAGCTACCAGGCACCCCCCTCGGCCACCTTGGTCGTCGGCGGCGCGACCAGAACAGCAGCCGACGCCCGCCGACGCCCAACCGCCAACGGCCGCCCGACAACCGACGCGCGCCCGCCAACCGGCAACGGTCAACGGCCCGACACACGCCCGCCGACCGACAACCGCCGACCGACAACCGCCGACGCCCCGACGCACGCCCGGCAACGAAGCCGAGGCCCCTCCGTGGAGAGACCCCCGGCCGACCCCTCCGCGGAGACGCCCCCGCCCCGGACGCCCCCGCCCCGGACGATGCCCCGTCAGCGGGACGGCGCCCGCACCGGGACGGCGCCCGTCACCAAGACGGCGTCCGTCACCAGGACGACTTGCGTACCCCCGGCAGGAACCCCGCGTGGGCCTGGCCCCGCAGGGAGACGCGGGACAGGCCGAACCGCCGGAAGTAGCCGCGCGGGCGCCCGTCCACCTGGTCGCGGTTGCGCACCCGGGTCGCGCTCGCGTCCCGCGGCTGGCGGCCCAACTCCCGCTGCGCGGACAGCCGTTCCGCCTCCGAGGACGACGGCCTGCGGATGATCTCCTTCAGCTCGGCCCGCCGCTCGGCGTACCGGGCGACGATCTCCTGGCGCCGCTCGTTCTTCGCGATCTTGCTCTTCTTCGCCATCAGACCCGCACCCCCCGGGCGCGGATGCGGGCCACGGCCGCCTCGACGCCGATCGTGTCGACGGTCTTGATCCCGCGCGCGCTCAGCCGCAGCCGGACGTACCGGTTCTCTCCGGCCAGCCAGTACCGCTTGGACTGGATGTTGGGGTCGAAACGGCGGGACGTGCGCCGGTGGGAGTGCGAGATCCGGTTGCCGAAGCCGGGCTTCGCTCCGGTCAGCATGCAGTGCGCGGACATGGGTGACGTACCTCTCCGGAAGTCTTGTCGCTAATGGATGTCATTTTCAGTAAGGTACCAGCATGGCACGCAACGAACTCCGTCCGGTCATCAAGCTGCGGTCCACCGCGGGGACCGGCTTCACCTATGTGACCCGCAAGAACCGCCGCAACGACCCCGACCGGATGGTCCTGCGCAAGTACGACCCGGTCGCCGGTCGGCACGTCGACTTCCGAGAGGAGCGCTGAACCCCCGCCATGCGCAAGGACATCCATCCGCCCTACGGTCCCGTCGTCTTCCGTGACCGGGCCGCGGGCCACGCCTTCCTCACCCGCTCGACGATGACGTCGGGGAAGACGGTCGTCTGGGAGGACGGCGAGACCTACCCGGTGGTCGACGTCGAGATCTCGAACGTGAGCCACCCCTTCTACACCGGCACCGCCCGGGTCCTGGACACGGCCGGTCGCGTCGAGCGCTTCGAGCGCAGGTACGGCAAGCGGGGCGGGGCGTGAGCCTCTCCGTGGCGATCGTCGGCGGCCTGCACGCCGACGCCCGCCGCGCCACGGTCGCCGCCCTCCTCGCCGAGGTGCCCGGCAGCGTCGTCCTCCACCACGACCTGGCGACGGCGGCGGCGGGCACCGTCGTGCGCACGGTCAGGGACGCCGAGGGCATCGTCACGGCGGGGGAGGCGCCCCTGGTCAACGACTGCGCCTGCTGCGCCCTGCGCGAGGACCTGGTCCCGGAGCTGCGGCGGCTCGCCGAGGCGGGGCTGACCCGGCTGGCCGTGGTCGAGCTGTGGGACTCGGTCGAGCCCAAGGCGATGGCGGAGGTGGTCGCGGCCGGCGGTCTCACCGTCACCTCGGTGATCACCGCCGTCGACCCGGCCCTCGTGCTGCCGTACCTGGGCAACGGGGACGACCTCGCCGAGCGGGGTCTGGCCGCCGCCGCGACCGATCAGCGCACGGTCGCCGACACCTTCGCCCGGCAGCTCGAGTACGCCCCGGTGCTCGCGGTCGTCGACTCCCCGGAGGCGGACGACGAGGACCGCGAGCTGCTGGCCCAACTGCACCCCACCGCACGGCAGGTGCCCCTGGGCGGTCCCTGGCTGGCGCTCGCCGCGCTGGCCGGTTTCGACGTCGAGTCGGCCGCCGCGGCCCAGCACCCGGCGTGCGCGCTGCTGCCCGCCGAGGCCGACGCGCACGGGGTCGCCACCTTCGTCTGGCACCGGCGGCGGCCGTTCCACCCGGAGCGCCTGTACGCCGCCCTGGAGGACCTGACCTGCGCGGCGGCCCGCAGCCGGGGCCGGTTCTGGCTCGCCGACAAGCCGGACGCGCTGCTGCACTGGGACGCGGCGGGCGGGGCCCTGTGCGTGGAGAGCGCGGGGCCGTGGCTGGCCTCCCTGCCCGACGCGGCCTGGGAGATGGTGCCCCCGGTGCGCCGGGCCGCCGCCGCGATGGACTGGCACGCCGAGCACGGCGACTGCTGCCAGCACCTGGTGTTCACGTCCCCTGGGCTCGACCGCGACGGGCTCGAACACCTGCTGGAGTCCTGCCTGCTGACCGACACCGAGTACGCCGCGGGGCGGGACGCCTGGCGCCGCCTCTCGTCCGACTTCGACACCCTTCTGGAGATCTGATGCCCCGCAGGAGCGACCCGAACAGGCCCGTCAAGAACCGGCCCAACCCGCTGCACCAGGCCCGCGTCGAGTACATCGACTACAAGGACACCGACCTGCTGCGGAAGTTCCTCTCCGACCGGGGCAAGATCCGCAGCCGCCGCGTCACCCGGGTCACCGCCCGGCAGCAGCGGCTGCTGGCCCGCGCGATCAAGAACGCCCGGGAGATGGCGCTGCTGCCCTGTGCGAGCCGGTGACGGGGCGGCGCGGGGCGCGGTCCGCCGTCCGGTGTCCGGCGGGCCGAACTTTTCCGGCGTCCCGGCCGTGCACCTGAGTGACTACGTTGTCCAGCATGTTCGGGCAGGTCGGGGGCAGACGCGGAACCAGCTCCGGTAAAGGGAGCGTCAAAGCTGTAACCGTGGGACCACTACGCGTGCACGTGCATCTGCTCACGCATCTGCACATGAACAGAGTTATGATCCGGGTCAGTTGACCACTGCATCAATGGCCACACCAGCCAGTTGCACCACCGGGGAGCTACCTGTGGACCACGACGTGTACGACCTGTACGACGTTCAAGGCGCGTCCGGCGTGTACAACGGCATGGCCGCCGCCGAACTGCCCGTGGCCTGGCAGAAGAGCAGGCACAGCAACTCGCAGGGATCGTGCGTGGAGTTCGCCCGGCTGCCCGGCGGTGAGGTCGCCGTGCGCAACTCCCGCTTCCCCGACGGCCCCGCGCTCGTCTACACGCGCGCGGAGATCGAGGCGATGCTGCTGGGCGTCAAGGACGGCGAGTTCGACCACCTGGTCGGCTGACCGCCCTCCCGGCGGGCCCCGTGGCCCGGGGGAGGGCGGTGACGCGCGTAGACATCGGCCCCGGTCAGGCGGTCGCGCCGCTCAGTCGGCGCGGGCCTGAGCCGTCATCGGCAGCCGGAAGAGGGCCCAGACCACCTTGCCGCCGAGCGAGCCGGCCAGCGGGTGCCAGCCCCAGCCGTCGCTGAACGAGTCGACCAGGAACAGCCCGCGCCCCGACTCCGCGGAGAAGTCGTCCTCCGCGTCCCGGGTCACCGGGGTCTCCCGGCTGGGGTCGCGGACCGCGCAGACCAGCCGCTCGGCCCAGCGCAGCAGGTGCAGCCGCACGGGCGGGCAGTGGTCGGAGCGCGCGGGGGCGGCCGAGGGCAGCGCGTGCCGCAGGGCGTTGGTCACCAACTCCGAGACGACCAGGCAGACATCGTCGGTCCGTTCGCCCGTGCCCCACCCGTCCAGTGTCGTGCGCGTGAACCCCCGTGCCTCGCCCACGGCTTCGTAATGAGCGGGAAGGGCGCAGGTGGCGGCGTCGGACACGGCCGCGGGATCGAGCGGCGGAAGGCCCTGCCGTAACGGCTGGAGCATGGTCGATCCATTCGTCCCCATGCGAGGCACTCCCGGAAATTCGCGGTCGTTGCGATACAGCGGTTGCGCGGGACCATGGTTTCGGATGCGTACAGCAGATGCAAGGGCAGATGCACGTGCACGTGACCGAAATGAACCCTCCCGTACCGCTTCCAGGCTATTTTTTCCGCCAACTTTTCGTCCGACCCTTGCCAACTCTCCTTGAAACCTGCGCGGAATCTTGGTTCCTTTTCCGTATCTGTAATCGGACGAGTACTGCTCGAAGTGTTTTAGTGGCAGACTGCGGCCCCTGGAAACGGTTGGGGAGGCGGGCGAACGTGAGCGCGGGAGAGCCAGGATCGGTGGTGCGGCGCATGCTGCTCGGCTCGCAACTCAGGCGGCTGCGTGAGGCCCGGGGCATCACGCGCGAGGCGGCGGGCTACTCGATCCGCGCCTCCGAATCGAAGATCAGCCGGATGGAGTTGGGCCGGGTGAGCTTCAAGACCCGTGACGTCGAGGACCTGTTGACGCTGTACGGGATCACCGACGAGGCCGAGCGCACCTCGCTGCTCGCCCTCGCCCGGGAGGCCAACGTCGCGGGCTGGTGGCACAGTTACTCCGACGTCCTGCCGAGCTGGTTCCCCACCTATGTGGGCCTGGAGGGCGCGGCCTCGCTGATCCGCGTCTACGAGGTGCAGTTCGTGCACGGCCTGCTGCAGACCGAGGAGTACGCCCGCGCGGTGGTCCGGCGCGGGATGCGCGGCGAGAGCGCGGCCGACATCGAGAAGCGGGTGGCGCTGCGCCTGGAGCGGCAGAAGTACCTGCTCTCGGAGAACGCCCCCGAATTCCACATCGTCCTGGACGAGGCCGCCCTGCGCCGCCCCTACGGGGACCGCGAGGTGATGCGCGGCCAGCTCCAGCACCTGATCGATGTCTCCGAGCGCCCCAACATCCGGCTCCAGGTCATGCCGTTCGGCTTCGGCGGGCACTCCGGGGAGAGCGGCGCGTTCACGCTGCTGTCCTTCCCCGAGTCGGACCTCTCGGACGTCGTCTACCTGGAGCAGCTCTCCAGCGCGCTGTACCTCGACAAGGCCGAGGACGTGGCCCAGTACGAGAGCGCGCTGAAGGAGCTGCAGCAGGACAGCCCGGGGCCGGACGAGAGCCGCGATCTTCTCCGCGGACTCCTCCAACTCTCCTGAACCACCCGTACGATGACATGTGATCAGACCGTGACGCAGATCGACAGATCTCGTGTGTCTGCTAGTGATTGAGGGATCACATGTCGCCGTACTTCTCCGAACTGGCACAGCAGTACATCGACGGCGCATGGCGCCAGGGCACCGGCTCCTGGGACATCATCGACTTCAACCCGTACGACGGTGAGAAGCTCGCCTCGATCACGATAGCCACGGTCGACGAGGTCGACGAGGCGTACCGGTCGGCCGCCGCCGCGCAGCGCGCCTGGGCCGCCACCAACGCCTACGCGCGTCGCGCCGTCTTCGAGAAGGCGCTGCGGCTGGTCGAGGAGCGCGAGCGGGAGATCACCGACGTGATCATCGCCGAGCTGGGCGGCACACGGGTGAAGGCCGGGTTCGAGATCCACCTCGCCAAGGAGTTCCTGCGCGAGTCGATCCACCTGGCGCTGCGGCCCGAGGGCAGGATCCTGCCCTCGCCGATCGACGGCAAGGAGAACCGCGTCTACCGCGAGCCGGTCGGCGTCGTGGGCGTGATCAGCCCCTTCAACTTCCCCTTCCTGCTCTCCCTCAAGTCGGTCGCCCCCGCCCTCGCGCTCGGCAACGGCGTGGTCCTCAAGCCGCACCAGAACACCCCGATCGCGGGCGGTTCGCTGGTCGCCAAGATCTTCGAGGACGCGGGGCTGCCCGGCGGCCTGCTGAACGTCGTGATCACCGACATCGCGGAGATCGGCGACGCCTTCATCGAGCACCCGGTCCCCAAGGTCATCTCCTTCACCGGCTCCGACACGGTCGGCCGGCACGTCGCGACCGTCTGCGCGGCCCGGTTCAAGCGGACCGTGCTCGAACTCGGCGGCAACAGCGCGATCGTCGTCCTGGACGACGCCGACCTCGACTACGCGGTCGACGCCGCGGTCTTCAGCCGGTACGTGCACCAGGGCCAGGTCTGCATGGCCGCGAACCGCGTCCTGGTGGACCGGTCGGTCGCCGACGCGTTCACCGAGAAGTTCGTCGCCAAGGTGCGCACCCTCAAGGTCGGCGATCCGCGCGATCCGCAGACCGTCATCGGCCCGGTCATCAACTCCTCGCAGGCGGAGGCCCTCTCCGCCGTCGTCGAGCAGGCCGTCGAGCAGGGCGCCACCGCGCTGGTGCGCGGCACGACCACCGACAACCTGGTCGAGCCGTCCGTCCTCACCGGCCTTCCCGCGGACTCCCCGCTGCTGCGCCAGGAGGTCTTCGGACCGATCGCCTTCCTCATCACCTTCGACGGCGAGGAGGAGGCGGTCCGCCTCGTCAACGACACCCCCTACGGGCTGAGCGGCGCCGTCCACACCGGGGACGTCGAGCGCGGGGTCGCCTTCGCCAGGCGCATCGACACCGGCATGTTCCACGTCAACGACGGCACCGTGCACGACGAGCCGCTGGTGCCGTTCGGCGGGGAGAAGAGTTCCGGCGTCGGCCGCCTCAACGGCGAGACGACCGCGGACGCCTTCACCACGCTGAAGTGGATCTCGGTGCAGCACGGCCGCAGCGGCTTCCCCTTCTAGCCGCCGGAGTCCTCTTCCCCGCCACGGGCCGATGAGGTCAGGATCCGTCCTCATCGGCCCGTACGGTCGTCGGTGTCGGGCGGCGCGAGCCGGTCCGGAGCACCGAGGAGAGGCGGCGGTCATGGTCACCCACGTAGCAGCGGAGGCACCCGGGGACGAGCGCGGGGCCCTGCTCTCCTTCATCGAGGAGCAGCGCGGCGGCGTCCGGCGGGCCCTGCTCGGCCTGACCGACGACCAGGCGGCGGCCCGCCCGAGCGCGAGCGAGCTGACGCTCGGCGGGCTGCTCAAGCACGTCGTCGAGGTCGAGCAGAGCTGGCTGGCGCGCGCCAAGGGCGAACCGCCCGCCGTGCGCCGCGACGAGTCGAACTGGCACGAGACGTTCGTCCTCGTCGACGGCGAGAGCGTCGCCTCGCAGCTCGCGCTCTGGAAGGAGGTCGCGGCCGCGACCGAGGAGCACGTCCGGTCGGTGCCGAGCCTCGACGACACGTTCCCGCTGCCCGCCGAGCCCTGGTTCCCGCCGGACGGCCGGGTCTCGGTGCGCTGGCTCTGCCTCCACCTGATCCGCGAGACGGCCCGGCACGCGGGCCACGCCGACATCATCCGCGAGTCGCTCGACGGGAGGACCGCGTTCGAGCTGGTCGCGCTGGAGCGGGGTGCGGAGTGGGGGTGATCTCCCCGGGTCCTACGCTGGCCCCATGTCAGCGATCCGTCTCCTGGTGCTCGGCGCGGTCCGCCAGCACGGGCGGGCCCACGGCTACCAGGTCAGGGGGGACCTGGAGTACTGGGGCGCGCACGAGTGGTCCCGGGCCAAGCCGGGGTCGATCTACCACGCGCTGAAGCACCTGGCCGGGCAGGGCCTGCTGCTCGCGCACGAGACCGCCCCCTCGACGGCGGGCGGTCCGCCCCGCACCGAGTACGAGATCACCGCCGCGGGCACCGAGGAGTACCGGCGGCTGCTGCGGGACGCGCTCGCCGCCTACGACCAGGGCGCCGACGTCACCACGGCGGCGCTCGGCTTCCTCGTGGACCTCCCGCGCGCGGACGCGGTGGCGCTGCTCACGGAGCGGCTGCGGCGGATCGGGGAGTGGCGCACCGCCGTCACCGAGCGGTACATCGGCGACCACACGCCCGAACAGCTCGGCCACATCGGCGAGATCATGAACCGCTGGCTCCACACGGCGGACGCCGACGCGGTGTGGACCCGGGGCCTGATCGGCCGGATCGAGGGCGGGGCATACACGTTCGAGGGAGAGGGCAAGCCTTTCCGGGGCGTTCTCGACTGACCGTCATTACTCTCTGTCGCGTAAATCGGGCCCACGGAGGAGTGCGATGCGATGCCACAGAGAAGGGTGATCACGGGACGGAGCCAGGAGCCGCGACACCGGTACGCCGAAGAGGTGCGGTTGCTCCGCACCGAACGGGGCCTGACTCTCAAGAAGTTGTCGGAAGTAGTGGGTTGGGACCCGTCGCTTTTCGGCAAGTTGGAGAGCGGGGCGACGATGGGTAGCCCCGAGGTCGCGCAGGCTCTCGATCATTACTACGGGACACCGGGGCTGTTGCTGGCCTTGTGGGAACTGGCAATTGGTGATCCCACCCAGTTCAAGGAGCAGTATCGGCGGTACATGATTCTGGAGAGCGAAGCCACCTGCTTGTGGCACTTCGGGGTGAGCATTCTGCCCGGCTTGCTCCAGACGGATGCCTATGCGCGCGAGGTTCTCAGCCTGGGTGGCTATCGCGGCAAGGAGCTGGACCAGCAGGTCGAAGCGCGCACTGGACGAAAGGAGTTGCTGAAGGGGGACGACGCGCCTCCGTTCCGCGCGCTCATGGCCGAGGCGGTGCTGCGCACGCCGTTGCGTGACGCCGAAGCGTGGCGGGAGCAGTTGACGTACCTCGCCGAGATCGCGGAGAAGCCGGGCATTGTGCTCCAGGTGCTGCCGCACAGTTCCGGTCTGAATGGTCTGGTGGGCACCGCGGTGATGTTCCTGCGGCTGACGGATGGCATTACGGTGGCGTACACGGAGAACGCACATCGAGGCGAACTGATCGAAGAACAAACGTCAGTTGTGCGGTTGCACCGTGCGTACGATGCCATGCGTGACCTGGCGTTGAAGCCGCCTGAGTCGCGGTCGTTCATCCTGCGGCTGTTGGAGGAAGTACCGTGCGAGCCATCGACCTGAACAATGTGACGTGGCGCAAGAGCAGCTACAGCAATCCGGACGGCGGCGAGTGCCTCGAAGTCTCCGATGACTTGCTGACAGGCGCTCACTGGCGCAAGAGCAGCTACAGCAATCCGGACGGCGGCCAGTGCCTCGAAGTCTCCGACGACTTCCTGATTGGCGCTGCCTGGCGCAAGAGCAGTCACAGCAATCCGGACGGCGGCAACTGCCTCGAAGTCTCCGACGACTTTCTGACCGGCGCCGCCTGGCGCAAGAGCAGCCACAGCAACTCAGACGGCGGCCAGTGCCTGGAGTTCGCCGACAACCTCTCCGTCGTCCCCGTCCGGGACAGCAAGGACCCCGCCCGCACCCCCCTCGTCTTCGGGGCCGGGGCCTGGTCCTTGTTCGCCGACGCCGTCGCGCGGGGCGGCCTCGGCCGCTGAACCCTAGTGGTGGAAGCCGGTGGCCGCGTCCTTGTCCCGCGTCAACGGATGCGGCTGCCTGCGCAGTTCGGGCAGCAGACGGCTCAGGTCCTCGATGAACAGATCGGCGAGGTCCTGCGAGAAGCCGTTGCGGCACACCACCCGCACCACCGACAGGTCCTCCCGGTTCGGCGGGAACGTGTAGGCGGGAACGAGCCAGCCGTTCTCCCGCAGCCGCCGGGCGACGTCGAACACGTCGTAGGAGGTCACCCCGTCGGCCGTGGTGAAGGCGAAGACGGGCAGTTCGTCGCCGCGGGTCAGGAGCCGGAAGTCGCCCAGGTCCTCGACGCGCCCGGCGAGTGAGCGCGCCACGTCCCGGGTGGACTGCTGGACCGCGCGGAACCCCTCGCGGCCCAGCCGCAGCAGCGTGTAGTACTGCGCGACGACCTGCGCGCCGGGGCGCGAGAAGTTCAGCGCGAACGTCGGCATGTCGCCGCCGAGGTAGTTGACGCGGAAGACCAGCTCCTCCGGGAGCGCGTCCTTGTCGCGCCACAGCGCCCAGCCGACGCCCGGGTAGACCAGGCCGTACTTGTGGCCCGAGGTGTTGACGGACGCCACCCGGGGGAGACGGAAGTCCCAGACCAGGTCGGGGTCGAGGAACGGCGCGATCATCGCGCCCGAGGCGCCGTCGACGTGGACGGGGACGTCCAGTCCGGTGCGCTCCTGGAGGGCGTCGAGGGCCGCGCACAGATCGGCGATCGGCTCGTAGGAGCCGTCGAAGGTGGAGCCGAGGATGCCCACGACCCCGATGGTGTTCTCGTCGCAGAGGTCGGCCGCGGCCCGCGGGTCCAGGTGGTAGCGGTCGCCCTCCATGGGCACCGTGCGGGCCTCCACCTCCCAGAAGTTGCAGAACTTCTCCCAGCAGACCTGCACGTTGACGCCCATGACCAGGTTGGGCCGCACGTCGTGGGCCGGGTAGCGGTCGGCGTTGCGCTGCGCCCAGCGCCGCTTCATGGCCAGCCCGGCGAGCATGCACGCCTCGCTCGAACCGGTCGTGGAACAGCCCACCGCGGCGGCCGGGTCCGGCGCGTTCCACAGGTCGGCGAGCATCGACACGCAGCGCCGCTCCAGCTCGGCGGTGCGCGGGTACTCGTCCTTGTCGATCATGTTCTTGTCGCGGCACTCCGCCATCAGCACCCCGGCCTGCGGCTCCATCCAGGTGGTGACGAAGGTGGCCAGGTTGAGCCGCGAGTTGCCGTCCAGCATCAGCTCGTCGTGGACGAGCTGGTACGCCGTCGACGGGGGCATCGGGTCGTCGGGGAGCCGGTGCTTGGGCGGGGCGTCGGTCATCCCGGCGACCGGGTTCGCCTCCCCGAAGAACGGGTTCACGGAGAGCGGTTTCGTGTCCTGCGCGGAGCCCTCGTGGAGCGCCATGGGTGTTCCCTCCTCGGATCAGGTGACCGGACTTCCGTCGTCGTGGAGCTGCATCTGGGGCCTGCCCGTGACCAGCAGCCAGGCGGGCAGCGAGGCGAAGCAGAGCAGGGCGAGGATCGCCGGGGAGTCGACCAGCACGGCCGCCGTGAAGAGGCTCACCCAGCCCTGCCGGGTGACGGCCAGGAGCATGCCCAGCACCCCGGCGGCGACACCGACCGACAGGTCCACCCCGGGCACCAGCGCGTGCGCGGCCATCCCGAGGGCGACGCCGATGAAGACCGAGGGGAAGATCCGGCCGCCCCGGAAGCCGCAGGACGCGGCGACCACCAGCGCCGCCAGCTTCACCACCGCCATGGTCAGGAACTGGCCGAACGTCCAGCCGTCCGGGTCGCGGGCCAGCGTGCCGATCTCCGAGAGCCCCTTGAAGAGCGTCAGATGGCCGCCCAGGGCCGCCAGCAGGCCGAGCACCAGGCCACCGGCGGGCAGCGCGAGCATCGGGTGCGGCAGCCGCCGGAAGAGGGCGTGCGCGTACGGGAAGGCGGCCACCCCGAGCATGCCGAGGAGCGCCGCAAGCGAGGCGACCACCAGCGCGGAGAGCAGATCGGCCCAGCCGGGCCTGGCCAGACCGGGCAGCCCCAGGTCGAAGGTGGGGTGCGCGACCAGCGAGGTGGTCAGCGCGCCCGCCGCCGCCGCGGCCAGCGGCGCGAACAGGTTGCTCCACAGCGGCCCCGCCGTCCGCCGCCCGGCCAGCGCCTCCGAGATCACCAGGGCCGCCGCCACCGGCGTCCCGAACAGCGCGCCGATCGTCGCCGACTCCGCCAGCACCGGCCACAGCGCCCCCGGCACCCGCGGCAGGAACCGCGAGCCCAGCCAGAACGCCAGCCCCACGTTGACCGCGATGATCGGGTTCTCCGGGCCCAGGCTCGGGCCGCCCGCCAGCATCAGCGCCACCGCGAGCAGCAGGCCGGGCAGTACCGTGGGCGGCAGCACGGGCGCGTCCAGGCCCAGGGTGGCCGGATCGGGGCCCGCGTGACCGGGCACCTTCCACACCACGAGGCCCACGGCGACACCGGTCGCGGTGAGCATCACCAGCATCCACAGCACCGAGTACCGGCCCACGCCGAGCGCGTCCGGCAGGTTCTTCCACAGCACGCCCTGGAGCAGCTCGGCGGCCTCGCTCACCCCCACGAAGAGCAGGCTCGCGACGACGCCCACCACGAGCGCGGGCAGGAGCGACGCGGAGAGCGCCCGCGCGGAGGGCGCGGACGCCCGCGGCGGCGCGGTGTCGGAGGCCACGCGCTCACCCTAAGCGGACATGTACGGCACAACATCCCGAACGGGGCGTCCGGGCCAGGGCTTGCACCTCACGCGGCGTGAGGGACCACCGTGGAGCCCGTACCGAGAAAGGAGCGGACGAAGTGAGCTACTCCGTGGGACAGGTCGCGGGCTTCGCCGGCGTCACCGTGCGCACCCTGCACCACTACGACGCCATCGGCCTGCTCGCCCCGAGCGAGCGCAACCACGCGGGGCACCGCCGCTACGGCGACGGCGACCTCGACCGGCTGCAGCGCGTCCTGTTCTACCGGGAGCTGGGCTTCCCGCTCGACGAGGTCGCCGTCCTGCTGGACGACCCGGACGCGGACCCGCGCAGCCATCTGCGCAGGCAGCACGAGCTGCTGACCGCCCGGATCGAACGGCTCCACGCGATGGCGGCGGCCGTCGAACACGCCATGGAGGCACACACGATGGGCATCAGCCTGACCCCCGAGGAGCGGTTCGAGGTCTTCGGCGACCACGACCCCGAGCGGTACGCCGAGGAGACCGAGCGGCGCTGGGGCGACACCGAGGCGTACGCGGAGTCGCAGCGCCGGGCCGCCCGCTACACCAAGGAGGACTGGGCCCGCGTCCAGGCCGAGACCGACGACTGGACCGCCCGCTACGCGGCCCTCCTGGACGCGGGGGAGCCGTCCACCGGGGCCGCCGCCATGGACCTCGCCGAGGAGCACCGGGCGCACCTGGTCCGCTGGTTCTACGCTTGCTCGCCCGCCATGCACCGCTGCCTGGGGGAGATGTACGTCGCCGACGAGCGGTTCACCGCCCACTACGACGCCGTCCGGCCCGGTCTCGCCCGGCACCTGAGCGAGGCGATCGCCGCCAACGCGGCCCGCGCCGGGGCCTGACCCGCCCACCTGTCCCCGGCCCGGGGCCGCTCCCGGGCCGGGGCCGCGGCCGTCCTCCGCGCGCACGGGGCGCCCCCGGGTCACAGGCCGCTGCCAGGGGCCGCACAGCGCATCCCGCGGCCACCGGTGGAACCTGGGGCGGACACATTCCGTTGATAGCGTTGTGCGGCCTCACCTGGACGCCGTATCCGCCCCCATCCCCCTGGAGCCCGGAACCGTGACGACGCTTGCCCTCGGCCCGAGCTGGCTCGATCCGAACTACCTCCTGGACACGTTCGGCATCTGGGGCCTGCTCCTCATCGTCTTCGCGGAGTCGGGCCTGCTCATCGGGTTCTTCCTGCCGGGTGACTCGCTGCTGTTCACGGCGGGCCTGCTGATCACCTCCAACCAGCTGAACTTCCCGCTCTGGGCCGCCATCGCGCTGATCTGCCTCGCCGCGATCCTCGGCGACCAGGCGGGCTACATGTTCGGCAAGAAGGTCGGCCCCTCCCTCTTCAGCCGCCCCGACTCCCGCCTCTTCAAGCAGGAGAACGTGGCCAAGGCCCACGAGTTCTTCGAGAAGTACGGCCCGAAGTCCCTGGTCCTGGCCCGCTTCGTGCCGATCGTGCGCACCTTCACGCCGATCGTCGCGGGCGTCAGCGGCATGAAGTACCGCTCGTTCCTCATCTTCAACGTGATCGGCGGCGTCCTGTGGGGCGCGGGCGTCACCCTGCTCGGCTCGTGGCTCGGCCAGATCGACTTCGTGAAGAAGAACATCGAGGCGATCCTGATCCTGATCGTCCTGGTCTCGGTCGTCCCGATCGTCATCGAGTTCCTGCGGGCCCGCTCGAAGAACAAGAAGGCCGGGGCCGAGGCCCCGCAGCAGCAGTACCCGCAGCCCCCGGCGTACCAGCAGGCCCCGCCGATGGACGACGCCACGACCCAGCTGCGCCGCATCCCCCCGGCCGAGCACCAGCAGCCGTACTACCAGGGCCACCACCAGCAGCCGCAGGCCCAGCCGCACCCGCAGCACCAGGCGCCCCAGCCGCAGCAGCCGTACGACCCGAACCAGGACTACTACGCCCCGCAGCAGTACCCGCAGCAGCAGTACCCGCCGCAGCAGCCGAACCAGCAGCAGTACCCGTACAACAACAACGGCGGCTACTAGGACGCGCCCCCGGCGGCCGTCAGGCCGGGGGCGGCGGCGCGCTCATCGCCGCCGTCAGGAACGCGACCGCCCACCGCCGGGCCGCCGCCCCCTGCTCGGGGGAGGCGCAGCCCGGCACGGACTGCTGGTGCACCTCCAGGCGGTCGACGGCCGTCACGGCGACGATCCCCCGCATCCGGAACGCCAGTTCCCCGGGGGAGACGCCGGGCAGCGCCCGCGCGAAGGCCGCGAAGAACTCCTCACGGACCGCCTCCTCGGCCGGTCCGGTCCAGCCCCGCGCCTCCTCGGCCGGGTCGCTGAGGATCGTCATGATCAGCCGGGACGTGCGGGCGCCGCCCGCCGACATCCCGTCGAACAGCGGCCCCGCGAACGCCTCCACCAGTTCTCCGACCGACGGCCGTGAGGTCCGCGCGAGCAGCGCGTCGAGCCCGGCCCGCTGCGCCGCGTTGATGGGCTCCACCACCCGCCGGACCACCGCGGTCATCAGCTCCGCCTTGGAACCGAAGTGGTAGCCGACGGCGGCCAGGTTCGCCCCGGCCAGCGTGGTGATCGCGCGGACCGAGGTGCCCCGGTACCCGTGCTCGGCGAAGAGGCGCTCGGCCGCGTCGAGGATCTGGGTCCGGGTGTCTGGGGTCGCCACGCGAGGGACTATACATATGCTTGAATGAAACGAACGTTTGACTTAATCGATCGGCGAATGAGGACTGCCATGAAGCTGCTCGTCTACGGCGCCGGGGTCTGCGGCAGCCTGTTCGCCGCCCGCATGCACGAGGCGGGCCACGACGTCTCGCTCCTCGCCCGGGGCGAGCGGCTGGCCGCCCTGCGCCTGCACGGCGGGGTGCTGCGCGCCGAGGCGGGCGGCACGGCCGTCGAACGGGTGCCGGTGCCGGTGGTCGAGCGCCCAGGGGACGCGTACGACCTGATCGCCGTCCTCGTCCGCACCCATCAGGTGGACGCCGTGCGGGAATCGCTCGCCGGGGTCGCGGGAGACGTGCTGTTCCTGCTCAACTGGGCGGCCGGGGCCGGGGAACTGGGCGGGACGATCGGCCGCGAGCGGGTGCTGCTCGGCTTCCCCGCGTTCGGCGGCACGATGGACGGCGACGTGGTCCGCCACCGCCGGGCCGACCGGATCACCCGACGGGTCGCGATGCCGGTCGGCGAACCCGACGGCCGCACCACCCCGCGGCTGGAGCGGATCGTGGAGACCTTCCGCGCCGCCGGGATCGGCACCCGGGCCGAACCGCGGATGGACGCCTGGCTCAGGACGCACGCCGACTTCGAGGTCCCGCTCGGGCAGGCGGTGCACGCGGCGGGCGGCCCGGTGGAGCTGGCGGCCGACCCGGACGCGGTCCGCGCCATGCTCCACCAGGTCCGGCGCAACCTCGCCGCGCGCGGGACGGCCCCGGTGCCCCGCGCCTTCACCGCGCTGCGGGTCCTGCCGCAGGGGCTCCTGGTGGCCCTGCTCCGGCGCTTCCTGCGCAGCCCGACGGCCGTGCACAGCGGCCTCAGCGACCGCTCGCCCGCCACCACCGCCGAACTGGACCGCCTGGCCGCACAACTCCACGCCACGACGGACACCTCGCGCTAGCCGGGGTACGCGGGCGGGGCGATCGCCGGTCCGGCCGGGCACGGGTGCGGTCCGGCTCGGGCGGGGCACCACCGGGTGCGGGTGCCGTCCGGGGGAGAGGACGGCGGCGGGGCTAGAAGCCTCGGGTCCGCTTCGCGGCCCGGCGGCCCGCCGCGCTCGCGCCGCCCGGCAGCCGCAGGAACAGCCGCGAGATCTCCGAACCGAGGTTCACGCCGATGGCGATGGCCATCGCCAGCGCCGCCGCCTTCGACAGCGACACCAGACCGCTGTCCACGTCGTTCTGGGCGATCGCCAGCAGCCCGAAGTACGTCGCCGAACCGGGCAGCAGCGGCCCGATCGCCGCCGTCGTGTACGGCAGCGCCGACGCGAACCGGTAGCGGGACAGCAACTGCCCGAAGAGCCCCACCAGACCCGCCGCGACGGCCGTCGAGGCGACCGGTGAGATCTCGCCGGTGACGCGCATCGCGCCGTACACCGTCCAGGCCACCCCGCCGTTGAGCGTCACGGCGAGGACGGTGGACCGTTCCTGCTGGAGCAGCACCGCGAAGGTCAGCGACAGCAGCATCGACGCGCCGATCTGCCACAGCGGCCGGTGCGCGGTGCCCAGCGCCGCGTCCGGGTTGAGGTGCGCGCCGAGCAGCACGCCGACGTAGAGGATCACCAGCACGCCGACGACGATCCCGACGAAGAAGTACAGGACCTCGAGGAGGCGCGCGGCGGCGGTGATGTAGAAGCCGGTCAGGCCGTCCTGGACGCCCGCCACCAGGGCTCGCCCCGGCAGCAGCGCGAAGAGCCCACCGGTGATCACCGCGGACGCCTTCACGTCCACGTGCGCCAGCGTCAGCGCGACGCCCATCGCGGCCGGGGGCATCGCGGCCACCGTGAACTGGTAGAACTCCGGCAGCCCGCGCCCCGCGCAGAGCCAGGCCAGCCGGTCGCCGAGCATCGCGCCCAGCGCCGCCGCGACGAACACCACCAGGTCGCCGCCGACCAGCACCGAGGCCGCGCCCGCGAGCAGCCCGCTCGCAAGCGTCAGCACCCAGGTCGGGTAGGGGTGCCGGTTGCGCCGTATCTCCGCGAGCCGCCGGTACGCCTCCTCCAGGGAGATGTGCGTCTCCGGGTCGCTGAGGTCGTCCACGAGCTGGAACACGGCCGCAAGGCGCGTGTAGTCGGTGACCCGCCGCCGCACGGTCCGCGACGCCGTCACCGGGTCGTCCACCAGGGACGGCTGGTAGGAGATCGACAGCAGCGTGAAGGTGACGGTCGGCTCGCACCGGTCGAGGCCGTAGGAGCGGCACACCGCGAACATCGCGGCCTCCACGTCCTCCGCGCCCTCGCCGCCCGCCAGCAGCAACTCGCCGATGCGCAGCGTCAGGTCGAGCACCCGGGGGACGGCAGGACCGGAGTCGTCGGCCTTCTGCGCCTGCTCGGGCGCCGGGCGGTCGGCCACCGGCATCCGCAGCATCGTGCGCATCCGGTCCTGCCACGGCACGTTCTTGGTCAGGCTGACCATCGGCACCCCGGAGGCCGGGGTGAACGCGCTCGGCGCCTCCCGGGCGCTGTACGTGGCGGGCGTGTTGAACGCCGACCCCTCGGACTCGGCGGCCGGCGGCGGCGCCACCTCGAGACCCGCGGGGACCGCGAACTCCGATGTCGTCTCCGGCTCCGCGCCGCCGGCCCGCGCGAGGGCGAGCCCCGCGGGGATCGCGAACTCGGACGTGATCTCCGGGTCGTACGCCGACCTGGCCTCGTCCGACTGCGGCTTCCGGTTCTCCGCCTCCGTCACTGACGCAACGCTCCTCGCACGACGCCTTCGGTCAGCCTCAGTATGCGCACAGACACGCCGACGGGCCGCACGCCCACGCGTGCGGCCCGTCGGGACGGCCGGGGGCTCAGTGGCCGCCCTGCTCCTTGAAGCGCTTGTACGACTTCTCGATCTCCGCCTCGGCGTCCGTACGGCCGACCCAGTCGGCGCCCTCGACGGACTTGCCGGGCTCCAGGTCCTTGTAGACCTCGAAGAAGTGCTGGATCTCCAGACGGTCGAACTCCGACACGTGGTGGATGTCCCTGAGGTGCTCCACCCGCGGGTCGGTGGCCGGGACGCACAGCAGCTTGTCGTCGCCGCCGGCCTCGTCCGTCATGCGGAACATGCCGATCGCACGGCACTTGATGAGGCAGCCCGGGAACGTGGGCTCGTCCAGGATGACGAGCGCGTCCAGCGGGTCGCCGTCCTCGCCGAGAGTGTTCTCGACGAAGCCGTAGTCGGTCGGGTAGGCGGTCGAGGTGAAGAGGCGACGGTCCAGGCGGATCCGACCGGTCTCGTGGTCCACCTCGTACTTGTTCCGCGAACCCTTCGGGATCTCGATCGTGACGTCGAACTCCACCGGTGGCTCCTCCATGATCAGCACATAGTTCTGGTGGTTAAGTGTCCCTCACGCCGCAGTGTGATCGCGAAAGGGGCTGGTCGTCGTGCCAGAACTGAGGCCGTGGCGGGCCGCGAGACCGCGTCTGGCGCGGATCGCGAACGCCGTTCGACCGCGTCTGGCGCGTGCCGAAGAGGCCGTACGACCACAGGTCGCACGCGCCGTGGAGGCCGTGAAACCGCGTCTCGCCCACGCCGTCGACATCACGAAACCGCAGCTCGCACGGCTGACGGCGGTCCGGCCAGGCAAGACCTGGCAGTACACCGCGGTCGCCGCGGGCGCCGGGCTCGCGCTGACCGCCGTGGTGGTGAGCGCCGCGGGTCCCTGGGACTCCACGGGTCAGCGTACGGCCGAGCGGCACCGCGCGGTCGCCCTGGACGGGACGGGTGGCGCAGATCACGACGGCACCTCCGGCGGTGAGGGCGTCCCCGCGCCCGCGCCCAGCGCCGGGTCCGTGCTGGCCGGACTCGGCACCGCGGCCAAGGGCGCCGCCCGCGCCACCCCCACCCCGGCCTCGCTGGCCGCCGTCCTCGACCCGCTCCTGAAGAACCCGGCGCTCGGCTCCCGGCACACCGCCGTCGTCGTCGACGTCGCGACCGGCGAACGCCTCTACGGCGCGGGCCCCGACCAGGCCCTCACCCCGGCCTCCACCACGAAGATCGCCACCGCCGTCGCCGCGCTCTCCGCCCTCGGCGCCGACCACCGCTTCACCACCCGGGCCGTCCTGGAACCCGACACCGAGGAACTCGTCCTGGTCGGCGGCGGCGACCCGACCCTCACCGCGCACGCCGAGACCGACGGCTGGGCAGGCTTGCGCGACCTGGCCCGGAAGACCGCGAAGGCCCTCAAGAAGCGCGGCCTCGACGAGATCACCCTGTCCTACGACACCACCCTCTTCACCGGCTCCCAGGTTCACCCCATCGGGGTCAACGACAACCTCGCCCCCGTCACCGCCCTGACCGCCGACGAGGGCCGCACCGACGACTCCACCAGCGGCCCGGTCACCCGGGTGGCCGATCCGGCGGCCGACGCCACCAAGAAGTTCGCGTCCGTCCTGCGCGAACAGGGCGTCAAGACCACCGCGCCCGGCCCCTCCAAGGCCACCAGCCGCTCCGAGAGCCTCGCCGAGGTCACCTCGCCGCCGCTGTCCACCCTGGTCGAGCGGATGCTGACCAACAGCGACAACGACATCGCCGAGACCCTCGCCCGCCAGGTCGCCGTCGCCACCGGCACCCGCGCCGACTTCGCCGGGGGCGGCCGGGCCGTCGCCGCCACCCTCACCAGGCTCGGGCTGCCCCTCAAGGGCACCGCGTTCCGCGACGGCAGCGGCCTCGACCGCGACGACCGGCTCACCGCCCACCTCCTGACCGCCCTCCTCGTCACGGCGGGCGACCCCGGCAGGCCCGAACTGCGCGCGGTCCTCACCGGCCTCCCGGTCGCGGGCTTCACCGGCACCCTCGCGGGCCGCTACGGCGACGGCGCCGCCGGTGTCGTCCGCGCCAAGACCGGCACCCTCACCGGCGTCAACACGCTCGCCGGGACCGTCGTCGACCGGGACGGCCGGATGCTCGCCTTCGCGTTCCTCACCGCCGACACCACCGACCCGGGAGCGGCCCAGTCCGCCCTCGACCGGGCGGCCACCGCGCTGGCGGGCTGCGGCTGCGGCTGACCCCTGCCCCCGGCCCGCGTCCCACGGCCTGCCCGGACGGGGAGCGCTCACGTACCGTTGACGCATGACGAGCATCGGCGGTGCTGCATCATCTGGGATGGTCGACTGGAACCTCGCGGTCGCGACCGCGACCCGGCTCGCGCGTCCGGGCCCCGAGGTGAGCAGGGACGAGGCGCGCGCGGTCGTCGCGGAGCTGCGCAGGCACGCGAAGGCGGCCGAGGAGCACGTGCGCGGCTTCACCGGGATGGGCACGGAGGACATCCACGACACCCCGGTCCTGGTGGTCGACCGGCCCGGCTGGGTACGGGCCAACGTCGCCGGGTTCCGGGAGATCCTCAAACCCCTCCTCGACAAGATGCAGGAACGTCGCGGCGGCGGCCCCGGCGGAGCGGTCCTGGGCGCCGTCGGCGGCAAGGTCACCGGCGTCGAGCTGGGCATGCTGCTGTCGTTCCTGTCCTCCCGCGTCCTCGGCCAGTACGAGACGTTCGCCCCCGCCTCCCGCGACCTGCCGTCCGGGCAGGGCGGCGCCGGCCGCCTCCTCCTGGTCGCCCCGAACATCGTCCACGTGGAGCGCGAACTCGACGTCCAGCCGCACGACTTCCGCCTCTGGGTGTGTCTGCACGAGGAGACCCACCGCACCCAGTTCAGCGCCGTGCCCTGGCTCCGCGACCACCTGGAGGGCGAGATCCAGTCGTTCCTGGGCGAGACCGACGTCGACCCCATGACCGTCCTGGAGCGCGTCCGCGAGGCCGCCCAGTCGCTCTCCGGCGCCCGCCCCGACACCGAGGAGGACGACGGCGGCCGCTCCTTCGTCGAGCTGGTGCAGACGCCGTCCCAGCGCGAGATCCTCGGCCGCCTCACCGCCGTGATGTCCCTGCTCGAAGGCCACGCCGACTTCGTGATGGACGGCGTCGGACCGGCCGTCGTGCCGTCCGTCGCCGAGATCCGCGAGAAGTTCCAGCAGCGCCGGGCCAAGGGCGCCTCCCGGCTGGACGGCGCGCTGCGCAAGCTCCTCGGCCTCGACGCCAAGCTCCGCCAGTACCGCGACGGCGAACGCTTCGTGCGGGCCGTCGTCGAGGAGGTCGGCATGGAGGGCTTCAACCGGGTCTGGACCTCGCCCAACACCCTCCCCACCAAGACGGAGATCGCCAAACCGGCGGACTGGGTCGCGCGGGTGCACCGCAGGAGCGAGTCGTGAAGACCGGGGCTCGGTCGTGAAGGAGATCCGGCCCACGGCAGGCGAACGCCCCTGCAATCACCCGTCCGAGGGACCGTGAGCCAGGGGTAGGCGTGCAATGCTCGGGGAACGTCCCGGTTCTGTCACCATCTACACACTCTGCGTGACAATCCCGGGTTCACCCCCCTCCACAACTTCATGAAGGGAACCGGACATGGGTCCCCATCCTGCGGTCGCGGCGATACGCCTGGCGGTACGCCGCGTCCTCCACGACATCCTCACCGGCCACCCGGCCCTCCCGGCCCCCACGGGCCCCTCCCGCGAGCGCACGCCGACGCCGCTCGTGCTCGTGGCGTGCTCCGGCGGCGCCGACTCCACCGCCCTCGCCTCCGCTCTCGCGTTCGAGGCCCCCAAACTGGGCATCAGGGCCGGCGGCGTCACCGTCGACCACGGTCTCCAGCCCGGCTCCGACCTGCGCGCCGACGAAGTCGCCCTGCGCATGCGGCGGTTGGGCCTCGACCCGGTCGAGGCCGTCGCCGTGACCGTCGGCCGCGAGGGCGGCCCGGAAGCCGCCGCCCGCGACGCCCGGTACGCCGCCCTTGACACCGTCGCCGCCCGGCACGGCGCCACCGCGGTCCTGCTCGGCCACACCCGCGACGACCAGGCCGAGACGGTCCTGCTCGGCCTCGCCCGCGGCTCCGGCATCCGCTCCCTGTCCGGAATGGCCGCGGTCTCGGGGGCCGACGGCCGTTACCGGCGCCCCTTCCTGGAGCTGGACCGGCAGACCGCGCGCAAGGCCTGCCTCGTCCAGTCGCTGCCCGTCTGGGACGACCCGCACAACGCGGACCCCGCCTACACCCGCTCCCGGCTGCGCCACGAGGGGCTGCCCGCGCTGGAGAAGGCGCTCGGCAAAGGAGTCGTCCAGGCACTGGCCCGCACCGCCCAGCTCTCCCGCGACGACGCGGACGCCCTCGACACCTGGGCCCGCCAGGCCGAGACGTCCGTCCGCGACGCAGCGGGGGTGCTGGAGTGCGCCAAGCTGTACGCCCTCCCGCCCGCCGTGCGCCGCCGGATCCTGCGCCGGGCGGCCATCGAGGCGGGCGCTCCCGCCGGTTCGCTCTTCGCCCGGCACATCGAGGAAGTCGACCGGCTGATCACCGGCTGGCGAGGTCAGAAGGCCATCAACCTGCCGGGCAGAGTCGTCGCCCAGCGGCAGGGTGGCAGACTGGTCATCCGGCAAGGCTGAGTCGCGGTGCCAGGAGAAACCCTCCGACGGCACGGGCAGGCCGGTGGGACGACCGACCGAAAGTGATGCGGGTGGACGCGAAAGACATGGGTGCCGACCTCGAGAAGGTGCTCATCACCAAGGAAGAGATCGACGCGAAGCTCGCCGAGCTGGCCGCGAAGATCGACGCGGAGTACGCGGGCAAGGACCTGCTCATCGTCGGCGTCCTCAAGGGCGCGGTGATGGTCATGGCCGACCTCGCGCGGGCGCTGTCCACCCCCGTGGTGATGGACTGGATGGCCGTGTCCTCGTACGGCGCGGGCACCCAGTCCTCCGGCGTGGTGCGGATCCTCAAGGACCTCGACACCGACATCAAGGGACGCCACGTCCTGGTCGTCGAGGACATCATCGACTCCGGCCTGACCCTGTCGTGGCTGATCTCCAACCTCGGCTCGCGCGAGCCCGCCTCCCTCAAGGTGTGCACGCTGCTGCGCAAGCCCGAGGCCGCGAAGGTCGCCATCGACGTGGAGTGGGTCGGCTTCGACATCCCCAGCGAGTTCGTCGTCGGCTACGGCCTGGACTACGCGGAGAAGTACCGCAACCTCCCGTTCGTGGGTACGCTCGCGCCCCACGTCTACGGGGGCTGAGCCCGGGGGCAACCCGAAGGGCCCAAACCAGTAGGACGATCGGGAACCCCGGCGGGGTCCGCGCCGTTGGAGCATGCAGACGGGTCCGCCAGCCCGCCCGTGCGTCTTCGGGCGGCGATGCTGGGGTACCGTCAGAAGAACTGTCTTATCAAACTCACTATGGCAGGAGGGACGGGGCGGATTCGCTCCGTATGGATGGACGTGAAGCGATACTTCCGTGGGCCGGTCATGTGGATCGTGCTGGCCGTCCTTGCCGTGGTCGTGTTGATGCAGGTCGTCGGCTCGTCCGGCGGCTACAAGACGGTGGACACCGGCCAGGTCGTCCAGGCGATCAATGACAACAAGGTCGAACAGGCCAAACTGACCACCGGCGACGAGCAGACCATCAAGGTCCAGCTCAAGTCCGGCGAAAAGGTCGAGGGCAGCTCGAAGATCCAGGCGAGCTACATCGGCGACCAGGGCGTGGCCCTCGCCAACACCCTGCAGACGAAGTTCCAGGACAAGCAGATCACCAAGGGCTACACGGTCTCGCCGACGAAGCAGAACGCTTTCGTCGGGATCCTGCTCTCCCTGCTCCCCTTCGTCCTCATCGTCGTAGTGTTCCTGTTCCTGATGAATCAGATGCAGGGCGGCGGCTCCCGCGTCATGAACTTCGGCAAGTCCAAGGCGAAGCTCATCACCAAGGACACCCCGAAGACGACGTTCTCGGACGTCGCGGGCTGCGACGAGGCCGTCGAGGAACTCCACGAGATCAAGGAGTTCCTCCAGGAGCCGGCGAAGTTCCAGGCCGTCGGCGCCAAGATCCCCAAGGGCGTGCTCCTGTACGGCCGTCCCGGTACCGGCAAGACGCTCCTCGCGCGTGCCGTCGCCGGTGAGGCCGGAGTCCCCTTCTACTCGATCTCCGGTTCCGACTTCGTCGAGATGTTCGTCGGCGTCGGCGCCTCCCGCGTCCGCGACCTCTTCGAGCAGGCCAAGGCGAACGCCCCGGCGATCGTCTTCGTCGACGAGATCGACGCGGTCGGCCGCCACCGCGGCGCCGGCCTCGGCGGCGGGCACGACGAGCGCGAGCAGACGCTCAACCAGCTCCTCGTCGAGATGGACGGCTTCGACGTCAAGGGCGGCGTGATCCTCATCGCCGCGACGAACCGGCCCGACATCCTCGACCCGGCGCTGCTGCGTCCCGGTCGCTTCGACCGGCAGATCGCGGTCGACCCGCCGGACCTCCAGGGCCGCCTGGAGATCCTCAAGGTCCACCAGAAGGGCAAGCCCGTCGCCCCGGACGTCGACCTCGCGGCCGTCGCCCGGCGCACCCCGGGCTTCACCGGCGCCGACCTGAGCAACGTGCTCAACGAGGCCGCGCTGCTGACCGCCCGCAGCGACAAGAAGCTGATCGACAACTCCATGCTGGACGAGGCGATCGACCGTGTGGTGGCGGGCCCGCAGAAGCGGACCCGGATCATGTCGGACAAGGAGAAGAAGATCACCGCGTACCACGAGGGCGGACACGCCCTGGTCGCGGCGGCCTCACCGAACTCCGACCCGGTCCACAAGATCACCATCCTGTCGCGCGGCCGTGCCCTCGGCTACACGATGGTCCTGCCGGACGAGGACAAGTACTCGACCACCCGCAACGAGATGCTGGACCAGCTCGCCTACATGCTGGGCGGGCGCGCGGCCGAGGAACTGGTCTTCCACGACCCGACCACCGGCGCGGCCAACGACATCGAGAAGGCCACCACCACGGCCCGCGCGATGGTCACCCAGTACGGCATGACCGAGCGGCTCGGTGCCATCAAGTTCGGCGGCGACAACACCGAGCCCTTCCTCGGGCGTGAGATGGCTCACCAGCGCGACTACTCGGAAGAGGTCGCCGCCCTGGTGGACGAGGAAGTCAAGAAGCTCATCGAGAACGCGCACAACGAGGCCTGGGAGATCCTGGTCGAGAACCGCGACGTCCTCGACAACCTGGTCCTCCAGCTCCTGGAGCGGGAGACGCTGGGCAAGGAGGAGATCGCCGAGGTCTTCGCCACCATCGTCAAGCGCCCGCCCCGGCCCGCCTGGACCGGTTCCTCGCGCCGTACGCCGTCCACCCGTCCGCCGGTGCTCTCCCCCAAGGAGCTGGCCCTGACGAACGGTGCCAACGGCACGGCGGCCCCGGCGGTCAGCACCACGAAGACCCCGGCCACGGAGTCCGCCCCGGCGCCCGAGGCCGCTCCCGAGGAGCGACCCGAGAGCTGACCCGCTCCCGACGCCCCACCAGGGGCCCGGAATGCATGCCGCGCCCCCCAGGTTTTAGCCTGGGGGGCGCGGCATTTCCGCAGGGCCGCAGATCAGAGGCGTGACGTCCACGCGAACCGCACAGGAACGAGGCACCAGATGACCGACCCCGTGATGCTCGGCGGCGAGGCATCGATCGGCGAGTTCGACGAGAAGCGCGCCGAGAACGCCGTTCGCGAGCTGCTGATAGCGGTCGGCGAGGACCCGGACCGCGAGGGTCTGCGGGACACGCCCGCCCGGGTGGCCCGTGCCTACAAGGAGATCTTCGCCGGACTGCGGCAGACCCCGGAGGACGTGCTCACCACCACGTTCGATCTGGGGCACGACGAGATGGTCCTGGTGAAGGACATCGAGGTCCTCAGCAGCTGCGAGCACCACCTGGTGCCCTTCGTGGGCGTGGCCCACGTCGGCTACATCCCGTCCGCCGACGGGAAGATCACCGGGCTGTCCAAGCTGGCCCGGCTGGTGGACGTCTACGCGCGCAGGCCGCAGGTGCAGGAACGACTCACCACGCAGATCGCCGAGTCCCTGATGAAGGTGCTCGAACCGCGCGGCGTGATCGTCGTCGTGGAGTGCGAGCACATGTGCATGTCGATGCGCGGGGTCCGCAAGCCGGGCGCCAAGACCATCACCTCGGCCGTCCGCGGCCAGCTCAGGGACCCGGCGACCCGCGCGGAGGCGATGAGCCTCATCATGGCGCGCTGAGCCGCCACCGGACCCGGGGACGGGTCCGGCGCCCCCGGGGTGTCAGGAGGTGGGGGCCGCCGCGCCGTTGTTGTGGTCGTCGTCCTCGGGGAGCCGGCAGACGCGCTCCAGGAAGAGGGCGGCGACTATGACCGCGATGCCCGCCACGACCGAGAACCCGGCGTAGACGGCCTGGTCGCGGCGGGCCGGGACGTCGAGGATCTCCAGCAGGAACGCCCCGGTGCCGCCGTACATGCCCGCGACCAGGGCGGCGACCAGGGCGCTCGCCTGGCCGAAGACCACCGCGCGGGCCGCCACCAGCGGGTCGACGCCCTTGGCCCCCGGCTCCCGGTCGCGCTGCGCCTTGAGGCGGGCGCGCAGCGAGAGCGCCGTGGCGAGCAGGACCACGGCGATCAGCGCGAGGACGACGGGGGCGGCCAGCGGCACGCTGGGCAGGGTCCCGACCGAGTTCCACAGGCGGGCTCCCGCCCAGGACAGGACGCCCGCCACGACGAACACGCCGGCCAGGACCCTGATGCGCAGCTCTCTCACGGTGTTCCTTCAGCTCCCCCGGTCCCGGACAGTGGTCGTCTCGACCTTAACGACTACTCGGGCAGGTGAAGTTCCAGGTCCTTGCGGGCGGCCACGCCCTCGCGGGTGACGAGGTCGAGCAGCTCGGCGACCGGGCCGCGGCCCGGCACCTGGGCGTCCGGCTCCACGTCGTGCCAGGGGGCCAGCACGAAGGCCCGTTCGTGGGCGCGGGGGTGGGGGAGGGTCAGCCGCGGGTCGTCGTCCACGACGTCGGCGTACGCGACGATGTCGACGTCCAGGGTGCGGGCGCCCCAGCGTTCGTCCCGGACGCGGTAGAACGCCTCCTCGATGGCGTGGGCGCGCTCCAGGAGCGAGGACGGCGGCAGCGTCGTCTTCAGCAGCACCACCGCGTTGAAGTACGCGGGCTGGCTGCCGGGCTCGACGCCCCACGGCTCCGTCTCGTACACGGGGGAGACGGCCTTGACGCGGACCCCCGGGGTGTCCTCCAGGGCGTCGATGGCGCCCTGGAGGGTCTCCAGGCGGTTGCCCAGGTTGGCGCCGAGGGCGACGACGGCCCGCTTCGGGTTGTGCAGGGTGGTGTCGGCCGCGTCCACCTGCTGGACGACGGAGGCGGGCACCGGCTGAACGGTCGGGTCGCTGTGACCCTCGGTGAAGGACGCGGTCATACTCGGCTCCGGGTGATCGTGACGGTCACGTCGTCGAACGGGACGGTGATCGGCGCGTCCGGCTTGTGGACGCAGACCTCGACCTCCTCGACCCCGTCGTGCTTTAGACAGGTCTGGGCGATGCGCTCGGCGAGGGTCTCGATGAGGTTCACCGCCTCCCCCTGGACGACGGCCACCACCTCCTCGGCGACGATGCCGTAGTGCGCGGTCTTCGTCAGGTCGTCGTCGGCGGCGGCCGGTCGGGTGTCCAGGCCGAGGACGAGGTCCACGATGAAGGTCTGGCCCTCCTCGCGTTCCCTGGGGAACACCCCGTGGTGCCCGCGGGCCTTGAGGCCGCGCAGCGCGACACGATCCACGCGAATCACTCCTACGTCGTCGGGGGCGGCCGGTTCGTACCGGGTGCGGGCGGCACACCGGCCTCGAACGAATCTACCTGCGGGCACCGACGGGGCCGGGCCCCGGGGGCACGGCCCCGTCCGGGGCCAGGAGGTCTCATCGCGGGTCTCCGCTGGAGAACCCGGCGGCTCGCGGGTCGGTAGCCGCCCCTACCCACGGGTTCGTGATTCCAACCACTTCTTGCTCCCGACGGGGGCCGGAAGTCGCCCGTCGGGGCGGACGCCCGCTCAGGCGGGGGCGCCGTCCCCGTCGTCCCCGGCGTCGCCGTCGTCGCCCTCGCTCTCGGTCAGCACCGGGGAGGCGTGGTGGGACCAGAGCTTCCAGCCCTGGCCGGTGCGCCGGAACACGTTGGTGGCGACGACGAGCTGGCCCACCAGCGGGCCCAGCTCCTCGTCGCCCTCGGGGGCCGGGCCGCCGCTGAGGATGTTCTCCGTGCAGGTCACCACGGCGGTGTCGCCGGTGACGGAGACGTGCACGTCGGTCAGGAAGAACTGGATGTAGTCCGTGTTCGCCATGATCAGCGCGTAGGACCTGAGCACCTCGCCGCGGCCGGTGAGCACCGGCCAGCCCGGGTGCACGCAGGAGATCACGCCGGTGTCGGCGGGGTCGTGGTACTCCTCGTCGACGCCCAGGTCGGCCGGGACGAGCCAGAGCGAGGAGACCGTCTCGAAGTCGCCGCGCTCCATCGCCTCGTAGAAGGCGGTGTTGGCGGCCTCCACCTGCTCGACGTCGAGGTGCGGGGCGCTCACGAAGCGGCCTCCGTGCTCCGGGCGGTCCCGGTGGCCCCGGCGCGCGCGCTCTCCACGGCGTGCACGACCCGCACCGCGTCCGCCGTCGCGCGGACCTCGTGGACGCGCACCGCCCACGCTCCGGCGCGCGCCGCCAGCGCGGAGACGGCGGCGGTGGCCGCGTCGCGCTCGCGGGCGGGCGGCGGGGCGCCCTCGGGTCCCGCCAGGACCCGGCCGAGGAACCGCTTGCGGGAGGCGGCCACGAGCAGCGGGTGGCCGAGCCCGAGCAGCCGCTCCAGGTGGGCGAGGAGCACCAGGTCGTGCTCGGCGTCCTTGGAGAAGCCGAGCCCCGGGTCGACGACGATCCGGTCGGCGGCGACCCCGCCGGCCAGCACGGCGTCCACCCGAGCCCGCAGCTCGTCGACGACCTCGGTGACGACGTCCCCGTACACCCCCTGGACGTTGCCGCCCGACAGGAAGCCGCGCCAGTGCATGACGACGAAGGGGGCCGAGGACGCGGCGACGACCGGGATCATCGCGGGGTCGGCGAGGCCGCCGCTGACGTCGTTGACGAGGACCGCTCCGGCCGCGAGGGACCGCTCGGCGACCGAGGCGCGCATGGTGTCGACGGAGACGACGGCGCCCTCCGCGACGAGCCCGCGCACCACCGGGACGACCCGGCGCAGCTCCTCCGCCTCGTCCACGCGGGCGGCGCCCGGACGGGTGGACTCGCCGCCCACGTCGACCAGGTCGGCGCCCTGCGCGACGAGGTCGAGGCCGTGCTTGACGGCGGTCGTGGTGTCGAAGAACCGTCCGCCGTCGGAGAAGGAGTCCGGCGTGACGTTGACGACGCCCATGACCGCGCACCGGTCCCATTCCGGGAGCCCGGCGACCCGCCCGCGTCCGCTCTGCTTGCTCATGCGTTCAGCCTAGGCCCCCCGCGCCGGCGGGCGGGGCGCGGCGCGGGTGGGTGCCGGGGTGGTCAGGCGGCCCGTGCGTCGTGTTCCGCGACCGTGTGGGCGCAGGGGGCCGCCGCGCGCCCCCGGCGGCGCAGGAAGCGCGGGAGCGGGACGGCGATGTCGACGAAGCCCTCCGCCTGCATCGCGGCGAAGCCGATCCGGGGCAGGTCCGAGGAGGCCCGGTAGACGACGAAGCGGGGCTCCCAGCGGGGCTGGAACTTGGCGTTGAACTTGTACAGCGACTCGATCTGGAACCAGCGGGACAGGAACACCAGCAGCCCGCGCCAGGCGCGCAGCACCGGCCCGGCGCCGATCTTCTCCCCGCGCGCGAGGGCGGCGCGGAACATCGCGAAGTTCAGCGAGACGCGGCTGACGCCCAGCTTCGGCGCGGCCTGCAGGGAGGCGACGATGAGCAGCTCGTTCATGCCCGGGTCGGCGGAGCGGTCGCGGCGCATCAGGTCGAGGGAGACGCCGTCGGTGCCCCAGGGCACGAAGTGCAGCACCGCCTTCAGGTCGCCGTAGGGGCCGTCCTGCTCGTCCGCCTTGTGCGCGGTGGCGATCAGGCAGTCGCCGTCGGCCGGGTCGCCGACCCGGCCGAGGGCCATCGAGAAGCCGCGCTCGGTGTCGGTGCCGCGCCAGTCGTCGGCCGCCTGCCGGATCCGCTCCAGCTCGGCCTCCCCGAGGTCACGGACACGTCGGACCCGGGTCTCGTAACCGGCGCGCTCGATGCGCTTGACCATCTGGCGCACGTTGCGCATCGCACGGCCGGCGAGAGAGAAATCCGCGACGTCCACCACCGCCTCGTCGCCCAGTTCGAGGGCGTCGAGTCCGGTCTCGCGGGTCCACACCTCGCCGCCCGTCTCCGAGCAGCCCATGACCGCCGGGGTCCAGGAGTGGGCCTTGGCCTCGTCCATGAAGCGCTCGATCGCGCCGGGCCACGCCTCGACGTCGCCGATCGGGTCGCCGCTGGCGAGCATCACGCCGGACACCACCCGGTAGGTGACGGCCGCCTTGCCGCTGGGCGAGAAGACCACGGCCTTGTCGCGGCGGAGCGCGAAGTGGCCGAGGGAGTCGCGGCCGCCGTGCTTCGCCAGCAGGGCGCGCAGCTGCGTCTCGTCCTCGGCGGTGAGCCGGGCGGCCGGGTGCTCGGGCCGGAACGCGAGGTAGATCGTGGTGACCGCGGTGAGCAGTCCGAGGGCGCCGAGCGAGCACGCGACGGTCCAGGAGGTGTTGCCCTGGTAGTCGACCGGACCCTCGAATCCGAACAGTCCGTAGAGCACATGGGTAATGCGATCGGCCAGGCTCGGGTCGCCGACCATGCGTTTCGGGTGGACGCTGACGATGATCAGTCCGAGGACGAGGGAACCTGCTCCCATGAGGACGAAGTTGGCCAGCGCGCGCCACCGGCTGCGCGGGTCGGGCAGCGCCGCGAACTGGTCGCGGTGGATCAGCAGCGGCGCGAGGAGGGCGAGCGAGATGACCACTCCGATGACGGAGTGGCGGTACGTGAACTGCGCGACCGCGCCCGCGGGGAGCAGCAGCACCGCCGCCCGCCAGGCCCGCCGCTTGCGCCGCCTGAGCCCGTGCGCCAGCAGCAGCAACAGCACGCCCGAGCTGAGCGACAGCGCGGCCGCGAACGGCCCGAGCGCCCCCGGCAGCACCTCCGCGAGGCTGTGCATACGGCTGTGACGGAAGCGCGGGAAGACGCCCGCGGCGATGTCCAGCAGGCTCACGAGCGCGGCGGCCCGCGCGACGAGGACGGGTACGGCCTCGGCGCGCGGCCCGCGCAGGACGCGCCGGGCACCCTGTGATCGAGGCGGAACCCCGCCCGACATTTCCTCATCTGTCTTGACAGACATCGCATCCCGTAGTTCCGCGAGAGACCTTGGACCCGGGCCCGTTTCGGGCATCCGGCGACATTGCGCCCTCTAGGACGTCGTCGTGGCGAGTGAGGTTCACTCGCCATCTCAAAGCTGGTTCAAAGGCCCGGGAAAGTCCCGGGCAAGCCCTCGGGAAGAGCCGGGGGGCGACGGAGAAAGCACAGGCAGGAAGCAACCCATGGGTCTGACGAGCAACAAGGTGCTGGTACTGGCGATCTTGTTCGCCGTACTGCTGTTCGGTGGCACGGTGTGGTTGTGGCCCCGGCTCGCGCGGCGGACCTGGCGCTCCGTCAGCGGACGCGTCGGCCTGCTGCTCGCCACGCAGTTGGCCCTCTTCGTGTCGCTCGGTCTCGCCGCCAACCAGGCGTTCGGGTTCTACGCGAGCTGGGCGGACCTGCTGGGCCGCGAGAAGGACCAGGGCGTCGTCGTCAACCACACGGCGCTCGGCGGGTCCGGCGGTCCCCTCCAGGTCGTCGACACCGCCCGGGTGACCAGTACGGACGGCTCCCGTCCGCAGCTCGGCGGCGAGATCCAGAAGGTCGACATCACCGGCGCCGCCACCCACATCGCCACCCCCGCGTACGTGTACCTGCCCCCGGAGTACTTCCAGGCGCGCTTCCGCACCAGGACGTTCCCCGCGGCCGTCGTGCTGACCGGGTACCCCGGCACCGCCGAGGCGCTCTTCCGCAAGCTGCACTACCCGCGCACCGCCCAGCAGCTCACCAAGGACGGCCGGATGCAGCCGATGGTCCTGGTGATGATGCGTCCGACCGTGGCGCCGCCCCGGGACACCGAGTGCGTGGACGTCCCCGGCGGCCCGCAGACCGAGACGTTCTTCGCCAAGGACCTCCCCGACGCCGTCACCGCGCACTACCGGGTCGGCCGCGAACCGGGGAGCTGGGGCATCATCGGCGACTCCACCGGCGGCTACTGCGCGCTGAAGCTCGCCATGCACCACCCCTCGGTGTACGCGGCGGGCGTGGGGCTCTCGCCGTACTACAAGGCGCCGATCGACCCCACCACCGGCGACCTCTTCCAGGGCGACAGCGCGGTGCGCGACCGCGCCGACCTCTGGTGGTACCTCAAGCACATGCCCGCGCCGAACACTTCACTGCTCGTCAGCAGCAGCCGTATCGGGGAATCCAACTACGCGGACACGATGAAGTTCATAGGGCGTGTGGAGGCCACCGGCGTCACCCGGATCTCGTCGATCATCCTGGAAAGCGGCGGCCACAACTTCAACACCTGGCGGCGCGAGATTCCGCCCGCTCTCCAGTGGCTCAGCGGGCGGCTCAGCGACCACTGACGGCGGTGCGGCACAGGGCCCGCGGCCCGCTCCCGGCCCGCCCTCGGGCCCCGCGCCGCGGCCGATCCCGGTGAATTCTGCGACCGGTAATTCCCGGTGCCCCGTGAACGTTTCGTTATGGCTGTGTTTTGCGGGGCGGGGAGCCAACGTTCGCCTACGCGCGGTAAGTTTCTGGCCATGCCACGTGGACGTCATCGTCATTCCCCGCCCTTGCACCGGATGCTGCCACCGTCGGCGATAGCGGGCGTCTCCCTGGCCTGCGCGTTCGCGCCGTGGGTCTTCTCGGCCCCGGCCGTGCTGCGGGTCTTCGCCGCGCTCGCCGCCGCCGTCGCGATCGTCGGGGCGGCCGTCATGCGCCGCTGGGACATGTACGCCGGTAAACAGGTCGCCGATCTCGCACGCGCGCGTGCGAGCGACGAGTGGCGCAGCGAGGAGCGGATCGCCGAGCTGGAGTCCGACCTCGACGAGTCGCGCGACCTGCGCGCCAAGCTGGAGCAGCGGCTGCGCGCCAAGCGCGCCGAACTCGCCGGTCTGCGCAACGAGCACGCGGCCCTGCTGCGCCGGTACGCCACCGCCGAGACCGAGCGGGCGACCGCCCTCGAAGGCCGCAGGCTGCTGGAGATCGAGGCCGCCCCCGCGCCCGGAGCGCAGGACGCGGACCCCGACGCCGACACCGGGGCGGCCACCGAACCCGGGGCCGGGTCCCGGTCCGTGGCCGTGGCCGCCGAGGCGGGGACCGCGGCGGCGGACGGCGCGGCGGACGGCCGGGCCGGGGCGCCCGCCGTGTTCTCCCCGGCGGGCTCGCGGCTGTTCCTGAGCGCGCAG
Source organism: Streptomyces sp. SolWspMP-5a-2 (assembly GCF_900091845.1). Taxonomy (GTDB): domain Bacteria; phylum Actinomycetota; class Actinomycetes; order Streptomycetales; family Streptomycetaceae; genus Streptomyces; species Streptomyces doudnae. Next base: position 36,884 of record NZ_FMCI01000357.1, read on the forward strand.
ACCGCGCTGAAGCGGCTCGCGGGGGACGACGGCGGGACGACGCCGGGCACGGAGTCCGGGAAGACGTCCGCGAAGGCGTCCTCCGAAGTGGCCGAGAAGGAGTCCGGGAAGGCGCCGGACGAGGCGGACGACGGGGTGGCCGGGGCTGACGGGGCTGACGGGGCGACCGAGGACACGGTGACTCCGGAGGGCTCCGGGGAGACCGGGGCGTCGGGAACTCCGGGGGCGGCCGGGACCGTTGGGGCGGCCGGTACGGCCGACACGGTTGAGAAGGCCGCGGCTGCCGGGACCGCTGGCGCGGCCGGGGCTGCTGAGACGGCCGGGACCGCCGAGACGGCCGGGACCGCTGACGCGGCTG